>JAKFXR010000109.1 GCA_021731285.1 Polaromonas sp. | reverse complement strand
CAACGGGTTCTTGTGGAACAAGGGCAGGAGCCCGGTTCTGCTGCGAGCGTCGGGCCCGTGGCGCTTGCGGTGGCGCTACAGGGGCGGCGGACGCTGCGGCGGCAGCGGGCACAGGCTTGATCGTGATGGTGCGCGTGACCAGATGCCTGAGCGGTGCCTGGGCGGGCTGCGTGTGCACGCCCCATTGCGCCGGTGCGGCCTCCAGCAGCAACACATGAGCCAGCATCACCATCGCAGTCAGCACCAGCAGGGCGCGCGGCGGAAGCGCCGCGGTTTGCCATGCCGGCAAGGCCTTCATGCCGCTGCGTAGCCCAGGTCGCTGCTGAGCTGGCGCGCTGCCAGCGCCAGTGGTTTGGCCACGGCCCCGTCCCATGCCGGGTCAAAACTGGACAGGGAGCCCAGCGCCACCATGCCCAGGACCAAATGCCCGTCGCTGTCGAACACCGGGGCGCAAAACCCGGCCACGCCCGGCAGCAAGGTGTCTACCACGCGGGCCATGCCGCGGCGGCGCACCTCCTCCAGCACGGCGGAGACTTCCGCCATGGTTTTGGGAACGTCCTTGCGCGCGAGTTTTTGCATGCGGGCCAGCTCTTCCTTGAGCAGGGGCGGCAATGGGTTGTGCAGGGGACGGTTGTCTTTTCTGGTTTTGTCGCCGCGGCCGGAAGCTGGTGCCATGAAAGCAGAAAAACACAGGCCGGTGGCCGAGGTCAGCAGGGGCATGACGTCGCCCAGCCGCAAGTTGACAGTGATGGCTTGCGAGGACTCTTCCCAGTGCACGATGGTGGGTCCCTGGTTGCCCCATACCGCCAGGGCCAGTGTCTGGCCGATTTGTTCCATCAGCGGCGCCATGCGCTCGCGTGCCAGCTTGACGCTGTCCAGCCGCGAGAGCGAGGCCAGGCCCAGCTTGAGCGCCGCGGGCCCGAGGTCGTAGCGGGTGCTGCCTGCATCCTGCGTGACAAGTTGCAGGCGCTGGAAACTGACCAGGTAGCGGTGCGCCTTGGCCGCGCTCATGCCGGCGGTGGCGGCCAGGTCGCGTAGCATGAGCGGGCCGGCCGAGGCTGCAAGGACCTGCAGCAGACCGAACCCGACCTCCACCGACTGGATACCGGCCCGCTGGACGGGCAGCGCGCGGGAGGCGGGAGTTTTGCGCTCTTTCATGGATTTCGCTTAAAATTGAAAATTACTTTTAGGTAAACTAATTTCACTTATCGTAACTCCGCCGCCACCTGGCGGAACCGGCACGTCAAAATAAAAAGGGAAACCCATGAAGCTCGCCACCTACAAAGACGGCTCACGCGACGGCCAGCTGCTGGTCGTCTCACGCGACCTGACGACGGCACATTATGCGACCGGCATCGCCAGCAAACTGCAGCAGGTGCTCGATGACTGGAACTTCCTGTCGCCCCAGTTGCAGGACCTGTATGAGACGCTCAACAACGGCAAGGCGCGTCATGCGTTTCCCTTTGATCCGGCGCAGTGCATGGCCCCCCTGCCGCGCGCCTACCAGTGGGCGGACGGGTCGGCCTACATCAACCACGTCGAGCTGGTGCGCAAGGCGCGCCAGTCCGAGGTACCCGAGAGCTTTTACAAAGACCCGCTGATGTACCAGGGCGGCAGTGACGACTTCATCGGACCCTGCGACGACGTGGTCTGCGCCAGCGAGGAGTACGGCATCGACTTCGAGGCCGAGGTGGCGGTCATCACCGGCGACGTGCCCATGGGCAGCACGCCCGAGCAGGCGCTTGACGGCATTCGCCTGGTGATGCTGGCCAACGACGTCAGTTTGCGCAATCTGATTCCCAACGAGCTGGCCAAGGGTTTTGGTTTTTTCCAGAGCAAGCCCGCTACCGCCTTCAGTCCGGTGGCGGTCACGCTGGACGAGCTGGGTGATGCCTGGGACAAGGGACGCCTGAACCTGACCCTGCAAAGCACCTGGAACGGCCGCAAGGTCGGCATGTGTGACGCGGGGCCCGAGATGACTTTTCATTTCGGCCAGTTGATCGCCCACATCTGCAAGACCCGCAATGTGCGCGCCGGTTCGGTCATCGGCTCGGGCACCGTCAGCAACAGGGGTGTGGAGACCAAAGGCAAGACCGACTGGCCCAAAGGTTACAGCTGCATTGCCGAAAAACGCGCCATTGAAACCATCCAGGACGGCAAGCCGAGCACCGAGTTCATGAAATACGGCGACACCATCCGCATTGAAGTCAAGGGCAAGGACGGCGAGCTGGTGTTTGGCGCGATTGACCAGAAGGTTGCGCCGCTGCAGCGTTAATTTGTGCTCATCTGCGTCACGAAGAGCTTGATGCCGCGCAGCAGCATCTCGATAGCGATGGCCACCAGGATCAGGCCCATCAGGCGCTCGAAAGCCATCATCACGCGGTCTCCCGCGACGCGTTGAATCCGCTCCGACAAGACCAGCACCACGGCGCAGACCGCCATGGTGACGGTCAGGGCCGCTATCCATTCCAGCCGCCGGGCGGGGGCCTGGGACACCAGCAGCATCACCGTGGCCAATGCCGACGGTCCGGCCAGCGCCGGGATGGCCAGCGGCACAATCAGCGGTTCGCCTTCCACGGGTTCGGAGACCCGGTGCTCGCCCGGAAAGATCATGCGCAGGGCGATGAGAAACAGGACCACAGCCCCTGCAATTTGCAGCGAGAGTTCACTCAGGTTCATCACGCGCAGAAAACTGTCACCCACAAACATGAAAGCCAGTAGGAGCAGGAAGGCAATCAGGACCTCGCGCAGGATCACGAAGGCCCTCCGCTCCGGCGCCACGTTGCGCAGTGCGTTGGCGAAAATCGGGATGTTGCCCAGCGGATCCGTGATCAGCAGGAGCAGTATGGTGGCCGAGACAAAGGTGTAAGTCACGGCCTCATGACGCGTAGACCGCGTTCAGGTCCCGAAAGCCCTTGATCTCCAACGGGTTGCCAAACGGGTCGCAGAAGAACATGGTCCATTGCTCACCGGGCTGACCTTCAAAGCGCACTTGCGGCGCAAAGAGAAAGTCGGTGTTGGCGGCCTGCAGTCGCCGGGCCATGGCCTGCCAGTCGGGCAGGGCCAGCACCAGGCCGAAATGTGGCATGGGCACCATGGTCTCGCCGACGTGGCCGGTGCGCGCTGTCCTGAAAGGCTCGCCCAGGTGCAGTGAAAGCTGGTGGCCCATGAAATCAAAATCCACCCAGGTGGCGGTCGATCGGCCTTCGGTGCAACCCAGCACATCGCCGTAGAAGCGGCGAGCCTCTGCGAGGTCGGTGACGTTGAAGGCGAAGTGAAACAGGCTGCGCATCCGGGCAAGGATAGCAGCCTGTGCGGTGCCGGGTGTTGCGCCTGGCCGGAAAAACTCCCGAATCAGACGGTGGAAGGGTTGGCAGCCATGTTGTCAAACTTCCTGAAGTACTGGCGGGCCAGCGCGACCAGCTGGCCGTCGCTCGGGTGGTCGCTGACCACCGAATCCACCACGCTGTCGGCCACGCCCGGCAGGTGGCTGCTGCACCAGTCGCGGAAGTGGTTGCGTGCCAGGCCGGGGCCGGTGAGCAGTATTTCGCGGGTGCCATTCAGGGCGCGGGCCACGTCTGCAAAAAAGGCGGCGCTGTCATCGGCTTTTCCCTGGTGTTTGTGGTGCGTGCGCGATTTGATGCGCTGGGCCTCGATGTGGTCGCGGTCAAACATCACCACGTGGGCTTCGGACTGGTCGATCCAGACAACGGCGTGAAAAGTGCTCATGAAATCCTCTGTAGAAAAGTGAAAAAATGGACTCAGGCGGGATGTGCCTGCTCGGCCGTTTCCTGGCAGGTGATGCAGCGCAACGCTTCAGGGCTGGCCTGCAGCCTCGCGGCGGGCACGGAGGCGCCGCAGTCGATGCACAAGCCGTAGGTCCCGGCTTCAATGCGGCCCAGGGCGGCGGCTATGGCTGCCAGTTCGGCGGTTTCGCGCTCGCCCAGTGCAAACTCGAGTTCACGTTCGGTGGCCACCTGCGCACGCGAGTCCTCGGGTTGGCCGAAATGGTCGGCAGCGGCGTCAGCGCGGCTGATGGTTCCGCCGCGCTGGGCCGAAATCTGTGCGAGCAGGGCGGCGCGCATGTCCAGCAATTGCTGCTGGTAAGGCGCGGTCTGTTGTTGGTTCATGGATCATCCTTCTTGTAGTCGCCTTCATCATGGGTCAAGGCGTCATGGTCCCGGTTGATCAAGGTCAAGCGGGTGCCCCTTGGCCTGTGCGAGGCACAATCCAAAGATTGCTTTTGCCACCCGATGGAGACACCCATGACTGCCCAGCCAATGGATTACAGCGCCTACCAGACCCTGAACATCACGCGCCGGGGCGTGGCCGGCGCGGTGCTCGACATCCAGATGAAAGCCACCAACGGCAAGCTGCCCACCGCCGGCCACGATGGCCACCGGGAGCTGGCGCAGATCTGGCGCGACGTGGGCAGCGACGACACGGTGCGCTGTGCCGTGCTGCGCGGCGAGGGGCTGGGGTTTTCCGGGGGTGGCGACCTGGCGCTGGTGCAGGACATGGCCGACGACTTTGCCACCCGTACCCGGGTCTGGAAAGAAGCGCGCGATCTGGTCTACAACGTGATCAACTGCGACAAGCCCATCGTCAGTGCCTTGCATGGCCCGGCGGTTGGCGCGGGGCTGGTGGCCGGTTTGCTCGCGGACATTTCCATTGCGGCCAAAAGCGCGAAGATTGTCGATGGCCACACCCGGCTCGGCGTGGCGGCGGGTGACCACGCGGCGATTGTCTGGCCCCTGCTCTGCGGCATGGCCAAGGCCAAGTACTACCTGATGCTGTGCGAACCGATCAGCGGCGAAGAAGCCGAACGCATAGGCCTGGTGTCGCTGGCCGTCAACGACGAGGAGTTGCTGCCCAAAGCCTATGCGGTGGCCGACCGCCTGGCCAGCGGCTCCCAAAGCGCGATCAGCTGGACCAAATATGCGCTGAACAACTGGCTGCGTCAGGCCGGGCCTGCATTTGACGCTTCGCTGGCGCTGGAGTTCATGGGCTTTGCCGGTCCGGATGTGCGCGAAGGTGTGACCAGCCTGCGCGAGCGTCGTCCGCCGGATTTTGGCCCCGGGGGTTGATGCTTTGCTATATAAATAATAGCAAAGTATTCGCGCCATTGAAGGGCAAACCGCCGATTTGACTCGTAACTTGTATGCCCACTGTGCTTGCCGGCTGTTGGGAGCTGTGGCCATGCGTGCCTGCCGCGGCCTCAAAAAAAACGGATTGACGCGCGGCCGCGAGGCTGCACAATGAGATCATGGGCAGCCTATCTGGATGGGCGGAACCCATCCAGAGATCAGGCACTTTTCTACCACCGGGAGACACCATGAGCGACGCAGACAACCCCTCTTTCTCCGGCTTCGGAAAAATGGTCCCGGGCTTTGACTTTTTGCAGAACCTGGCCAAGCAGGCCGCCGGCAGCGCAAGCCAGAAAATCCCGCAGTTGCCCAACCTCGGCAACTGGATTGCGCCCACGCTCAATGTCGAAGAGCTGGACAAACGCATCGAAGAACTCAAAACCGTGCAGTTCTGGCTGGACCAGAACGCCATGGCACTCAAGGCCACCATCCAGGCGCTGGAAGTGCAGAAGATGACGCTGGCTACGCTCAAGGGCATGAACTTCAACATGGGCGATGTGGCCAACGCCTTCAAGCTCAAGGTCGCCGACACCGTGGCCGGTGGCATGGAAAAGGCCGCTGAAAAAGCACAGAGCTTTGCCGGGCTCGAAATTCCGCCGACCAGCTTCCAGCCTGCCAGGGCCGCGCCCAAAGCCAAAGCCCCACCCAAGCCCACGAAAGCTGCCAAAGCCGCAGCGCCTGCCCCCGGCGTGGTGGATCCCATGCAATGGTGGGGGGCGTTGACGCAGCAGTTTCAGAACATCGCCACCACCGCCATGCAGGATGCGGCCAAAAAAACCGCCATCAGCACCACCAAAAACCTGGCCGCTGGCCTGGCCAAGGACGCCGTGAAAAGCGCGACAGGCATGGCCAGGGACGTGGCGCGCGGCATGGCTGACTCGGCCGGCCGCTCGGTTGCCAAGGGCGCACGCTCGGCCATGAACACGGCGTTGCGCAGCTCCCAGGCCTGGCCCACGCCAGCAGCGGCCAGAACGTCATCACGCGCGGCCACCACACCCAAACCTGCAGCGCGCAAGACCGCCAGAAAAACCAGCCGTTGATCTGACTGCGGTCGCCAGTTTTCGTCGGCTACGCTCCCAACCGAAGCGCGATTTGTTCACAGGAAAGAGCCCGCATGTACCGTCTTCATGGTTTTTGCCAATCCGGCAACACGTTCAAGGTAGCGTTTATGTTGCGCGCGCTCAGGCAGGACTGGGAGCCCGTGTTTGTTGACTTCATGAATGGCGTCACCCGCACGGAGCCCTGGCGCGAGCAGACCAACGAGATGGGCGAGGCGCCGGTGCTGGAAGACGGCGCGCGGCTGCTCACCCAGTCTGGCGCCATCCTGACCTACCTGGCCCGCAAGCATGGCGCTTTTGAAGGCGCAGACGATGACGAGAAGCAGGACGTGCTTCGCTGGTTGCTGTTTGACAACCACAAGTTCACCAGCTACTTTGCCACCTACCGCTTCATGAAATCGTTTGGGCCTTCCGCGCCCGATGCCGCAGTGATGGGCTGGCTGCGCGGGCGGCTGGACAACGCCTTCGGTATTGTCGACAAACACCTCGCTTCGCGTCCCTACATGGTGGGCAAGGCGCCCACCATTGCTGACTTTTCCCTGTGCGGCTACCTGTTTTATCCGCTGGAAGAAAGCGGCTACGAGTTGGCTGGCCGCTACACCCACATCGACGCCTGGCTTGGCCGCCTGCGCGCAATTCCAGGTTGGGCTTTCCCCTACGACATCCTTCCTGGAGAGCGGATTTTGCCGAAGTGGTAGGGCGAACAGGCCGCAGGCAAGATAGGATAGGCAGACGGCGCGGGCACCACCCAAGCCTGTCAACTGACCACTGAGGCACCATGAAACTTTTTCCCTACGGTCACGCCACGCATCCGCAATGGCAAATGGCGGCGGGCCTGGTGCTGGCCCAGTTGCGCGCGCACATGGCCTTGCCCGGTTATGCCAGCGCGCCCAGCCTGGGCCTGCTCTACATCACCGACCACTATGCGGCGCAGGCGCAGGACATCCTGGACTATCTGGGGGCCGAGCTGCCCGAGATCACCGACTGGGCCGGTACGGTAGGCGTGGGCATTGCGTCCAACAACGTGGAATATTTTGACGAGCCTGCGTTGGCCGTCATGCTTTGCGGACTGCCCAGCGACCAGTACCGGGTGTTCTCCGGCGTGTCGCCCTTGCCCCCTGCGACAGCGACGCACTTCCAGGCGCATACCGCCCTGGTGCACGCCGACGCCGGCACCCCGGATGTGGCCGAGCTGATCGACGAGATGGCGCAGCGCACCGGCAGCGGCTATGTGTTTGGCGGCCTGGCGTCCAGCCGAAGTGACGTGGTGCAGTTTGCGCTCAGCGGTAACGGCAACGTCAAAGGGCATGGCGCGGCCGGAGGTGTCTTCCGCGGGGGCTTGAGCGGCGTCGCCTTTGCGCAGGGCGCGGCGCTGATGTCACGTGTCACCCAGGGCTGCCAGCCGATTTCTGCAGAGCATGAAATCACCGCCTGCGATGCCAATGTGGTGACCGGACTGGACGGGCGCGCCGCGCTGGACGTGATGCTGGACGACTTGGGGGTCTCGCTGGACAAGCCGCGCGAGGTGCTGGAGAAGGTGCGCACAACATTGGTGGGCCTGCGCAGTGCCGGCAGCGCCCTGCAGGATGGCCGCGTGCGCCACCCCGGGCAGTTCGGCTCCGACGTGGTGGTGCGCCACATCATCGGGCTGGACCCGGCGCGCAAGGGCGTGGCCATTGCCGAAGTGCCCGTCGTGGGCATGAAGCTGGCTTTTTGCGAGCGCAATGCCCAGGCCGCGCGCACCGACCTGGTACGCGTGTGCGCCGAAATCCGCGAAGAACTGGAGCCGGAGGAAGTCTCGCTGGAAGTTGCCACGGCTATGGGTACGTCACATGCCGATGCCGCGCCGCATCCGGCGCGACGCATTGCCGGCGCCATCTATGTCAGCTGCTCGGGTCGCGGCGGCCCGCATTTCGGCGCCCCCAGTGCCGAGCTGCAGATCGTGCGCCGCGCCCTGGGCGATGTGCCGCTGGTGGGATTTTTTGCGGGAGGTGAGATCGCGCGCCACCACCTGTATGGCTATACCGGCGTGCTCACCGTGTTCACGGCGACTGAATAAGCGCAGGGCTGTTGCGCCGTTGACTCGCCTGTCGCAAAACCGGGGCAGAATCCGCTCAAGCTTGCGCATTGAGCGCGGCACCCACACAAGGACACACCGGCATGCGTGTTGAACCAGCGGCATCCACCCCCCATGAAACGGCCGCGCACCCGAACCAGTTCGCGCTGCTGAAGCAACGCCGCTTTGCGCCGTTTTTCTGGACCCAGTTTTCAGGCGCGGCCAACGACAACCTGTTCAAGTTTGCTTTCACCGTCATGGTGACCTACCAGCTCAGTGTGAGCTGGTTGCCGCCCGCGCTGGCCGGTCTGGTGATTGGCGCCTTGTTCATCCTGCCTTTTTTGCTGTTCTCCGCCACCAGTGGACAGCTCACTGACAAATTCGAAAAAACCCGCGTCATCCGGTTTGTCAAGAACCTGGAAGTGATCATCATGGGGGTGGCTGCCGCCGGCTTTCTCGCAGCGGATGTCAACGTCCAGGTGCCAGTCCTGCTGGCATGTACGTTTCTAATGGGACTTCATTCCACCCTGTTTGGCCCGGTCAAGTTTGCCTACCTGCCGCAGGCATTGAACGAGCGTGAACTCACCGGCGGCAATGGCATGGTGGAGATGGGGACCTTCGTGGCCATTTTGCTTGGTAGCATTCTGGGCGGCCTGATCGTGGCAATACCTGGTGACGGTCCGTTGTACGTCGCCTTTGCCTGCGTATTGGTGGCCGTGGCTGGCCGGATGGTGGCGCAGTTTATTCCCCTCGCACCGGCGACCGATCCTGATCTCAGGATCAACTGGAACCCGGTCACCGAGACATGGCGCAACCTCAGGCTGGCCCACAGCAACATCGTTGTGTTTCGTTCCATGCTGGGCATCAGCTGGATGTGGTTTTTTGGCGCCGTTTTTTTGAGCCAGTTTCCGAGTTTTGCCAAAGAAGTGATGCATGGCGACGAGCAGGTGGCTTCCCTGCTGCTGGTGATTTTTTCGATAGGCATAGGCACCGGGTCCCTGTTGTGCGAGGTGCTGAGCAAGCGCCATGTCGAGATTGGCCTGGTGCCACTGGGCGCCATTGGCATGAGCGTGTTTGCAATTGACCTTTATTTCGCATCGCGTGGCCTGCCGTCCATGCCGGCGATGGGCGTGGCGGCTTTCATGGCGCAAACAGCGCACTGGCGCGTCATGGCGGACCTGGCGCTGCTCAGCCTGTTTGCGGGCCTCTACAGCGTGCCCATGTATGCGCTGATCCAGTTGCGCAGTCAACCCACGCACCGCGCCCGCATCATTGCCGCCAACAACATCCTCAATGCGCTGTTCATGATCATCAGCGCCATCCTGGCCGGCGCCTTGCTCAAGGCCGGGTTCAGCGTCCCGGAGATCTTCCTGTTCGTTGGACTGGCCAATGCGGTGGTGGCGTTTTATATCTTCATGCTGGTGCCCGAGTACATGCTGCGCTTTATCGCGTTTATCGCCTCGCGCTGCATTTATCGCTTCAGGGTTTCCGGTGACGAGCATATCCCCACGCAGGGTCCGGCCGTGCTGGCCTGCAACCACGTCAGTTTTGTGGATCCGGTGCTGCTGATGGCGGCCAGTCCGCGCCCCATTTATTTTGTGATGGACCACCGGATTTTCAGAATGCCGGTGCTGGGCTGGTTGTTCCGGCTGGCCAGGGCCATACCGATTGCGCCGCGTGCCGAAGACCCGGTGGCTTACGAAGCGGCTTTTGAGGCCGCCGCCAAAGTGCTGCGTGAGGGCGACCTGCTGGCGATCTTCCCGGAAGGCGGCATCACCAAAGACGGCAGCCTGCAGCCCTTCAAGGGTGGCATCATGAAAATTCTGGAGAACGCCGAACGCGATGGCCTGAACGTGCCAGTGGTCCCGATCGCCCTGACCAATCTGTGGGGTTCGTTCTTCAGCCGGGTGGAGCGGGGCACGGCCATGGTGCGGCCCTTCCGGCGCGGTCTGTTCAGCCGCGTGGGGCTCAATGCAGGTCATGCGCTGGCACCCGCAGAGGTCCAGCCGGAAGTTCTGCGCGACCGGGTGGCCGCACTTTTGAAAGTTTGAACACGACGCTGGATTGCAGGAGTCCCCCATGAGTAAAGCTTTGCGACTGTCAGAAAAATGGTTTCACCGCGGCCTGTGGCTGGTGGCTTTCATCTTTGCCGGGTTCCTGATTGGTCTGGGCGGCACGGTGGTGGGCGACCTGCCCAAGGTTGAAAAGCGTTTGATGCTTGATGACTTTCTGGACCGTCCCGCGGCTGAACGTCTGCGCGAGGGCATCAAGCAGTCGCAACGCGCAGCACAAGGTGCACAGACGGCGCTGGAGCAAGCCCGCCTCAAGCACCGTGTGGCCCAGTCCGACACCCAAAGCGCGCGCGAAACCTTCAACAACTGGCTGGCCACGCGCCGGGCCACCCAGCTGTCGGATCAGGACCCGGAGTTGATTGCGCGTACTCGCGCACTGGACGGCTTGCGGCAGGCCGAGCGTGATGCCAAGACCCGTGTCGAGCAACAGGAGCAGGCTGCGCTGGATGCGCGGCAAGCCGAAGCGAAGACACAGGAGCAATTGCGGGAGCTGGAGCGCGTGGCGCAGGACAAACTCAACGCCGAATACCGGCGCGTTGAATTAAGGGTGTTTTTGTACCGCCTGGCCCTCACCCTGCCGCTGCTGGTGGCGGCGGGCTGGTTGTTCAAGGTCAAGCGCCACACGACCTACTGGCCCTTTGTATGGGGCTTCATTTTCTTTGCGCTGTTTGCATTTTTTGTCGAACTGGTGCCCTACCTGCCAAGCTACGGGGGCTATGTGCGCTATGTCGTTGGCATCATCGTGACTGTGCTGGTGGGCCGCCAGGCCATCATTTCACTGAACCGCTATCTGGAGCGGCAAAAACTGGCCGAGCAGTTGCCCGATGCCCAGCGCAGGGAAGAGTTGAGCTACGACACCGCGCTGACGCGGCTGTCCAAAGGCGTGTGCCCTGGCTGCGAGCGGGCTGTCGATCTGAAAAACACCGCCATCGATTTTTGCCCGCATTGCGGCATTGGGCTGCACGACCATTGCGCTGTCTGCACCACACGCAAGAGTGCGTTTGCCAAGTTCTGCCATGCCTGCGGAGCGGCGGGTGACGGGCGCAAGCCGGTGCCGGAGACTGCATCCGTCCTGCCTGTAAGGGAAAACAGATGAGTTTTGATCCGTCACGCAGAAAAGCACTTTCCCTGATTGCCGGCGGCATGGTGCTTGCGCCGCTGAACACCGAGGCGAGGTGTCCTGCGGACCCACTGAGCATATGCAACGTAACTCATCTCCATACCGTGAAAGTCGGAGGAATAGCTGAAATCCGCGGTACCGACGATGTGCGGCAGGCACTGCATAAATGGCGAGGCCAGGTAAGTGTTGGTGGCGGACGATTCAGCATGGGAGGACAGACTGCAATTCACAGTGGATTGCAGTTGAACATGCGTCCTATGAATGGCTTGGTGAAATTTGACCCGTTAAATCGGGTGGTTCGTGTTCAAGCGGGGATGCGGTGGCGTGATTTGCAGACAATCATTGATCCAGCAGGTCTCTCGATTCGGACCATGCAGAGTTATTCAAGCTTCACCGTGGGCGGGTCTATCTCAGTGAATTGCCATGGCCGATATGTTGGGCATGGCCCCATCAGCAGGTCTGTTCGGGCCCTGCAGCTTGTGTTGCCTGACGGGGAGCTTGTTGAAGCCAGCAGAGAAATCAATGCTGAGATCTTTCATGCTGCCATAGGTGGTTATGGCGGAATGGGCGTGGTTACAGAGGTGGAGCTCAATCTCGACGACAACTTCCGGATTGAAAGATCGACCAACCGTGTGAGCATTGAAGACTACCCGGCCTGGTTTCGTGAAAGGGTTCAGTCCAATCCCAAAGTCCTCCTCCATAACGCTGATTTATTCCCCGGGAAGTTTGACTATCCACGCTGTGTCACGTGGACGCGAACAGAAAAGCCTTTGACGGTTCATGAGCGATTGACGCCGTTGGGTGGAAGGTACACCAAAGAACAGCTTTTTTTGTGGGCAATGACTGAGGTGCCCGGCGGCTCTTCTCTTAGGGAAAAAGTCGCCATGCCGATTGAGGACAAACCAGCCGTAGTTTGGCGCAACTATGAAGCCAGCCTCGACGTGGCTCAGCTTGAACCCGCGAACCGTGATGTTGCAACCTATGTTTTGCAGGAGTACTTTGTCCCCGAGCGCCACTTCGTCAGTTTCGCGCGCAGGATGTCGAAGATACTGCAATCGACTCCCACGGGAACGGTAAATGTCTCAATCCGGCATTCACCGGCTGATCTGGCTGTCTTGATGGCCTGGGCTCAGCAAGACGTATTTTCCTTTGTGGTTTATTACAAGCAACGGGTTTCGATCCAGGCTCAGCAACAGGTTGCCCAGTGGACCCGGGCAATGATTGACCTGGCCTTGTCGCATGAAGGCACCTACTACTTGCCATATCAATTGCATGCGACGCAAGAGCAGTTTCAACGTGCTTACCCACAGGCCACCATGTTCAAAAAGCTGCGACAACAGGTAGGCGCATCGCGATTTACAAATACGATGTGGGCGCAGTATCAGGTTTAAGGTAACGGCAAACGCTACAAGTTCAAAGCACCGGCCGGCCGAAAAAGGGGTAGCTCGGATCGGTGTAGCCGTGGCTGGAAGCATGGCCGGGGATGACCAGCCCGTTCACGAAGGCTTCGTCTTCGCTGTCCAGTGTCAGATCCACCGCTCCGTACAGATCCTCGAGGTGCGACAGCAGGCGCGGGCCGGCAATCACTGAGCTGACCAGCGGATTGGCCAGGACCCAGGCAGCGGCAAACTGGCCGGAAACCCAGCCTTTGGCCTCGCAGCGTGCCTTGATTTTCTGTGCGATGACCAGCGACTCTTCGCGGAACTCGGTTTCAAGAATGCGCTTGTCGCCGCTGCCGGCGCGGGTGCCTTCGGCGGGCGGCTGGCCCGGCGGGTATTTGCCGGTCAGCACACCGCGCGCCAGCGGGCTGTAGGGCACGACACCCAGGCCGTAGTGGGCGCAGGCGGGCAAAATTTCGACCTCGGGTCCGCGGTTGAGCAGGTTGTAATAGGGCTGGCAAACCGCCGGTGGGGACACGCCGGTTTTCTCGCACAGGCGCACGATCTCTGCAATGCGCCAGCCGCGGAAGTTGGACAGGCCGAAGCTGCGTATCTTGCCGGTGCGTATCAGGTCGCCCAGCGCACGCACGGCTTCCTCCAGATTGGCGTCGTGAAAGTCGCGGTGCAGGTACAGAATGTCCAGGTAGTCGGTAGCCAGCCGCGCCAGGATAGCGTCGGTCTGTTGCAGGATCCAGTTGCGCGAATAGTGGCTCTGGTTGATGCCCGGCCCGGCCTTGTTGCCCAGTTTGCTGGCCAGCACCCAGTGCGCGCGCTGACCAGCGAGCAACTGGCCCACCACGGTTTCGGATCTGCCTTCGTTGTACACATCCGCCGTGTCGATGAAGTTGATGCCATGGTCTTTGGCGGAGGCGACGATGCGCGCCGCTTCATCGGCAGGCGTTTGCTGGCCAAACATCATGGTGCCCAGGCACAGGGTGGACACCTTCAGGTTGCTGCTTCCGAGACGACGGTAGTGCATGAAATCTCCTGAGGGGTGAAGGATCGGCTATACGCCGCGCTGCCGGTCTTGTCTGAACTGGGTCACGAATGCGCCAAATTTTCCGGCGTCCAGGGCATCGCGCACTTCCTGCATCAGGTTCAGGTAGTAGTGCAGGTTGTGAATGCTGCTGAGCATGGGCCCCAGCATTTCGCCGCAGCGGTCCAGGTGGTGCATATAGGCTCTGGAGAAATTCTTGCAGGTGTAGCAGCTGCAGGTCGCGTCCACCGGCTGGTCTTCGGCCTTGTAGCGCGCATTGCGGATTTTCAGGTCGCCAAAGCGGGTGAACATGTGGCCGTTGCGCGCATTGCGGGTCGGCATCACGCAGTCGAACATGTCCACGCCGGCGCCCACACCTTCAACCAGGTCTTCCGGCGTGCCCACGCCCATCAGGTAGCGGGGTTTGTTGGCAGGCAGGCGGTGCGGTGTGTGCGCCATGATGCGCAACATTTCTTCCTTGGGCTCGCCGACGCTCACACCGCCCACCGCGTAGCCGGGCAGGTCGAGCTCGACCAGCGCGTCCAGCGATTCCTGGCGCAGGTTTTCAAACATGCCGCCCTGCACAATCCCAAACAGCGCATTCGGGTTCTCAAGTTTCGTGAATTCGTCAATGCAGCGCCTGGCCCAGCGCAGGCTCAGTTCCATCGAGACGCGCGCTTCGGCCTCGGTGGTGATGTGGCCTTTGGTGTCGTAAGGCGTGCATTCGTCGAACTGCATCACGATGTCGCTGTTGAGCACGGTCTGGATCTGCATCGAGATCTCGGGCGTTAAAAACAACTTGTCGCCGTTGACGGGCGATGCAAACCTCACCCCCTCCTCGGAAATCTTGCGCATCTCGCCCAGCGACCAGACCTGAAAGCCACCGCTGTCGGTGAGTATCGGTTTGTGCCAGCTTTCAAACTTGTGCAGTCCGCCAAACTGCTGCATCACGTCCAGGCCCGGACGCATCCAGAGATGAAAGGTGTTGCCCAGAATGATTTGCGCGCCCATCTCATGCAGTGACTGCGGCATCACGCCCTTGACGGTGCCGTAGGTGCCTACCGGCATGAAGATCGGCGTCTGTACCACGCCATGGTTCAGCGTGAGCGTGCCGCGGCGCGCAAACGAGCCGAGGTAGGCGCCCTCGGGCGCATCGGTTGTCAGGACTTCAAAGTTCAGCATGCTGCGATTGTCTCAGGGCTTGCCCAAGGCCGTGCGTTGCAGCAGCATCGCGTCGCCGTAGCTGAAAAAGCGGTAGCGCTGGGCGATGGCGTGGCGGTACAGCGCCATGATGTGCTCGTAGCCGGCAAAAGCGCTGACCAGCATCATCAAGGTGCTTTTGGGCAAATGGAAGTTGGTCAGTAGCAGGTCCACCACCTGAAAGTCGAAACCGGGTGTGATGAAGATGTTGGTGTCCCGGCAATCGGGGCCGAATTTCGCCGCCGACTCCAGCGCGCGCACGCAGGTGGTGCCCACCGCCACCACGCGCCCGCCGCGCGCCTTGCAATCACTTATCGCCTGAAGTGTCGCTTGCGGCACGTCAAAGCGCTCGAAGTGCATCACATGGTCGGCAATGTTTTCTGCCTTGACCGGCTGGAAGGTGCCAGCGCCCACATGCAGTGTGACGGTGGCGCGTTGCACGCCATTGGCCGCAAGCCGTGCCAGCACCGCCTCGTCAAAGTGCAGGGCGGCCGTTGGCGCAGCCACCGCGCCGGGGTGTTTGGCAAACACGGTCTGGTAGCGGTTTTCGTCGTCTGCCGAATCGGTGTGCGTGATGTAGGGCGGCAGGGGCACATGGCCGTGGCGTTCCATCAGCGCATAGGGGTCGCTGCTAAGGGCGAAGTGATACAGCGGGCCATCGGCATGGGGCCAGCGGCCCAGCAGGGTGGCGGTGAAGCCGCCGTCCATCTGCATGACAGCGCCAGGCGCAGGTTTTTTGCTGACCTTCATGTGGGCGGCCACTTCATGCCCGGCGTCCGCGGTGGGCGACAGCACTCGCTCGATCAGCAACTCCAGCCGTCCGCCACTGCTTTTTTTGCCGAACAGGCGCGCCTTGACGACTTTGGTGTCGTTGAGTACCAGCAGGTCGCCCGGCTGGAGCAGGTCCGGCAGTTCGGTAAAACGCCTGTCAACTGCGGGGCTTCCCCTGCCATCCAGCAGGCGCGAAGCACTGCGTTCGGAGGCAGGGTGCTGGGCAATCAGTTCGTCGGGGAGCGTGAAGTCAAAATCACTGAGCTTGAGGTGCGTCTTCATGAAGGCACAATTGTCCCATGTCGCCTCCCGCAGCTTCTTCTCCCAAGGCACCGCCTGCGGCGGCAGGCTTGCCGCAGAAATCGTCTGCGCAGAAGGCGCTCGACAAACTGGGTCTTAGACGCGACATTGACCTGGCCCTGCACCTGCCGCTGCGTTATGAAGACGAAACCCGCATCACCCGTCTGGCGGATGCGCGCGATGGCGACACGGTGCAGATCGAGGCGCAGGTCACCCACAGCGAGCTTGTTTTCCGGCCGCGCCGCCAATTGCGGGTGACGGTGGATGATGGCAGTGACACCTGCGTTCTGCGCTTTATCAATTTCTATCCCTCACATCAAAAAGCCCTGAGCGTGGGCGCCCGTGTGCGGGTGCGCGGCGAGATCCGGGGCGGCTTTGCAGGCCGGGAGATGGTGCACCCGGGCTTCAAGGCGGCTGGCGGAGACCTGCCTGCCGCGTTCACCCCGGTTTACCCGACAGTTGCCGGGCTGCCGCAAGCCTACTTGCGCAAGGCGGTGTTGAGCGGTCTGGCTAGAGCCGACTTGAGCGAGACGCTGCCACCGGATTATTTGAATAAGAACCTGCCCCAGCCTTTGTCCAGCCTGCGTGAGGCGCTACAGTTTTTGCACAATCCCACGCCGGACGTGATGCTGGCCACGCTGGAGGACCGTAGCCACCCGGCCTGGCAACGGCTCAAAGCTGAAGAGCTGCTGGCCCAGCAACTGTCGCAGTTGCAGGCGCGCCGTGTACGTGCGGCCATGCGCGCGCCGGCCCTGACCCGGCAGGTGATGGCCGGGACGCAGTGCACGCTGCATGAGCAACTGCTGGAGCGGTTGCCTTTTCGCCTGACAGCTGCCCAACAGCGCGTGGGCAGCGAGATTGATGCAGACCTGCAAAAGAATATTCCCATGCACCGCTTGCTGCAGGGCGATGTGGGCTCGGGAAAAACCGTGGTGGCGGCGCTGGCCGCGGCGCGCTGCATGGACGCAGGCTGGCAGTGCGCGCTGATGGCGCCTACGGAAATTCTGGCCGAGCAGCACTTTCGCAAGCTCATCAGCTGGCTGGAGCCCCTGGGTATTCAAACCGCCTGGCTCACAGGCAGCCAGAAGGCCAAAGAACGACGCGAGGCGCTGGCCATGATTGAAAGCGGCGCGGCAGGGCTTGTGGTGGGCACACATGCGGTGATCCAGGACAAGGTGGTTTTCAAAAACCTGGCGCTGGCCATCATTGACGAGCAGCACCGCTTTGGCGTGGCGCAGCGGCTGGCGCTGCGCAGCAAGATGACACAGGGTGGAGAAGAGCCTCATCTGCTGATGATGACGGCCACGCCGATCCCGCGCACCCTGGCCATGAGTTATTACGCCGACCTGGATGTCTCCACCATCGACGAGCTGCCGCCTGGCCGAACGCCCATCGTGACCAAAGTAGTCGCCGACGCGCGGCGTGACGAAGTGGTGGAGCGGATCCGTGGGCAGCTGGCTGAGGGCAGGCAGGTCTATTGGGTGTGCCCCTTGATCGAAGAGAGCGAATCCGTGGACTTGATCAATGCCACGCAAACCCTTGAAGCTTTGACTGCGGCCTTGCCTGGCACGCAGGTCGGCCTGTTGCACTCACGCATGCCGCCGCTTGAAAAGAAAGCGGTGATGGCCCTGTTTACCAGCGGCCAGCTCGGCGTCCTGGTCAGCACCACGGTGATCGAGGTCGGTGTGGACGTGCCCAATGCGTCCTTGATGGTGATTGAACACGCCGAGCGTTTTGGCCTGAGCCAGTTGCATCAGCTGCGTGGCCGGGTTGGGCGTGGCGCGGCGGCTTCTGCCTGTGTGTTGCTGTATTCAACAGGCGAGGCGCCGCGACTGGGCGAAACAGCACGGGCGCGGCTCAAGGCGATGGTCGATACACAGGACGGTTTTGAGATTGCCAGGCGTGACCTGGAAATTCGCGGTCCGGGTGAGTTCCTCGGCGCGCGGCAGTCAGGTGCGCCCTTGCTGCGTTTTGCTGATCTGGCGACGGACTCGGCTCTGCTGGCCTGGGCGCGGGTGCTGGCGCCGGTGATGCTGGACCGGTATGCGGATTTGGCGCATCGGCATATTTTGCGGTGGCTGGGGGGGAGAGCGGAGTTTTTGAAGGCTTGAAGCCCTTCAAGTTGCTTCTTGCGTTGAGGTTTGCCTGCTGGCCGGGTCTCTCCCCGGCGGGCGCGGCTGGAGTCATCGAGAGCGTCACGCTGCTTTCGTGGCTTGCTCTGGACAGTAGGACTAACTCCCC
>JAKFXR010000044.1 GCA_021731285.1 Polaromonas sp. | reverse complement strand
GGCGACAACGTGTCGATCACCGTCAAGCTGATCAACCCGATCGCCATGGAAGAGGGTCTGCGTTTCGCCATCCGCGAGGGCGGCAAAACCGTCGGCGCCGGTGTTGTGGCCAAGATTCTTGCGTAATTCCGCAGTCATTTAAGGAATTACCATGGCCACCAAGCAAAAAATCCGCATCCGTCTCAAAGCGTTTGACTACAAGCTGATCGACCAGTCGGCAGCTGAAATTGTTGACACTGCCAAGCGCACAGGCGCGATTGTCAAGGGTCCCGTGCCCCTGCCAACCCGCATGAAGCGTTTTGACATCCTGCGTTCGCCCCACGTCAACAAGACGAGCCGCGACCAGCTGGAAATCCGCACACACCAGCGCCTGATGGACATCGTTGACCCGACGGACAAAACCGTTGACGCGTTGATGAAGCTCGATCTGCCCGCCGGTGTGGACGTCGAAATCAAGCTGCAGTAAGCAAGAAATCGGGGTTTTGGCGAAAGCCGGCCCCCAAAAGACCGGGATTCAGCGCGGATTTGCCAACTGGCCAAGTCCGCGCTATACTCTTGGGCTGTCCTGAACTTGCGCAAGTGAGTCTGGGGCGGTTTTATTAACTGTCTTTCACACAAAAACGTCTGCGGCCAATTGAAGTCGCAGCGGTGGAAGTTACGAAAGAAAAGCATGAGTCTGAGCAACTCCCTCGGGTTGCTGGGCCGCAAGGTGGGCATGATGCGTCTGTTCACTGATGATGGGGATACCGTTCCTGTCACAGTGGTAGATGTGTCTAACAACCGCGTGACCCAGGTGAAAACCCAAGCAAACGACGGCTACGATGCCCTTCAAGTGGCATTTGGTGCACGCAAAGCGTCGCGCATCACCAAGCCAGCCGCTGGCCACCTTGCAAAAGCAGGTGTTGAAGCCGGTGAAATCCTCAAAGAATTCCGCGTGACTGCCGATGTCGCAGGCAAATATGCCGCTGGCGCTGTTGTGCCCGCCGCTGATATTTTTGCTGTTGGCCAGAAGGTGGACGTGCAGGGCACTTCCATCGGTAAAGGCTTTGCCGGCACCATCAAGCGTCACAAGATGAGCTCGCAGCGCGCGTCGCACGGTAACAGCCGTTCGCACAACGTGCCCGGCTCCATCGGTATGGCGCAGGATCCCGGTCGTGTGTTTCCCGGTAAACGCATGACGGGCCACCTCGGTGACGTCACCAAAACCACGCAAAACCTCGACATCGTGCGCATTGACGAAGCCCGTCAACTGCTGATGATCCGCGGCGCTGTGCCTGGTTCCAAAGGTGGTTTTGTGACGGTTCGCGCCGCCATCAAGGCCAAACCAACCGCTGCCAAAGGAGCGAACTGATGCAGGTCGAACTCCTGAATGACCAGGGTCTGGCTTCGTCCAAAGTGGACGTGCCCGATACCGTGTTTGGTCGCGAATACAACGAAAGCCTGATTCACCAGGTGGTCGTGGCCTTCCAGGCCAACGCCCGCCAGGGTACGCGTGCACAAAAAGACCGTGAGCAGGTCAAGCACTCGACGAAAAAGCCGTTCAAGCAAAAGGGCACCGGCCGCGCTCGCGCCGGTATGACATCTTCCCCGCTGTGGCGCGGAGGCGGTCGTATTTTCCCGAACATGCCTGACGAAAACTTCACCCAGAAAATCAACAAGAAGATGTACCGCGCCGGCATGGCCTCCATCTTCTCCCAGCTGGCCCGTGAAGGCCGTCTGGCTGTGGTTGATTCCTGGACCGTGGACTCGCCCAAGACCAAGGTCCTGGCCGACAAGTTCAAGGCCATGAATCTCAAATCGGTGCTGGTGATCGCTGACGAAGTCGACGAAAACCTGTACCTGGCCTCCCGCAACCTGACCAACATCCTGGTGGTTGAGCCCCGTTACGCCGATCCGGTGTCACTGGTTCACTACAAAAAGGTTCTGGTCACCAAGGCTGCCATGGACAAACTCAAGGAGATGTTCGCATGAGCGCCGTGAACACAAAACCCAAATTTGACGAAGGCCGCCTGATGCAGGTGCTGGTCGCTCCCATCGTGTCTGAAAAGGCAACCATGGTCGCGGACAAATCCAACGCGGTGCTGTTCAAGGTGCTGCAGGACGCCACCAAACCTGAAATCAAGGCCGCTGTGGAATTGATGTTCAAGGTAGACGTGAAGGCTGTGTCTGTACTGAACCAAAAAGGCAAAACCAAGCGTTTTGGCAAATCCACTGGCCGCCGCGACAACATTCGCAAGGCCTATGTGACGCTCAAACCTGGTCAAGAGCTGAACATCGGTGGGGAGGCTGCGTAATGGCTGTCATTAAAATGAAACCCACCTCGCCGGGTATGCGCGGCATGGTGAAGATTTCCCGGGACCACCTGCACAAGGGTGAGCCTTACGCGCCGCTGCTGGAGCCACAATTCCAGAAGGCCGGCCGTAACAACAACGGGCACATCACGACACGCCACAAAGGCGGCGGTCACAAGCACCACTACCGTGTGGTGGACTTCAAGCGCAACAAGGACGCCATTCCGGCCAAGGTCGAACGCATCGAGTACGACCCCAACCGCACGGCCCACATTGCGCTGATCTGCTACGCCGACGGCGAGCGTGCCTACATCATCGCCCCTCGCGGCCTTGAAGTTGGCGCCACGCTGGTCAGCGGTTCTGAAGCCCCGATCCGCGTCGGCAACACCCTGCCTATCCGCAACATTCCTGTGGGCTCCACCATCCACTGCATCGAGATGCAAATCGGCAAGGGCGCGCAAATCGCACGCTCGGCTGGTACATCTGCGACGCTGCTGGCCCGTGAAGGCACTTACGCCCAGGTGCGCATGCGCTCTGGCGAGGTCCGCAAGATCCACATCGAGTGCCGCGCCACGATCGGCGAGGTCGCCAACGAAGAGCACAGCCTGCGCCGTCTGGGCAAGGCCGGTGTCAAGCGCTGGATGGGTATCCGCCCAACCGTTCGCGGTGTGGTGATGAACCCGGTTGACCACCCGCACGGCGGTGGTGAAGGCAAGACCGGCGAAGGCCGCCATCCTGTCGACCCATGGGGTAACCTGACCAAAGGCTACCGCACCCGCAACAACAAACGCACGCAAGTGATGATTGTTTCGCGTCGCAAGAAGTAAGGTTAAGCCATGACACGTTCACTCAAAAAAGGTCCCTTTGTCGACCAGCATCTGGTAGTCAAGGCCGACAAGGCCGTTACCAACAAAGACAAAAAGCCGATCAAGACCTGGTCGCGCCGCTCCATGATCCTGCCCGAGTTCATCGGCCTGACCATCGCCGTGCACAACGGCAAGCAGCACGTCCCTGTCTATATCACCGATCAAATGGTTGGCCACAAGCTGGGCGAGTTCGCACTCACCCGGACTTTCAAAGGTCATCCGGCTGACAAAAAAGTTGTGAGAAAGTAAGGAAAGACCATGGAAACACGTGCAACCCTCCGGGGCGTTCGTCTGTCGGTCGACAAGGGCCGCCTGGTCGCTGATCTGATCCGCGGCAAAAAAGTGGATCAGGCCCTCAACATCCTGACTTTCACGCAGAAAAAAGCTGCCGGAATCATCAAGAAGGTGGTTGAGTCCGCTATCGCCAACGCTGAACACAACGATGGTGCCGACATCGACGAACTGAAGGTGAAAACCATCTACGTCGAACAGGGCGCCACGCTCAAGCGTTTCTCCGCACGCGCCAAAGGCCGCGGCAACAGCATCAGCAAGCCAACGTGCCATGTGTACGTTGTGGTTGGCAACTAAAGGCAGCAGGATATGGGACAAAAAATCAACCCAACCGGGTTTCGCCTCGCCATCAGCCGCAACTGGTCCAGCCGCTGGTACGCCAGCAACAAGGACTTCGCCGGCATGCTGGCTGAAGACATCAAGGTTCGCGAGTACCTCAAGGCCAAGCTCAAGAACGCTGCGGTTTCGCGCGTCCTGATCGAGCGCCCCGCCAAAAATGCCCGCATCACGATTTTCTCGGCACGTCCGGGCGTTGTGATCGGCAAAAAAGGCGAGGACATCGAGAACCTCAAGAAAGAACTGAGCCGCCAGCTGGGCGTGCCGGTCGCCGTGAACATTGAAGAAGTTCGCAAGCCTGAAATTGATGCCAAGCTCATCGCTGACAGCATCACCCAGCAGCTTGAAAAACGCATCATGTTCCGCCGTGCGATGAAGCGCGCCATGCAAAACGCCATGCGTCTGGGTGCCCTGGGCATCAAGATCATGTCGTCCGGCCGTCTGAACGGTATCGAGATCGCACGTTGCGAGTGGTACCGCGAAGGCCGCGTGCCCCTCCACACACTGCGCGCCGACATCGACTACGGCACCTCTGAAGCCAAGACCACCTATGGTGTGATCGGCGTCAAGGTCTGGGTCTACAAAGGCGACACCCTGGGCCGCAACGATGCGCCAGGCGCCAAAATGGTCGAGGTCGCTGACGAAGAGCGCAAACCACGTGGCCCGCGTCGTGACGCGCGTCCGGGTGACCGCCCTGGTTCTGACCGTCCCGCTCCCCGCGGTGCGCGTGCTCCGGCACGTGGTGCCATGGGCACCAGCACCGCACCGGCGGACGGCAGCGACAAACCGGCTGAAGCTACTCCTGGTAGCGAAGCCCCGAAAACCACCGTTAAGCGCGTCCGCAAAGCCGCGCCAGCTGCAGCAGCTGACGGTGCCAAGACCGAGTAATCGGTCTAATAACGGAGAAAAGAAATGCTGCAACCTGCTCGCAGAAAATACCGCAAAGAACAAAAAGGCCGCAACACCGGCATCGCAACCCGGGGTAGCTCGGTCGCGTTTGGTGATTTCGGTCTGAAGTGCACCGACCGTGGCCGTCTGACGGCCCGTCAAATCGAAGCCGCACGCCGTGCGATTTCGCGTCACGTCAAACGTGGCGGCCGCATCTGGATCCGTGTCTTCCCGGACAAGCCGATTTCCCAAAAGCCTGCTGAAGTGCGTATGGGTAACGGTAAAGGCAATCCCGAGTACTACGTGGCTGAAATCCAGCCCGGCAAAATCGTTTTTGAAATCGTTGGTGTGCCTGAAGAGCTGGCCCGCGAAGCGTTCCGCCTGGCATCTGCCAAGCTGCCGCTGCGCACCACCTTCGTCAGCCGCATGATCGGACAGTAAGGGAAATGACCATGACCAAATCTGTTGAACTGCGCAAAAAAGACGTTGCCGGCCTGCAAACCGAAGTCAAAGAGCTGCAAAGAGCCCACTTTGGCCTGCGCATGCAAAAAGCCACGCAACAACTCACCAACACCGCCACGCTGCGTTCTGCGCGCCGTGACATCGCTCGCGCCAAAACCATTCTGGCCGAAACCATCGTCAAGGGAGCCAAATAATGACGGAAGCTAAAAAATCCCTCAAGCGCACCTTGATTGGCCGCGTTGTCAGTGACAAGCGCGCCAAAACCGTCACGGTTCTGGTTGAGCGCCGCGTCAAGCACGAGCTGTACGGCAAGATCGTGTCCCTGTCCAGCAAGTACCACGCCCATGACGAAAAGGGCGAGTACCACACGGGCGACATGATCGAGATCACCGAGAGCCGCCCGATCTCCAAAACCAAGAACTGGGTTGTGACCCGGCTGGTCGAAAAAGCGGCCGTGGTTTAAGCCTTCCCGGCTTGACCCCAGGTCATTCAACAACGGCTCACCTGGTGGGCCGTTTTTGTTTTAGCGACTTGTTCAGCGCTCTTTAACCCCGGTTTTGAAATACTTCGAACAATCGTTGAAAATGACGGTGACCCCTGCCTGAGCACATCAAGCACCCCACCCCAACCAAAGACACAGAGGAACACACATGATCAAAGTAGGCGACACCCTTCCCGCGGCCACGCTGATGGAGTTTTCAGAAGTCGAGGGCAATGGCTGCAGCATCGGCCCCAACCCGGTGGACGTGGCCAAAGCCAGCGCCGGCAAAACGATTGCGCTGTTTGGCCTGCCGGGCGCGTACACGCCGACCTGCTCTGCCAAACATGTGCCCGGTTATGTCGAGAAATTTGACGAACTCAAATCCGCCGGTGTCGATGAAATCTGGTGCGTCAGCGTCAACGACGCTTTTGTCATGGGCGCCTGGGCGCGTGACCAGAAGACCGGCAGCAAGGTGCGCATGCTGGCCGACGGCAGCGCCGACTTTACCAAGGCCACCGGCCTGACGCTGGACCTGACCGCCAAAGGCATGGGCCTGCGCAGCAACCGCTACTCCATGCTCGTCAAGGACGGCAAGGTCGCAGCGCTCAACGTCGAAGGTCCGGGCAAATTTGAAGTCAGCGACGCAGCCACCATGCTGGCCCAGGCCAAAGGTTAGTACTCACTGAGCGCTCAACAAAAAAGCCGCTGCCCGCAAGAGCAGCGGCTTTTTTCATGGACTGCCTAATGCAGATCAGCCATCAGGTAGTGAGCGCCCGCTATCGGGTTGTGATAGTAGGGCGGGATGCTGTGAAAGCCGAGGTCTTCGTACAGCGCCCGTGCGGCCTCCATGTCACTGAGGGTGTCCAGCAGCACGCTGCGGTACCCGGCCACGCGCGCGGCATCCAGCACAGCCTCGGCCAGTTGCCGCCCCAGGCCTGAGCGGCGAAAGCCGGAGCGCACATACAGCCGCTTCATCTCGCAGGCGTCAGGGTAGTCCACCGAGTTGAGCGGACGCATGGCGCAGCAGCCGGCAATGACGCCGTCCACCATGGCCAGCAGCAGACAGCCCTGGGGTGCAGCGTAGTCGCCGGGCAAGGTGGCCAGCTCATGGTCAAAGTTCTGAAAGCACAGGTCCACGCCCAGCTGTTGGGCGTATTCCCGAAACACCAGGCGTGTCGCATCCAGTTGCTCGGGCGTGGCCGGCGTGATGAACTGGAGCGTGGATGTAGAGACGGACATGGCTCGGAGATGTGAAAAATGAGTGTACCGGCTTTTTTTTCAGCGTGCAGCCGTCGATGAGACCTAGCCAGTCGGGAGCTGCAATTTGCCTGGCTAAGTGTTTTCCAGAGGGTGCGGGAACTTTGTCATAAGCCGGTCTCTCCCATTGCTGTACGTCTGGCGCAGGAGGCAACAAACGTCATTTGCGGCAAGCAAAATGACAGCCTCACGAAAAAATAATGGAGGGCAGGTGATGGATGAGCTCATGCAGAACCCGGCGGTGCAAGCCGGGATCGCCCCTTTTATTGTGGCTCTGGTCGCGGCTGGCCTCCTGAGGAAAACCCGTTTTCTCGGGCTGGCCCAGATTGCCGGTTTTGCGGTTCTGATTGCGCTGGCTATCGGTTTTTCCTTCGAGTCGCTCACCTCTACCCGCAAGCTGGTGATTGTTGGCTTACTCACGCTGGTTCCCTTGTTATTGCTAGAGTTCAAGAACTGGTCAGCACGCCCTGTGCTGCGATCGAGTGTCGCGCTGCTGGTTGGCTTGGCGGCTGTCTGGGTTGTCCTGCGGGTGCTGCAACAAAAGGAACTCCCAAGCGCGTTGCTGGCCGGAGTGGCAAGTGCCGCCTATCTCTTCATTTTGGTTGAATCCACCTTGCGCGTGAGCGATGACAGCGTGCGGGGAGCGGCGGCTGGTCTGATGCTGGGCCTGGCCAGTGGCGCGCTTGCGCTGCTCGGCGCTTCTGCATTGCTGGCGCAGGTCGGCATTGCGGTGGGCGCCGCAGCCGGCGCGACGCTCCTGGTACAGATGATCTCGGGTACGCGCTCGCCCACAGGCGCTACCCTGTCTTTGCCCGCCAGCGTCGTTGCAGGCCTCGTTGGGCTGTTGGCCGTCTTCACCGGAGCCTTGCCCTGGTTCTGTCTGCTGCCGACCCTGGCCATTCCCTGGGCGACCTGCCTGGTGCCTGCCGGATCGCGGCCCGTCTGGCTGACCGCGTTTCTCACAAGCCTGGCGGCCAGTGTCCCTTTGCTGCTGGCGCTGGGTCTGGCCTGGTTCACTGCGGCTTCACCGTCCACGTAAGTGGTTTTCCCGTTCTTCAACTCGAATCACAACAGGAGTTTCAATATGCCCCGTCTTTCTACCCTCGTCCTGGCTTTGCTGGCCCCGCTGTCCGTGATGGCCGCGCCCCAGACATACAACATTGATACTTTGCATTCGTACCCTAATTTCGTGGTTAACCACCTGGGAATGACCAACATTCATGGCCGTTTCGACAAAATGACCGGAAAGATCGTGCTCGATACCGCCGCCAAGACCGGCTCGATCGAAGCCAAGATCGCAACCGCTTCCGTGTCCACCGGTGATGGCAAGCGTACGGACAACGCGCGGTCCCGTGACGATCACCTGCGTTCGGCTGATTTTTTCAACAGCGCGGAATTTCCGGAGATGGTCTACAAGTCCACCAAGCTCAATTTCAATGGGGAAAATCTTGAAAGTGTTGAGGGCACCCTCACGCTGCTGGGCGTGACCAAGCCAGTGAAATTGAACGTCACCTCTTTCAAGTGTGGGCCGCACCCTTTCAATAAAAAGCCGATGTGCGGTGCTTACATTGAGGGAAGCTTCAAGCGTACCGATTTCGGCATGAAATTCGGGGTTCCGGCCATCGCTGACGACGTCAAGCTGGCGATCGGCATCGAAGCATATCCAGAATAAGTCCGGGCAAGACCGGACCCGGAGCGGCTGTGCTTGCGGGCACGCCGCCGATTGGATCTCGACCAACAGCTTTCGATGAGCTGATGCCGGGCCGCGAAGTCAGGCTCCCCCACGTGCGCTTGACAATCTCGCCGCGCTTGTTCACCAGCTAGGTGTCGGGAGCCTCAGCGCGCGCCGTCGATGATCCACCGGACCAGGCGCTGGGCATCTTCCTGGCTCAAACGCTCATGGGCATCGATATGGCCGAGGAAGGTCCCCCGGCGCAGCTTCTCGACCAGTGTGCTCTCGGCGCCGGCGTTGCCGCGGTGTTTGGCATAACGCAAGGCCAACTCGGCGAAAGTCGGGGCGTTCTTTTTGGGTGGAGTGCCGTGGCACTTGTAGCATCCCTTGTCCAGTGCCAACTGTGTGCTGGCCAGGGCATGGGGGGAAAGCAGCATCAAAGCTGTCAGGCTCAAAACCGTCAACCCGGCTAGGCGCGGGACTGCGCCTGATCGTCCCGGGTTGATGCAGACGTCGAGGGTCACGTTTCGGCCAGGAGCTTTTCGATGAGCTGGTGCAGGGCCGCAAAGTCCGGCTCACCCACGTAGCGCTTGACGATCTCGCCGCGCTTGTTCACCAGGTAGGTGGTGGGTGTCAGTTGCACGTCGCCCCAGGCCTTGGCGACTGCGCCGGTGTTGTCAATCGCCACCTTGAAGGGCAGCCTGCGCGTTTCGGTGAAGTTCACGACATAGCTGGGCGGGTCGTAGCTCATGGCCACGGCCAGGGTGTCGTAGCCCTGGGGCTGGTATTTGTTGTAGGTGGCAATGATCTTGGGCATTTCGGCCACGCAGGTCACGCAGCTGGTGGCCCAGAAGTTGACCAGGGTGACCTTGCCCTTGAGGTCGGCGGTGGATTTTTTGCTACCGTCCAGCAGCACAAAGGTCGAGTCCGGTGCCGTTTGCACCCCGCCGCATGCGGCCAGACCCGCCAGCAGTGCCAGCGCGCCTGCCATCCGGCATACTGCGTTTAAAACTGAACCCATTGTGAAGGACCTCATCATGCAACGCCGCAATTTTAACCAGGCCGGTCTCAGCGCACTTGGCCTGCTGATCATGACCACTTACCAGCATGCCCATGCGCTGTCGCTGGGCGACCTCACCAGCCAGGAGGCCAGCGCCGGCCTGAAAACCGCCCTCGAGAAAGGCGCTTTGGCGGCGGTGGCGCTGCTGGGCAAGACAGATGGATTCCTGGGCAACGACAAAGTTCGCATTCCTTTGCCCGGCTACCTGGAAGACGCCTCCAGACTGCTGAAAACGCTGGGCCAGAGCAAACGGCTTGACGAGCTGCTGGTGTCCATCAACCGTGCTGCCGAAGCGGCCGTCCCCATGGGCAAAACCCTGCTGGTGAACGCCGTGCGCAACATGAATGTCACCGACGCCAAAAACATCTTGCAAGGCGGTGAAACATCGGTCACCAACTTCTTTGCCGAGAAAACCCGCACACCGCTGGGCGCGCAGTTTTTGCCGGTCGTGACCAAAGCCACCGAGAAGGTGGGCCTGGCCACCAAGTACAACAAGGTGGCCGAAAAAGCGTCCGGCTTTGGCCTGGTCAAAAAAGAAGACGCCAACATCCAGCAGTACGTCACGGCCAAATCACTCGACGGCCTGTACCTCATCATTGGCGAGGAAGAAAAGAAAATCCGCCAGGACCCGGTGGGCACGGGCAGCGCGATTTTGAAAAAAGTGTTTGGGGCGATGAAGTAGGGCGTACCGTGGGTGCTCTCTTCTAGTTGCGCGCTGATAGGTTGGGAGCGTTGCGAATCATGCCCGACTCTATTTGTTATGGATATCCTTGGGTAGAGTAAAGCCATAGATTGTTGCGGCAGGAAATAGTGTCTTCAGCACATCCCGATATGACTGGCCTGCGCTGGACATCTCTGAAATCGCTGTATCAACAAGGTCATATATCTGTTCGGTTGCATTCCGAAGTGTGAGTGCTAAACGATCTCCCACTGCAGTTTCAAACGCCTCAAGTGGCAGTTCAACGTGCATGCCTACTTCGCTGCTGCCCAGCTTTTCCTGAAATTCGCGATGCACCGGTGATCTTGCATTGACAGCATCGATTACTGCGAAAAAACGTCCTTGGAGAACAGCAACCATAAAAGGTATTTCCGAGGCTGCGGTATTTGCTAAAAATGCCAGCGGTGCAATATCTATTTCCCATGACGAAAATTTAAGTTCATTGCTTGGCAGCATCATCAAATGTCTACCCGGATTCTGGCGAAATGGCTCGAGAAATTGATCTCGATAATTGATCAGCCAGTTAAATTGGCGCGTCAGATTTAGCATGGCGCGATTGCAAGCCTCTATCCTTGCTTCTCGCGTCTTTTCATCCTCTCGTTTTTTGTCGAAATGAAAAGCTGCACGTGCACCGCCATATGCCGCTGCCAACGTAGCAATCACGGTGATTCCAATTTCAAAGATTTTCGACCAGTCCATGATGAAATTTACTCAGCGAAAGGGTTGTCTTTAAATATTAGAGCACTGAATTAGTGTGATTGATCGTCGTCATGTTCCTCATAAGCCACGGGACATCCTGCCAAACCGCCAACTCAATGCCTGTGACTGAAAGACCGGCGCACACGGACAACCCGTAACTTGTACTCCGCCCACCCCGATTCCGATTTTCTCAAAACACCTCTAGCGACCAGTTTGTTGATATCGCGCAACGCCATATCCGGCGAGCACACTTTGCAATCGTGGCCCCGCTGCTGCTGGTCAGCTTGCCATCGAAGCCGTCCAGCAGCTTGTTGACCAGCTTGATACGGTGTAGCTCGGACGCAATGCGCTACGTATTGAGGAGCAAACAATGTCATCCTTGAAGGGCAGGATGGCGATTTTGCTATCACCCCACCACCGCTATCACTCGGACGGGGCCTTGCGCAGGCGAGACTCCAGCGCTTTTGTCTCGGTGATGTCCACAAAAGTGATGACAGCGCCGTCGATCACATTGTCAATGCGGCGGTAGGGCATGATGCGCACTGAAAACCACCGCGCGTCGCTGGTCAGGATCTGCTTTTCAGAAATCACCAGGGTGCGCAGGGTCTCGTTGGTGTCGTCCTGCAGGGTCGGGTACTGCAGGCTGGTGGTGAGGTCGCTCAGTGGCCTGCCAATGTCACTCTCGCGCAGGCTGATGATTTTGGAAGCGCGCTCGGTATAACGCCTGACGTTCAGTTTTTTGTCCAGAAACAGCATGGCGATGTCGGTGCTGTTGAGCAGGTTCTTCAGGTCACTCTGTGCCAGCGCCAGATCATCCAGCTTGGTCTGCATCTCGCCGTTGATGGTTTGCAGCTCCTCGTTCATCGACTGCATTTCTTCTTTGGACGTGGTGAGCTCCTCGTTGGCGGACTGCAGCTCTTCGTTGGTGGACTGCAACTCCTCATTGGCGGACTGCAGCTCTTCCTTGGAAGCACGTGTTTCTTCGCGCAGGCTTTGTATCTCGTCACGGCACTGCTGCACCTCGGCCGCATGGGAGGCCTCCAGCGCTGTCTGTGTTTTGCGGCGGCCCCGGCCAGCCGGCTCCGCCGCCACGTCGCGAAACACGATCATCAGCATGTCCTTCAGCGCGGCTGGTTCGCGGATGGCTTGCACGGTGACATCAACAATCTGCGCGTCCCCGGCCAGGTGTATGCGCAAATGAGGCAACTGCACCGGCTCCGTCTGGGTGGCAGCCAGCTTCAGGGCGTCGGCCAGGGGTGCGCGCAAGCCCTCGCGCACCATGGCGTGAAAGTTCCAGTTGGCCTTGCCCGCTGCCGGCTCCAGGTACTTGCCGGTGCGCCCGCTGATATAGATGATGTCGCCGGTGCTGTTGACCACCACGGCAGGCGGTGCATAAACCTGCAGCAATACCCGGTCGGCTGCGGTTTGAAGGTTCTCCATGGTGACTTGATCGGGGGAGGCGGGTGGCGGCATGGGGAGTTCCTTTTTCATGCTGGACAGAGGCGGAAGCGACTTCAACAGAAAGTGAGGGTTGTTGGCCCCGTTGCCGTCCTGACGCAGATACAGCCGCAACTTTGATTCGAGCGGGACAAACAGCTGATTGAGACGGCCCACCGTCTCCGAGCTTCCCAGCAGCATGACACCGGCAGGCCGCAAGCTGTAGTGAAACAGCGGCAACAGGCGGCGTTGCAGCGCTGCGTCAAAATATATCATCAGGTTACGGCATGACAGCAGGTCAAGCTTGGTAAATGGCGGGTCGAGTATGACGTCGTGCTGCGCAAACAGCACCATGTCGCGAATGCGTTTGGTGATCCGGTAGCTGCCATCCTGTGCGGTAAAAAATTGCGCCAGCCGCCCGGGTGACACCGAGTCGCTGATGGAAGCGGGGTACTGCCCGCGGCGCGCGGTGGCGATGGCGTCTGCGCTCAGGTCAGAGGCAAAAATCTGCAGCTCGCAATCGCGGTATGTGCCCAGCCGTTCAGTCACCTCGGCAAACACCATGGCCAGTGAGTAAGCCTCCTCTCCGGTCGAGCAGCCGATGACCCAGGCGCGCAGTTTGTCACCGGGCGCACGACGCGCCAGCAGCTCCGGCAGGGTGACATTGGCCAGCTGCTGCCAGACCAGAGGGTCGCGAAAAAAGCTGGTGACACCGATCAGCAACTCCTTGAACAGAAGGTCCACCTCCTGCTTGTTGTGTTGCAAAAACTCGGCGTACAGCGCGGGTGTCGCCACTGCGTGGATGGCCATGCGGCGCTCTATCCTTCGATTCACGGTGTTGGGCTTGTAATGCGAAAAATCGTGCCGCGTCCGCGCCTGCAGCAGCTTGAAAATCCCGGCCAGCGAGTTTTCGCTCTCGTCCGGGCCTGCCGCGCTGTCTCTTCCAGGCTCAGCGTCGGCCCTTGAGCGACCGGGCAGGCGGGCGATGTAGTCGCGTATGTGGCCGGGCAGGGCCGCGGGTGGCGCAATGAAATCGACACAACCCGAGGCGATGGCACTTTGCGGCATGGAGTCAAACTGCGCCGTCTCCGGTTGCTGCACCAGGATCAGTCCGCCCACGGCCTTGACCGCCTGCAAGCCCAGCGTGCCATCGGCCCCCATGCCTGACAGCACCACGGCAATGGCGCGTTCACCCTGGGAGCTGGCCAGTGAAGAAAACAGAATATTGACCGGCAGGCGCATGCCGCGTGGCTCGGTAGGCGTGGCCAGACGCACCAGGCCGCCATTGAGGCTGAGCTCTGTGTTGGGCGGGATCACATACACATGGTTGGGCTCGACACGTTCGCCGTTTTGGGCCTCACGCACGGGCATGGCTGTGCTTCGCTGCAGCAGTTCTGCCAGCATGGCTTTTTGTGTCGGGTCCAGGTGTTGCACCACCATGTACGCCATGCCACTGTCGGCTGGCGTTTGCTTGAAGAACTCCTCGAGCGCAGCGAATCCACCGGCAGACGCACCAATGCCGACCATGCGCACGGCATCGGACGGGGGGTCGGCCAGATCGGCTGTTGCCGCAGGAGTCATTGGCCTAGTATGCGCGTACGTCCCGCGGAGCGTTGTTGCTTGACGGATCTGCCGGACTGCCCGGCAAGTCAGGTCGCCGGCGCATCAGGCAGCAGGCGGTCCGTCTCCTGCTTGACCACCTGATAACACTCGCAGGCCCTGCCCTGCACGCCCTCGCGCTTGAGCACGCTGATGTGGCCGCGGGTGCAGGAAATCAGGCCCAGCTCACGCAGTGTGCTGGTTGCCTCGGAAATCCCTTCGCGCCGCACACCCAGCATGCCGGCAATGGCATCCTGCGTAACGGCCATGTCCCGGCCCTTCATGCGGTCCAGGCAGGTCAGCAGCCACGAGCACAGACGCTGCTCCACCACATGGTGGCGGTTGCATACCGCCGTCTGGGCCATTTGCGTGACCAGGGACTGTGTATAGCGCAGCATCAGGCGCATGACCGGACCGCCCCGGTCAAATTCGGCCATCAGGCTTGCCGCCGGAATTTTCAATGCGTGGCCCGGGGTCAAAACCTCCGCGCGGCCAGAGGGTTGGGACCCGCCCAGGAAGACTGAAACGCCGACGACCCCCTCATGACCCACCACCGCCACCTTGGTTGCAGGGCGGTCTTCCGCTGGGAGCAACAGGGTAACGATGGTGTCCAGCGGGAAATACAGGTGCGTTAAATCAGCGCGCAGGTCGTACAGCACGTCGCCAGCACTGAGCTTGACGATCTGCATGTCCGCCTGAAGGCGATCCAGTGCGTCCTCTGGCATGACCGCCAGCAAACGGTTGGCCTGTGCGGGGGGGTGCGAGGGCAAAGACGACGACGCAGTCATGGCTGGCCTCGTCACGTTGAAGGAGGCAATGGGTGCATGGCTACAGGTCGGGCGGCTTGGCGCCGGACACATCGATGACCACCACCTGGCAGGAATGTCCGCGGGGCGAGGCGCTTGCCACCACTTGCAGCCATCCTGATCCGGCCGCACCGCCGGCCCGGGCTGTGCAACTGTGAGAGCCACTGCTGCTGCGTGCCTTGCCCAGCAAAGCCAGCAGCGCCGGGCGACTGGCCGGCGCTGCCAGGCTGTCGATGGCCAGGCCTCCCAGGTGATCGCGCTCTGCGTCCAGCATGCGCGCAGCGGCAAGGTTTCCCTCAATGATCCGGCCCGTGCCATCGACCGTGAAATACGCCACCGGCGCGTTGTCGTACAGCTCGGCGTAGCGAAGCGCTGACTGCTCAAGCTCGCGGCGATCTTCTTCCATGTGTTCATGCTGCAGGTCAAGCTCCACCTGGTGGACCTGCAACTCATGCAAGAGCTTGAGTGCGTCACCGGCCGTCGCCGGATTGCTGGCAAGGCTGTGCAGCAGGGTCAGCGCTGCAGCGCCGGGTGCCCAGCCCTGGGTTCCGGGTGCGATGCCGCTCTTGAGTCGGGTCTCTGCAGTTTGACGGAGTTGGACGTGGGTGCGTGTTTGGGCGAGCGTGCTGACCATACGGCCTCCGGGGTGTAGAGCTTGATGGTACAGCGCGGCGCTTGTGCCGGAGCCGGCTTCCCCGGCGCATGACTTGCCGGCTATATTGCTATATATTCAATAGCAAACTATTCGCGTCATCAAAGGGCAGAGTGCCGATTTCTTTATGAACTTCTGGCTCATCTGCCTTGAGAGGCATTTTTTGCATGCCGCGGGGAGTGTCTGTCATCCCGGACTTGAGGAGCCTGCCCCGGATGCCGATCCGGAGGGATCCATGCCGGCACAACGCAGTCAGTGGTTCAGCGTGACATGGATTGCGGATCAAGTCCGCAATGACACGCGGGGGAGCAATCCCTATGGGCGCGTCAGCACAGCCTTGCGCGCCGTGGCCAGCCGCTCGTCAAAATACGCGCCGTAAAAGTCGGGCGATGCCAGACCCACCAGTCGCTCAGCCAGATCCTGCCCCGCCGCGCCCAGAAACAGCACCGTGGGCGTGAAACCGGCCTTCCATGCAGCCACTTGCGCCGCTGCCGTCGTCAGCTTGCCGTCAAAGCCCACCAGCGGTGTGCTGCTGTCAGTGATGTTGAGCTGCCAGGCCTGCAGGCTGCCCGTGCGCTGCGCGGGCAGCAGGTAGTTGCGCCGCACCAGCTCGCAATACGGGCAGCCGGGGAGGCTGATCAACAACACCAGCGGCTCCTTTTTGGCAGCGGCGGTTTGCGCCGCGCCGGGCAAGGAGGCAGGCACAGGCAAAGCCGTGTCCACCGCCAGCGCCAGCGATGGCAGCAGCAGCCCGCCCGCCAGCGCGGCGCTGAAGTGGCGGCGGCTAAGAGCCGTCATGCGCAGTCCAGCAAAATTTTCGTCAAGGCCGCAGGCTCGCTGATCATCGGGTCGTGCCCGGTTTTGATCTCAACGATTTTGGAGTTGGGCAACCACGCGCCGTCCCAAAACTTGGCGTCCTTCGCGCGCTGGCGGCTGGGCTCTATGGTGGCCAGCGCTGGCTGTGTGCAGTTCACAAAGGTGCGGGGGATGGCCGCCACACGCTGCACATCAAATGACAGCGGCGCCTGGTAGGTGTTGCCGGGGTGCGGCGTCTGCCGGCGCTTGACCCAGGCGTGGTCGGCGTCCTTCAGGCCAAACACTTCCGGGTCGGGCGGCGGAAAGCTGAAGCGGGTCGAGGCCTGCGCCGCCGACAGGCGCTGCTGCTGCGTGGCGGCAGATTGTGTGCTGCTCCAGCTCTCGCCGGGTTTGGGAATCACCGCATCCACATAGACCAGGTGTTTCAGGTGTTTGCCCAAGCGGTCAGCGACCGCCGTGCCAATCATGCCGGCGTAGGAGTGCACGGCCAGCACCACATCGTGCAATTCTTCCACCTCGATGGCACTGATCACGTCGTCAATGTGGGTGTCCAGCGTGATGGCGGGCGAGAGCAGATGGGCACGCTCGCCCAGGCCGGTGAGCGTGACCGCAAGCACCCGGTGGCCCTGCTGCTGCAGCGCAGCAGTGACCCGCTGCCAGCACCAGCCGCCGTGCCATGCACCGTGTACCAAAACAAAATTTGCCATCAGATCACCTCTTTGCGTTTCAGGTCAGACAGCTGCGCGTCCGAGTAGTTCAACACACTGCGCAGCACCTCGTGGGTGTGCTGGCCCAGCAGCGGCGGCGGCAGGTCTTTGCGCACCGGCGTGGCGCTCAGCTTGATGGGGCTGGACACCAGCCGCACCGGGTTGGCCAGCGGGTGCTGCCAGTCGGTCACCATGTTGCGCGACTGGATGTGCGGGTCGGCAAACACTTCGGCAATGTTGTTGATAGCGCCGCACGGCACCTTGGCCGCCTCCAGCGCGGCCAGCCAGTCGGCCTTGCTGCGGGTCAGCATGATTTCTTCCAGCATGGGCACCAGCACCGCGCGGTTGCGCACCCTGTCCTGGTTCTTGGCATAACGCGGGTCACTGGCCAGTTCGGGCCGGTCAGCCACGGTGCAAAACTTGGCGTACTGGCTGTCGTTGCCCACGGCCAGAATCAAATGGTCTTTGTGGCCGTCAGGTGCAGGAGCCACTTCAAACACCTGATAAGGCACGATGTTCTGGTGCGCATTGCCGGCCCGCCCCGGCACCTTGCCGCTGACGAGATAGTTGGCGCCCAGGTTGGCCAGCATGGCCACCTGCGTGTCGAGCAAGGCCATGTCGACCTGCTGGCCTTCGCCGGTTTTTTCGGCATGGCGCAGCGCGGCAAGAATCGCCACGGTGGCATACATGCCCGTCATCAGGTCAGCCACCGCCACGCCCACCTTTTGCGGGCCGCCACCCATGTCATCACGCTCACCCGTCACACTCATCAGCCCGCCCATGCCCTGAATGGCGTAGTCATACCCCGCACGCTCGGCATAAGGCCCGGTCTGGCCAAAGCCGGTGACAGAGCAATAAACAAGTTTGGGGTTGAGCACTTTGAGCGAGGCATAGTCCAACCCGTAGCGCGCCATGTCGCCCACCTTGAAGTTCTCCACAAACACATCGCAATGCGCCACCAGCTCGCGTATCAGCGCCTGCCCCTCGGGTTTGGCAATGTCGCAGGTGAGCGAGCGCTTGTTGCGGTTGGTGCCCAAGTAGTAGGCGGCCTCGGCGGTGTCGGCACCTTGCGCGTCTTTCAAAAACGGCGGCCCCCAAGTGCGCGTGTCGTCCCCGGTGCCGGGGCGCTCTATCTTGATGACGTCAGCCCCCAGGTCAGCCAGGGTCTGGGTACACCAGGGGCCCGCCAGTACGCGGGAGAGGTCGAGGATGCGGATGCCGTCTAGGGAGTTCATGGTGGCATTTTGCCTTGGCGGGGGAGGCAGGTGTCAGTGGGATGACCGTCGTGGGTGGCGCTAAAAAGCCACACCTCCTGCGATTGGGGGAGGGGCCGAATGCGCCAGATGCCTAGAATTCGTTCGTAGTTGTCGCCGACTTGAGCGACTTTGCGGCATACGTTACTACAAGGGCTTCCCCTGCAAAGTCAAACGAATTTCCACCTGGGTTATCGCGCAAGCGAGTGACCCAGTTATTGGACAGATAGATTCCACCCTCCAGGCTTGATAGCGTTGCATCTGAAGCAAC
>JAKFXR010000129.1 GCA_021731285.1 Polaromonas sp. | reverse complement strand
GGTGCCCGCCCTCTTTGCCCTCTTTCCGACCACCCACCCGGCGACCTTGTTCGGGATCAACAAGGGTGCCTCGGTCTGGGGCACGGCCGTGGCCACCGTGCAATACGCCCGCCGGGTGGAGATGCGCTGGGCGGCATTGCTGCCCGCGGCACTGGCGGGATTTGCGGGCTCTTTCGGCGGGGCCTGGCTGGTCACCGTGATATCGCCGGGCTTTTTGCGCAAGGTCCTGCCCTTTGTGCTGGTGGCCGTCTTGCTTTACACCCTGCTTAAAAAGGAGCTGGGCCGCCACCACGCGCCCCGCTTCAGTGGGCGCGCTGAAACCGCAGCGGCCTGCTGCATTGGACTGGCGCTGGGGTTTTATGACGGATTTTTTGGTCCGGGCACCGGCAGCTTTTTTGTCTTCTTGTTTGTACGCTGGCTGGGCTACGATTTTCTCAATGCATCAGCGTCGGCCAAGCTGCTCAACACCGCGACCAATCTGTCGGCACTGATGCTGTTTGCCTGGAAGGGCCATGTCTGGTGGCATTTCGCACTGACCATGGCGCTGGCCAACGTGGTCGGCAGCGTGCTCGGTACACGCCTGGCGCTCAAGCATGGCGCCGGCTTTGTGCGCATCGTGTTCATCGTGGTGGTCAGCGCGCTGATCCTCAAGACCGGCTTCGACGCATTCTTGAAGTAAGGCCGGCAACCGTCAACGACGACCGCGGCCGGGCGCAGGCACCGGCGTTTGCACGGCAGCGATACTTTCCTGCGACGCCGATTTGCCGCCGCTGGCGGCAACGGCCGGAGCCGATGCAGCACCCGCCGGGGCAGGCGGCCAGGCGACATCTGCCGCAGCGCGTGGTTTGCCCATGGGCGGGCCCGCCTGGCCTTTTTGCACAGCGGCCAGATCTTCGTCGTTCGGGTACTGGCCCATCAGCACATAGTCAAACACCCGCCGCGCAATCGGTGCGGCATGGGCGGCACCAAAGCCGGCGTTTTCCACCACCACCGCGAGCGCAATTTTGGGATCTTCGGCGGGCGCAAATGCCATGTACAGCGCATGGTCGCGCTGATGCTCTTCCAGCTTGCGCGCGTCGTACTTGTCTTTCTGCCCAACACCCACCGCCTGCGCAGTACCGGTCTTGCCGCCACTGAGATAACCTGCGCCGGAAAACACACGGGCAGAGGTGCCATCCTGCGTGACACTGACCAGGGCCTTGCGTATGACGGCCACATTCTCGGGCTTGTAACCCAGGTCCTCGGGGGGTTCGGCGCCTATGGGCTGGCTCTGCCGCGTCATCGGGTCCTGGGTGGCGATCACCAGCCGGGGTTTGTGCTTGATCCCGTTGTTGGCCAGCGCCGCGGTGGCCTGCGCAAGCTGCAGCATGGTGAACGCGTTGTAGCCCTGGCCGATGCCCAGCGAGATCGTTTCGCCGGGGTACCACTTTTGCTGCTCGGCCTTTTTCTTGCGGTAGGTGTGACGCTTCCAGGCCTGGCTGGGCAACACCCCGCTGACCTCGCCCTGGATGTCAATGCCGGTGATCTGGCCAAAGCCCAGCGGCTTCATGAAGTCATGCATGGCGTCCACCCCCAGATCGTTGGCCAGCGAGTAGTAATACACATTGCTGGACTTGACGATGCTCTGGTGCATATCCACCGGGCCCAGCCCGGCGCCGTGGCTGCGGAACTGGTGGCCGCCAAACATCCAGGAGCCGGTGTCGTTGGTGATGCTGCCCGGGGTGCGCTTGCCCGACTCCAGCGCAGCCATGGCCATGAAAGGCTTGTAGGTCGAGCCGGGAGGGTAAGTTCCGCGCAGCGCACGGTTGAGCAGGGGCTTGTCGATGGACTCGTTCAGGGCCTGCCAGCTTTCGCTGTCAATGCCGTCCACAAACAGGTTGGGATCAAAGGTAGGTTTGCTGACAAAGGCCAGGACTTCGCCGGTCTTGGGATCCAGTGCGACCAGGGCGCCGCGCCGTTCACCAAACATGTCCTCCACCAGCTTTTGCAGCTTGATGTCTATGGACAGCCGGACCGTATCACCCGGCGTGGCCGGTGTGCTGGCGAGTTTGCGCACAGCGCGCCCGCCCGCTGAAGTTTCAACCTGCTCGACACCGGTGTGTCCATGCAGTTGCTGCTCAAAACTCTGCTCGACACCGAGCTTGCCGATGTAGTCGGTACCGCGGTAGTTGCCTTCCTCGTCGCTGCCTTCTATGCGCTCTTTTTCCGACTGGTTGATGCGCCCGATGTAGCCCACCACGTGGCTGGCCAGCTCTCCGTAGGGATAGTTGCGAAACAGCCGCGCCTTGATGTCCACACCAGGAAAACGAAAACGCTGCGCAGCAAACCGGGCCACTTCCTCGTCGCTCAAGCGGGTGCGGATGGGCAGGGATTCAAAATTTTTGGACTCTTCGCGCAATCTCTTGAAGCGGCGCTTGTCGCGCGGCTGGATGTCCACCAGATGCCCCAGCGCCTCAATGGTTTCGTCCAGGTCGCGCACCTTCGAAGGCGTGATCTCCAGCGTGTAGGCCGAGTAGTTGGTTGCCAGCACCACGCCGTTGCGGTCCAGGATCAGTCCGCGGTTCGGGACGATGGGTACCACCGCCGTGCGGTTGCTCTCGGCCTGCTCGGTCAGGTCATCGTGGCGCACCACCTGCAGATAGACCAGCCGGGCAGCCACCAGGATAAAGGCAAACAACACCGCCAGACTGGCCACCAGCACACGCGCACGAAAGCGCGACAGGTCAGCCTCGACATTGCGCAGTTCAGTCATGGCCGTACGACCCGGTCACACATCAAAAGTGCCCTTCGACAAGCTCAGGACGAACGGGTAACAAGTCGACGACCGCACAGGCTCTCCCCTTCAAGCAGGGGCCGCGGGTCCGGCTTTGCCGGCCCGCAGGCGCAGCGGCCCCCTCGGGGGGCAGGGAGCTACACGCAGTGAGCGACCGTGGGGGCATCAAAGTGGTCTGTTTTCGTCAGGGTTGGGCGCACGCCGCTGGGGCGCCAGCAGCATCACGCTGACCACGGGCCACAGCAGGGATTCAGCCACGGGGGCGAGCAGCAAGGTCCAGCCGGGAAAAATGCCGCCGCTGATCATGCGGATGATGATCTCGACGCCATGCGCCACCGCAAACAGCGGCAGTATCTGCAATGCCTGGGAGGGCACGGTAAACCACAGCAGACGGCGGTGAATCATGGTTGCAGCAAAGCTCAATGCGGTATAGGACAGCGCATGCTGCCCGAGCAAGGCCGCCTGGTGCACGTCCATGCCAAGCCCAAACATGAAGGCCAGGCCTATGCCGACGCGCTGCGGCTGATGCACATTCCAGAACACCAGGACCAAAGCCAGAAAATCCGGCATCCAGGGAACCCGGCCCAGCGGAAGCATGTCCAGCAGCAGGGCGACGATCAGGCTGGTCCAGATGAAAACCGGATTGGCAGGCAGCAAGAGCTGCTGGCCAGTGGGCATGATCACTTGTGGACTCCTTTTTTGACCGGCGCGGGCGCTGGCTCGTCTGCCGGGCGCGGCGGTATCTGCCCCGAGACAGGCGCCACCACCATGACATGAAAGGCAGCGCCGACCTGTGCCTGCGGGATGCAGAAAATGCGCGCAAAGGCCGATTCGGCCCGGCGCTCGATCTTGTCTATTTTGGCCACCGGCAGACCTGCGGGATACACACCATCGACTCCGCTGGTGGTCAGCAGGTCGCCCGGCTGCACGTCCGAGTTGCTGCCCATGAACCTCAACTCGAGGCCGCCGCCCGAAGCCGTTGGCTCGCCATAGGCCACGCTGCGCGCGCCCGTCCGGGCATTGAGCACCGGTATCGCCAGCTCGCGGTCAATCACCAGCGTCACCTCGCTGACCAGGGGGTGCACGCGGGTCACCTGGCCCAGCACGCCGGACTCATCCACCACCGGTGAGCTGAGTACAACGCCATGGGCCAGGCCCTTGTCGATGATGACTTTGCGGGTATAGGGATCGGGCGCATCGTAGAGCACTTCGGCAGCCAGGCCGGTGATGGCTTTTTGCTCGCGCAGGTCCAGCAGTTTTCGCAGGCGGGTGTTTTCAAGCCCGAGCTGCTCGACCTGGCTGGCCCGCAGCGACTGCAGCGCCAGCCTGGCGCGGGCCTCCTCCTCGCTGGCCCTGGCCTGCCTGAGCGCAGTGAAATAACCGCCGCCGTTTCGCACGGCACGCACGGGCTGCAGGGCCGCCCACTGGACGGGGTAAAGCACGGTGGCAATGGCCGCACGCACAGGCTGGATGATGCGAAAACGCATGTCGGCAACCATCAGAAACAGGGCCAGGGCGCTGAAAAACATCAGCTTGGACAAGGCCGACGGCCCCTGCTTGAAAAAGGGCGGAGGGGTTCTGTCGAGGGTTCCTAAGGGCATGGTCTGCGGTCAATCATGCGCCCATCCGGCTGCATCGAGGAAGAAGATGCGGTTATTCCGAAGTGAAGATGGAACCCAGGCGATCCATGCGCTCCAGCGCGATGCCGCAACCGCGCACCACGCAGGTCAGCGGGTCTTCGGCCACCAGCACCGGCAGGCCGGTTTCCTCGGCCAGCAAGCGGTCCAGGTCGCGCAGCAACGCGCCGCCGCCGGTCAGCATCATGCCGCGGTCGGCAATGTCGGCACCGAGTTCGGGCGGGGTGTGCTCCAGCGCGGTTTTCACGGCACTGACGATGTTGTTGAGCGGGTCGGTCAGGGCTTCGAGGATCTCGTTGCTGGAGATCGTGAAGCTGCGCGGCACGCCTTCGGACAGGTTGCGACCCTTGACTTCCATTTCCTTGACCTCGGAGCCGGGGAAGGCCGAACCGATGTTTTTCTTGATGGCTTCGGCCGTCGGCTCACCGATCAGCATGCCGTAGTTGCGGCGGATATAGCTGATGATGGCTTCGTCGAAACGGTCACCGCCGACACGCACGCTGCCCTTGTAGACCATGCCGCCCAGCGAGATCACGCCGACCTCGGTGGTGCCGCCGCCGATATCGACCACCATGGAGCCGCTGGCCTCGGACACCGGGAGTCCCGCGCCTATGGCCGCAGCCATGGGTTCTTCGATCAGGTAAACGTCGCTGGCGCCAGCGCCGAGCGCGCTTTCGCGGATGGCGCGGCGCTCAACCTGGGTCGAGCCGCAGGGCACACAGATGATGATGCGCGGGCTGGGTTTGAAGAAGCTGCGCGGATGCACCATCTTGATGAACTGCTTGAGCATCTGCTCGGTGACGGTGAAGTCGGCAATGACGCCGTCTTTCATCGGACGGATGGCCTCGATGTTGCCAGGGACCTTGCCCAGCATGGCCTTGGCTTCGTGGCCGACGGCCTGAATGGTTTTTTTGCCTTGCGGACCACCTTCGTGGCGAATGGCTACCACTGAGGGCTCGTCCAGCACAATGCCGCGGTCGCGGACAAAAATCAGGGTGTTGGCGGTACCGAGGTCAATGGCCAGGTCGGTAGAGAAGTACCGACGGAAAGTTTCGAACATGTTGTTGGGGTCCGGGTTGGGGCATGAACAAACTTCGTTGCTCTATCGCCTTTTAAGATTGATCAATGATGGGGCAGGGTTTGAATGACGAGTTGGTAACATCTTGATTTGCGGGTGAAAATGCCACCTGAAGTACGCATCCGGCCCTGATTCATACCAAGGCGGGATAATACCGCATCCCCTGTGAGCAACTGGCTGGCATCCGCGGCCATTATTTCATCTTTACACCCGGTTTTTCGCTTCCGCCTCCTTCTGTTTGACCCTCATGGCATTGACACCCCAAGACATCGCCCGCGTTGCCACCCTGGCAAGGCTCAATCTCAGGCCCGACGAAACCGAGCACACCCTCAGCCAGCTCAATGGCTTTTTCGCCCTGGTGGCGCAAATGGATGCGGTCAATACCGACGGCGTGGAGCCCTTGGCGCACCCGGCTGCGGTGCTCGGCCAGGTGGCCCTGCGTCTGCGTGAGGATCAGGTGACAGAGCCCAACCTGCGCGAAGCCAGCCAGGTCAGCGCGCCTGCGGTAGAACGCGGCCTGTTTCTCGTGCCGAAGGTGATCGAATGAGCGCACCTGATCTGCACGACCTCAGCGTCGCCCAACTCGCGGCCCAACTGGCTGCGCGCCAGGTCTCCAGCGTCGAAGTAACGCAGCACTTCCTGGCCCGCATCCAGCAGAACGACAGCCTGGGCGCTTTTCTGGCCACGGATGCCGGGGTGTCGCTGGCACAGGCGCAGGCTGCCGATACGCGGCTGGCAGCCGGGGAGCGCACGCCGCTGCTGGGTGTGCCGATGGCGCACAAGGATATTTTTGTCACCCGCGATTTCCCCACCACGGCCGGCTCGAAGATGCTGCACAACTACCGCAGCCCGTTCGACGCCACCGTGGTCAGCCGGCTGGCGGCGGCCGGCATGGTGAGCCTGGGCAAGCTCAACTGTGACGAATTCGCCATGGGCTCGGGCAATGACAACAGCGCCTACAAACCGGTGCACAACCCCTGGGACCGCACTCGGGTTCCCGGTGGCTCATCCGGCGGCAGCGCAGCTGCTGTGGCAGCGCGGCTGGTGCCGGCAGCCACCGGTACCGACACCGGCGGCTCGATACGCCAGCCGGCCTCGCTGGCCGGCATCACCGGCATCAAACCCACCTATGGACGCTGCTCGCGTTATGGCATGGTTGCTTTTGCCTCCAGCCTCGACCAGGCCGGCCCGATGGCACGCAGCGCCCACGACTGCGCCTTGCTGCTGAGCGCCATGGCGGGTCCGGACCTGGATCGGGATTCGACATCCCTGGACCTCCCCGCGCTTGATTACGCTACTAATTTGATAGCACACCCTTCCCGCGACGACAGGGCCACACCCTTGAAAGGCTTGAGAATTGGGCTGCCATCGCAGTTTTTCGGGGCCGGGTGCTCTGCCGATGTGCTGCGCACCGTGCGCGCCGCGCTGGCAGAGTATGAAAAGCTGGGCGCCACGCTCGTGGATGTGAGCCTGCCGCTGACCGAGCTGTCCATCCCGGTGTACTACGTCATCGCGCCCGCCGAGGCCAGCAGCAACCTGAGCCGTTTTGACGGCGTTCGTTATGGACATCGGGCGGCCAGCTACAGCGACCTGAACGACATGTACAAAAAATCCCGCTCCGAGGGGTTTGGTGACGAGGTGACCCGCCGCATCATGATAGGCACCTATGTGCTTTCGCATGGCTACTACGATGCCTACTACCTGAAGGCCCAGAAAATCCGCCGGCTGATTGCCGAGGATTTCCAGAAAGCCTTCACACAGTGCGACATCATTGCCGGCCCGGTGTCGCCCACCGTCGCCTGGAAAATCGGTGAAAAGTCAGACGACCCCGTGGCCAACTACCTCGCCGACATCTACACGCTGTCGAGCAGCCTCGCGGGCTTGCCCGGCATGAGCGTGCCTGCCGGTTTTGGAGAACACAACATGCCGGTCGGCCTGCAGCTGATTGGCAACTACTTCAAGGAAGCGCAGTTGCTCAGCGCGGCGCATCAGTTCCAGCTGGCGACCGACTGGCACATGCGCCGGCCGCATGCATTCGAGTGAGTTGACATGAGCCAGAGCCCATCATCCCAGAACCCTTTTGCCCAGATGCAGGTCGGCCGGCCGACCGGGCCGCTGGTGCAGGGTTACGAAGTCATCATTGGCTTTGAGACACACGCCCAGTTGACCACGCAGTCGAAAATTTTCAGCCGTGCTTCCACGGCTTTTGGCGCGGAGCCGAACACCCAGGCGTCGGCGGTGGACTTTGCGCTGCCCGGTGCACTGCCCGTGATGAACAAGGGCGCTGTGCAGCGCGCGATCGAGTTCGGCCTGGCGGTCAACGCCCACATTGCGGAGAGCAGTGTATTTGCGCGCAAGAATTATTTCTACCCCGACTTGCCCAAGGGTTACCAGATCAGCCAGTTTGAAATCCCGGTGGTGCAGGGCGGTACGGTGGAATTTTTCCTGGGTGACGAAAAAAAGTCGGTGCGCCTGGTGCGCGCCCATCTAGAGGAAGATGCCGGCAAGTCGCTGCATGAAGACTTTGTCGGCATGAGCGGCATTGACCTGAATCGCGCCGGAACGCCCCTGCTCGAAATCGTGACCGAGCCCGACATGCGTTCGTCAGCCGAGGCCGTGGCCTATGCGAAGGAGCTGCACAAGATCGTCACCTGGACAGGCATTTGCGACTGCAACATGTAGGAAGGCAGCTTTCGCTGCGACGCCAATGTGTCGGTGCGCAAACCCGGCGCCGAGCTGGGAATCCGCCGCGAGATCAAGAACCTGAACAGCTTCAAGTTCATGCAGCAGGCCATTGATTTCGAGGTGCGCTGGCAGATCGGCCAAATCGAAGACGGCCAAACCATCCAGCAAGCGACCGTGCTGTTTGACCCCGACACCGGCGAAACGCGCGCCATGCGGACCAAGGAAGACGCGGCAGACTACCGCTATTTTCCGGACCCGGATTTGCCGCCGCTGGTGATCTCCCGCGAATGGGTCGCCGAAGTCCAGGCCGCCATGACCGAGTTGCCGCGCGCAATGGCGCAGCGCTTTGTGACTGACTTTGGCCTGTCCGCCTACGATGCGGGCCAGTTGACCCAAAGCAAGGCCGTTGCGGCTTACTTCGAGGCGGTCCAGCAGGTGTGTGGCCAGGCCAAACTGGCCAGTAACTGGGTCATGGGCGAGCTGTCGCGCCGGCTCAATGCCGAGGACAGGGACATCGCCCAGTCGGCCGTCAGCGCACGGCAGTTGGGCCAGCTGATAGGCCGGATTTCCGATGGCACGGTATCCAACAACGCGGCGCGACAGGTTTTTGACGCGCTGTGGAGCGGTCAGGGCAGCGAGGTTGACGCCGTCATCGACGCCAAAGGCCTCAAGCAGATGAGCGACACCGGTGAGCTCGATGCGCTGATCGACGCCGTGCTGGCCGCCAACGCCAAAAACGTCGAGGAAGTGCGCGCCGGAAATGCCAAGGCCTTCAACGCCCTCGTGGGTCAGGCCATGAAAGCCACCAAAGGCAAGGCCAACCCGGCGCAGGTCAATGACTTGCTCAGGAAGAAGATCGGCTGAGAGCCGTATGCTATTAAATCAATAGCGCACTCACCTCGCCCGGCAAGGGCAAACGAGTGATTTTTCCTTGAACTATTTTTTGGCCGCTGCGGCCTGCGGTGCGCCGCCAGCCATGGCCCAAAGCTGCCGGAGCTTGGCGAGCTCTTCGTCAAAACGCTGGTTCACGCGCTTTTTCTCGGTCTCCTGCTCGGCAATAAAACGCTTTTGCGCAGCCACACCGCTCTCATTTTCTTCAATCCGGCGCTTGAGCGTGGGAGGCGCCTTGGACGGATCACCCTTGTAAAACTCCAGGTCCGCCTGCACCGCTTTGCGCTGCTCGCCCAGTTCGGTAATGCGCTTGAAAGCGGCCTTGATGACCTCGTCGATCTGTTCGACGGCCTGTGCACGCTCTTTGTTGTGCGCCTGCGGATCGGGGTAACGCAGCAGCAAGGCCCGGTCACGGCGCTTCTCGTCGGCCTCACGCGCCCGCGCTTCAGCGGCGCGCTTGTCTTTTTCATCCTGCAACGCCTTCTCCTGCGGGGTAGGCACAGGCACCAGCACGCGTTTGACATTGCCGGACTTGGTCATCTCCTGCTGGACCCGGTCGTTGCATTCGAGAATCGGGCGGTCAGCGGTGATCTTTCGTCCCGTGGCGTCGACACAGGTATAGATGCCCTGGGCAGCGGCACCGCCCACCAGGCAAGTCAAAAACAGGGCCAGTGCCGTTTGAGTGCTGTGCCGTCGATGCAATGACAAATCGATTCCTTAGTCAACGCCGTAGCGCTGTCGGTAGTCCAGCACACGCTGGTAATGGGTCTGAAGCGACTCGCCCGCCTTGAGTTCCGCCCCGCCCGCCTCGCCGCTTTTGGCGGCCTTTTCCAGATACTGCAACAAGTCGGCCAAACGGGCAATCGAGAAAACCTGCAAGCCCAGGGTCTTTGTCACGAATTGCACCGCGCTGTGAGCCACATCCACGCCGTTTTCCATGGCTTTTTCCTGGCGGTCCAGCGCAATGGCCACGGCATGAGGCACGGCACCAGCCGCCCGGATGATGGCGATGGATTCACGCGTCGCTGTGCCAGCCGAGATCACGTCATCGACAATCAGCACCCGCCCCTGCACCGGGGCACCGACCAGGGTACCGCCCTCGCCGTGGTCTTTGGCCTCCTTGCGGTTGTAGGCAAAGGGCAGGTTGCGACCCAAACGGGCCAGTTCGATCGAAATTGCCGCCGCCAGCGGAATCCCCTTGTAAGCCGGGCCAAAAATCATGTCGAACTGCAGGCCGCCGCCTTTCTCTTCAAGCAGCAGGCGGCGCGCATAAAATTGCGCCAGCCGGCCGAGTTTGGCGCCGTCGTCAAACAAACCCGCATTGAAAAAATAGGGGCTCATGCGCCCGGCCTTGGTCTTGAACTCGCCAAAACGCAGCACACCAGACTCAATGGCAAACTGCACGAATTCCTGCGCCAGCGTCTGGGCATCAGTCGTCTGACCACCTTGCATTTCAGTCTGCCCAGGCGCCCCTGTTGTCGTTTTCATTGGAAGTCCCATGTTTAAATTAACCAGTCTGAACCTCAACGGCATTCGTTCCGCAGCCACCAAAGGGTTGCAGGAATGGGTGGCCCAAACCCAACCGGATTGTATTTGTGTGCAGGAACTCAAAGCCCAGGCTGCCGATGTGGCTGGCCGCTTCGAGGAAATCGCCGGACTCAAAGGCCACTTTCACTTCGCTGAAAAAAAAGGCTACTCCGGCGTTGCGGTCTACAGCCGCCACGAGCCTTCCGATGTGATCACCGGCTACGGCTCCACCGAATTTGATGCTGAAGGCCGTTATGTGGAGCTGCGCTTTGACCGGCCGGGCCGCAGGCAGGTGCCCAAACTCTCCATCATCAGCTGCTACTTTCCCAGTGGCTCGTCCGGTGAAGAGCGTCAAGCCGCCAAATTCCGCTTTCTGGCCGAGTTTTACCCTTACCTGGCAGCGCTCAAGGAAACCCGCGACTTCGTCCTGTGCGGCGACGTCAACATTGCGCACCAGGAGATTGATCTCAAAAACTTCAAGGGCAACAAAAAGAACAGCGGATTTCTGCCCGAGGAGCGTGCCTGGATGACAGACTTGTTGGCCCCCACGCTCCCCGCTTCGCGTGGTTCGCTGCCCCCCGAGGGGGCTGCGCTTGCTCGGGGCGGCCCTTCGCTGCGCGCGGCTGCGGATGCTGAAGCGGCCGAGGACGCGGTGCAAGAGCTGACCGGCGGTACCGGCCAGCCTGCGGCGAAAGCAGTGCGCGGCGGGGGCATGGTCGATGTGTACCGCAAGTTGCAGCCCACCGCCACCGACGAGGCCTACACCTGGTGGAGCAACCGCGGCCAGGCCTATGCGAAAAATGTGGGCTGGCGCCTGGACTACCACCTGGCCACACCGGCCCTTGCGGCCCTGGCACGAAGCGAAACCATCTACAAAGCGCAACGATTTTCTGACCACGCGCCGATCACGGTGGACTACGATATGAACCTGTGAGGCTTCCGTTTGGGGCAGCAAACCAGCGTTACCGACCCGGAGCAGTCATTCGCGTCTGAACTGACCCGGACGCGCTCACCGCGGCGCCAGGCCGCCCCCCGGAGCGGCCGGACCGCTGAAGCCTGCCGGGGGGGTTGGTCAGGAACCGATGATCTGGGGATCGCCGCTCGCGCCAAGTAGCTGGTGCACCTGCTGCGACAGCGAACCAAAGATCTTTCCTGCCAGGCTAGGTTCCTCCCGGCCGAAGACGATGCGGTCGCAGCCATAGTCGCGAGCTGCCGCAATGATGGTCTCGGCACTGCGCCCCACCAGCACGGTGCTGGTGTAAGACACGCCAGCCGCGTCGAGCAGACTCTGCGCGAACTGCAGGTCCTCGGCGCCTGCGCCTAGCTGCAACTCGCGCAGCTCGCGCTTGTCGAAGAACATCGCGACGTGACCGGAGACCTTGGGCTGCACCCGCAGGAGGCGAACGGCCACCGGCTCTTCCCGGCAAATTTGCACGACTTGCTCGATGGCCGAACGCGTCCGGACCGGCTGGCTCGGGTCAATGGGTATCAAAATTTGTTTCATGCGGGCACCTTCACGCGGCGGCTTGGTTGGCCGTTGCCGGCTGCTGGCGACTGGTCAGCCACTTGCCTACCGCCACCACGAACACAGCGCCGAGCACGGGAACCGCGTTGTGCAGCGCATGCTGGTTGGCGGCCCAACCGGCGATCGCCGGATCCGTCATCGCCATTTCGCCGGCCACCCAACCGAGCAGGCCGGCCCCGAGGGTGATGATCACCGGGAAACGGCCCATCAGCTTCAGGATCAGGGTGCTGCCGAAAATGATCAGGGGAATGCTGATCACGAGACCGAACACCAGCAGCGCAACGTTGCCTTTGGCGGCGGCGGCGACCCCGATGACGTTGTCCAGGCTCATGACCAGGTCGGCGACTACGATGGTCTTGATGGCCGCAGCCAGGCTGGAGTGGCCTGCCAGGTTCTCCCCGTCGTCCTCGCTGTACATCAGGCCAATGCCGATCCACAGCAGCAGCGCGGCGCCCACCAGCTTGAGGTAAGGCAGCGTCAGCAGGTAGACGGCAAAGAAGGTCAGGACCACGCGCAGCACGATGGCGCCGACGCTACCGAACAGAATCGCCTTCCTCTGCTGCGCGGGCGGCAGTGAACGGGAGGCCATCGCGATGACGACGGCGTTGTCGCCACTCAGAACGATGTTGATCAGGATGATCTGCGACAGGGCGATCCAGAATTCCGGAGTAAGCAAAAACGACATGGTGTCTCCTCAAAAAAGATGGGGAACCACCGTGGTTCCGACCTCCTCGAGGTTACGGACCTGTGCTGTCACCTTTCTGCCGGCGCACTGACAGCCAGTTATCTGCAAGCTGTCGGTCAGCTTACAGCCGCCTGCTGCACGGCTCAGACCGCCCGCAAAGGGAAGAAGACGCTGAAGGTGTTGCCCACGCCGTCGGTGTCTTCCTCGAGCGTGATGCGCGCGCCGTGCAGTGTGGCAATCTCGCTCACAATGGCGAGACCGAGACCGCTGCCATCCTCCTGCGTACCGAGGAGGCGGTGAAAGCGTTCGAAGATGCGCGTGCGCTCCTCCACCGGGATGCTGGGGCCGTCGTCGCTAATGGCCAGGCGGCACTGGTCGTTGCCGCTCTGGCCCACCTGCACGGTCACCCGGCCGCCTGGCTGGCTGTAGCGGATCGCGTTGTCGATCAGGTTGTTGATCAGCTCACGCAACCGGTCCCGGTCGGCATCGATCACCAGCGGATGATCGGCCCCTTCGAAGCCCAGGTCGATGTTGCGTTTGATCGCCTGCGGCACCCAGTCCATGCTTATCTCCACGGCGTGAGCGTTCAGGTCCAGCGGCTGCAGCTGCATGGAGTCGAGCCCACCGGGCTCGTTGCGGGCGAGCGAAAGCAGCTGGCGCACCAGCCTCGACAGCCGATCGGCGCTGATATAGAGCTGTGCCAGCGAATGACGCACCCGCTCCGCGTCGTTCTCCCGCAGCGCCAGCTCGATCTGGGCTTTCAGGCCGCTGACTGGCGTCTTCAGTTGGTGGGTGGCATCGGCCACAAAGCGATTCTGAAAATCGAAGGTTCGCCCCAGGCGCGCCATCAGCTCGTTGACTTCGTCCACCAGCGGCCGCACCTCTCCCGGAACGTCCTGGGTGTCGATCGGACTCAGATCCAGGTGCGAGCGGTCCGCCACCGCGCGCCGCAGCCGCTGCAGCGGCTCGAGCCCACGCGAGACGCCGAACCAGACCACCGCCGTGGCCATCACGATCAGCAGCAGCTGCGGCAGCACCACGTTCGCGACCATCTCCCACGCGAAGCGCTTGCGCTTGTTGAGGGTTTCAGCAACCTGCACCAGGACCAGCGGAGCACCGGCGCCTGCACCGATTGGCATCCGGGCCACCATCATCCGTACCGGCTCCCCGCGCAACGCATCGCCGTAAAAGCGCGGTTTGGCACTCTCAGCCACGCGCGGCGGCGGCATTCCCGCATCGCCTCCCAACAACGTACCGTCCTCGCTGACGACGCGGTAGTAGAGCCGGTCGTCCTGATCCAGCAGCAGGATCTTGTCCGCGGCCTCCGAGAGGTCGAGCCGGGGGCGGATGCCATCGAGCTTGACGTGCAGCACGATCTCGCGTCCGATCTCGTACAGCGCACGGTCGTAAGCGAGGTCGGAAAAACGCAGCGAGTTCCAGTAAGCGGCGGCGGTGTCCAGCACCAGCAGCACGGCGAGCGGCCCAAGCAGCCAAGCCAGCAGCTTGCGCCGCAGTCGCGGTTCAGGCTTCCGCATCGCTGCGGTCCATCAGATAGCCCATGCCGCGCACGGTGCGGATCTCACATCCGAACGGCTCCAGCTTCTTGCGGAGTCGGTAGATGTTGACCTCGATCGCGTTGTCACCGACCTCGTCACCCCACCCATAGAGATGGTTGACCATCTGCTCCTTGCTCACGACACGCCCCGCGCGCATCAGCAGCAGTTCCAGCACGGCGAGCTCGCGCGGCGACAGCTCCAGTGGTCGCTTCTCGTAGAACACGCGGCGGCCCACCGTATCGAAGCGCAGCAGGCCGTGCTCCAGGTCAGGAGTGGAGTTGGTGCCGCGGCGCAGCAGCGCCCGCACGCGCGCTTCCAGCTCCGGCAGATCAAAGGGCTTGGCCAGGTAATCGTCGGCACCCAGATCCAGCCCGCGGACGCGGTCCTGGAGGGTATCGAAGGCAGTGAGCATCAGCACTGGCGTCGTGGACCGCCGTGCCCTCAGCCGCCGCAGCACGTCCAATCCACTCAGCCCCGGCAAGCCAATGTCCAGGATCGCCAGGTCGTAAATGCCAAGCGTGAGCGCATGGTCGGCCATCTCACCGGTGGAGACCATGTCGACGGCGTGGGCGGACTGCACCAGCGCCCGCGAAAGAGCGTCCGCCAACACCTTGTCATCCTCTACAAGCAATATCCGCATTGATTCTCCAGCCGGCTATGCTAACCGCAACGTCCTGACACGACGCTGGATGGCCGAATTCCGTGACAACCACCTGCAGTCCAGGCTCAATTCCGCCTGCGGGAAGAGGTCGGGTTCAAGGCGGGCCTGTGCCAGGAACGTGGGCTGGCGACGCGACTGTCCAATTGCAACTCCAGCGATTTTCTGATCACGCGCCGATCACTGTGGAGATGCGCTGGACCTGTAGCCCCGTCAGTTACGCCATCAGAAGGAGTTCTCCATGACAACACTGCGCCTGGCGCTGGCTCACATGCGCGCGGGACGCTGGGACGAGGCCCACCATCTCGCGCAGGAAGATCCCTCAGAGCTGGGCGCATGGCTGCACGCCATTCTGCACATTCAGGAGGGCGATCTTGAAAACGCCGAGTACTGGTACGGCAAGGCCAACCGTCATTGCCGCAGCCGGACAAGCCTGGAGGAAGAAATGGAGAGCTTCGAGGCGGCGCTGCCACCCTGGCCCTGACCGCATAAACACCCGGTCCGGCAACCGGCAAACGCGGTACCATCCATTGGTTCCGGGGGATCGAGGCATCAGGCCGTGAAATCACGCCGAGCCTGTGTGATGGCAGATACAAACAATGAAACTTCTCGCATTCCTGTGTGGTTGGCAAAGGGGTGGTGCGATACCGAGACCTCCCGGGAGATTGTCGGCTCTCACGCTTTGGCTCGCGGCGTTCTTGTCGGTCCTGCCCACCTGGGGCCTGGCCGCCGACAACCCCACCCGATCCGTGCACATCCGGGGATCGACCACGTTCGGAGCCATCGTTCAATCCCTGGCCGAGCAGTACATGCGCAGCCACCCCTCCACCACGGTGGTGGTCAGCGGCGGCGGCACATCCCGCGGCTACATCACCCTGCTCGACAACACGGCGGATCTGGCCATGGTCAGTGGCGCCCCTTCCGAAGAAACCAGGGACGAAATCGACCGGAGCGGCGTGAAGCTGGTCGAGGTTCCGTTTAGGCGCGTGGCGATGGCGCCAGCCGTTCACTTCAGCAATCCAGTCAACGACCTCAGCGCCATTCAGCTGCGTGAAATATTCACCGGGCGCATCAACAACTGGAGTTCGGTGGGCGGGAAAAATGCACCTATCAACGTTTATATCGGACCACCTGGCGATGGCATCACCAACACCTGGCACGAAAAAGTCCTCGGAGACGCAGAGACATTCACCCCCCGTGCACGCAACGCTGAACTCGAGTTTCGCGTTGCCGGTGTTGGGGCCGACCCCTTTGGCATCACCTACCTGGCAACCGAGTCGCTCAAGGACGGGGCCCTCAAGATCCTGTCGGTGAACAAGGTCAAGGCGGGTGCGGACAGCGTACTCAGCGGCCGCTATGGCCTGACTGCCCCGCTGATGTTTGTGTCGCGTGAAAAGCCGTCACCCGAGGTGCAGAAGTTTTTGCAGTTTATTCACGGCCTGCCTGCACCAATTTCCAACACGGTTTTTGCCTTGCCGCCGGGGGGTCGATGAAAAGACGTTATCTTGCAGGGGGGCTTGCTGCAGCGCTTGCCGGCATGGCGGCTTATCCTGCATGGCAATGGGTACAGGTCCGCCGCGCGCCAGCCCGGCACAATGCCCTGCTCATCGGCGGCTCGTCTGCCATGTATGAGCTCAACCTCGCCCTGGGCAAGGAATTCGAGAAGCGGTACGGCGTGAAAGTCATTGTGGAGCGCGGCGGGTCCTTGCCGGGCCTGCTGGCGGTGAAACGCCATGCCATCGACATCGCAGCCATGGCGCGCGACCTGGAAGGCGCAGAAGCAGAAGCGCAAGCACACAACCACCTGATTGCGAGGGATGCCATTGCGGTCGTGGTCAACGCCCGCAATCCGGTCAGGCAACTTCGACAGCAGCTGGTTCACGATATCCTGACGGGCAAGATCGACAACTGGAAAACAGTGGGCGGCACCGACGGCCCGATTGAAGTGCTGCTGCGTCCACGCGAATCATCCACCAGCCGCTATGTCAGCGAAATTGTGCTTGCAGGCGCCGACCCGTCGCTGCAAACACATTTCAAAAAAACCAGGGATGAGCTCCTGGCGGCGATTCGCCAGAACCCGCACGCCATAGGCTGCGTTGCCACCGACGACGGCGGTCTGCCGGCAGATATCGTGTCCCTGGACATCGACGCCGTTCCCATCACCCGTGAAACCCTGCTCAGTGGCCGCTACCCGTACAAGCGATCCCTCTATCTCATGACTTACGGGGTGGCCCGGCAGCAGGCGCTCGATTTCATCGCCCTGGCCGAATCGTCCGAGGGCCAGGCCATTGTCAACACAGCCGGCTTCGTGCCAGTGCGATAAAGCAAGGACAAATTCTTGGCCAACGAAGCACGCGGAATACTCAACGACTGGCTCAACCGTGTGCAGCGCAACGAGCGCGTGCGCAAGACCCTGGCCGGCCTGCTGATCCTGGTGCTGCTGGGCATTGCAGGGCACTACGTCTATGAGGTGTTGCCCAGAGCCTATTCACTGAAAATCACGGGGGGCGATATCCTGGGCAACAGGCACTACTTGGCCGGGGCCCTGCGCGACGAGGTCCTGCCCAACGGCGTCGGCCTCGATGTGTTGCCAACAATTGGTTCGCAGGAAGCGCTGGCCGAGGTGTCCGAAGGCAAACTGGACTTCGCGCTGATCCAGGGTGGTCTGGAACTTCCTTTTCCAAACGTGAGCCATGTTGCCAATCTCGCACCCGAGCTGCTGCACTTCCTGGTGCGACCCGAGATCAAGGACATTGCAGGCATGCGCGGCATGCGCATCAATCTGGGCAGCAAAAAAGGCGGCACGCGTGTCATCGCCAAGCAGCTGCTGGCATTTTCAGGCATGCAGGACGGCGTGGACTACGTTGAAACCAACCTGGGGACAGAAGACTTGCTGGCATTGCGCAAGGACCGCGTCCCGGACGTGATTGTCATCACTTCGTTTGCACCATCCAATGTGGCGGATTACATCGTCAGACAGTACGGCTACAGCCTGCTGGAGATCCCTTTCCCCAGCGCATTGGCCCTGCGCCAGGGCTGGGTCGCGGATACCAAGGTCATGGCCTACATGTACAGCGTCCAGCCACCGGTGCCGCCACGCGATGTCAAGACGGTGGGTGTCAATCTGCAACTCGTCGCCAATTCCCACCTCGACCCGCGCGCTGTCTTCAAGGTGCTGGAAGGTGTCTACAGTCCGGGCCTGCAGATGCGGCTGAAGATGAAGTTTGACGAGGACAAGATCCTGGAGTCGTCCAGCTACCCCCTGTCCAGCGGAACGCGCCTGTTCATGGATCGCAAAAATCCGTTTCTCTCGCAGGCCACCCTCAAAAAGGTGGAGTCGCTTTTCGGTCTGATACTTTCTGTGGCATCGACCCTGATCGTGATGTTCAAGTGGTTCAAGGGCGCGCCACCTGAAGTGGTCCCCCCCGAAACGGACGACGCGTTTTTTGTCGCCCTGGCCGAGCGGGTGCTGGCGGTGGACGACGCCATCGACACCCCGCCGGACGGATCGCTTGCCTCCGGTCGACTGGACGAGCTGCAAAAAGAGCTCTCTGAGATCAAGGCGGCCGCGATGCGGCGCCTGACGGCCAACGGGCTGCTGGCCAATGCCAACCTGGTGCCCCAGCTCTTTTCCGCCATCGCGGATTCGCGGGCGCGGCTTGAATTTTTGAGGATAAAACCATGAAAACTTTCCTGCTCCCTGACCTTCGCCGCGCAGGCGCTGCGCTCGTGTGGGTGATCGCGCTGGGCCTGTCCGGCTGCGCCACTGTCGCGCCGTCCGGCAGCCCGGCCAGCGCCCTCTATGAGGCTGCGATTGCGGACGCCGCCGTAGCAAGTCCCCGCAAGGTGAGTCCCTTGACGCCCCTGCCGGCGGGCGACAGGGTGCGCGTCGTTTCCTGGGTGACGGAAAACCGCACGCCCTGCAAACCGCCAGAGACGGGTTGCGCCACCACCACGCCCCCGGACCGGATCTGGGTCACGCTGGCAGGCGAAGTACAGGCACGTTGCCGCGAATGGGGCCTGCGGGGAGACGCCTTGCGCCAGCGCCTGGAACAACTGCTGGGCCTTCCACTGGATCCGCCGCCGCAATTTCGCAAGGCCCGGTTTGTGACCATGGAAGTCGCCCGCGAGCGTCTGGACCGGCCCTGCCTGGGCATCGATGAAACCAACCCGCAAAGCCCCGTCTGCACGGTCGGCATTCAGGCCGGCAGGGCGCCAGAGGTGCGCGACTACGTTCTCAGGCAA
>JAKFXR010000147.1 GCA_021731285.1 Polaromonas sp. | reverse complement strand
TGGCCGAGCATCGTCATGCCGGCAAGATGCAGGTCGGCATTGTGGGCATGCGGGTTGATTCGCGCACCATCGCTGCCGACAAGCTGCGCAGTTTCGTCGAAGGCCTGGGCCTGCCGGTGCTCGGTTATGTGCGTGACACGCAAAACTACATCCACCTGGCGGCACGCGGGCTGACGGTGTTTGATGTGGCTCCCAGCCGGGTCGAAAAAGACCTGGAGCAATGGGCTGGCATCTGCCGCTGGCTGGACCAGTGAGCTGTCCCCGGCCGGACGCGACGGGCTGCCGCCTGCCCTTACAGTGGGGGTATGAAAACTTTCCAGAACCTGGCTGAACTTGCCGCTTGTGTGGGACAGGAGGTCGCTGTCAGCGACTGGCTCACCATCACACAGGCGCAGGTCAACCTGTTTGCCGAGGCCACCGGCGATCACCAATGGATCCATGTCGATCCGGAGCGCGCGAAAAGCGGACCTTTTGGTGGCCCGATCGCGCATGGGTTTTTAACCCTGTCGCTGTTGCCTCGATTTTTCGAGTCTTCCTTCGAGGTGGTGCAAAGTCGCATGGGGGTGAATTACGGCTTGAACAAGGTGAGGTTTACCGCGCCGGTTCCTGTTGGCAGCCGGTTGCGGGCGCGCATGAAGCTGCTGGCCTCCGATCCGATTGACGGCAACGGGGTCCAGATGCGCTGGGAAGTGACGGTAGAGCGCGAAGGCGCGGACAAGCCGGTTTGCGTGGCCGAGTCGCTGGTCCGCCGCTATACATAGCCCTCACGGCCTGCGGGCTGGCAGGGCCAGACCCGCGGCCCCGGCTCGTTTGGACTCAAGCTCCACCACGCGTCTCAGGCAGGAGGCTCGCCAGTGGGGGAGAGCCCTGCAAAATCGTTTTGCCGCCATGCTTCAAAAACCGTGACGGCTACGGCATTGGACAGGTTCAGGCTGCGCTGTCCGGCCAGCATGGGCAGTTTGAGGCACTGCGCCTCGGGAAAGGTTTCACGCAGTTCGGGCGCCAGGCCTCGGGTTTCCGAGCCAAACACCAGCCAGTCGCCGGGCAAAAACCTGGCTTCGTAGACATGGCCCGTGCCGCGGGTGCTCAGCGCGAACAGCCGCCGCATGTCCGGAGACTCGGCCTCCAGAAATGACCGCCAGCCGGCATGGCGCTTGACGTCGGTGTACTCGTGGTAGTCCAGTCCGGCCCGCCGCATGTGCTTGTCGTCCATCGAAAATCCCAGAGGCTCCACCAGATGCAGGCGGCAACCGGTGTTGGCGGCCAGCCGGATGATGTTGCCGGTGTTGGGCGGTATTTCAGGCTCGACCAGGACAATGTTGAACATGGTCAGATTGTCGTCCGTCCATGACCTCACGCGGTGACCGACCGGAGGACTCTTAAGTCAAGCAGGGGCCGCGGGTCTGGCTTTGCCAGCCCGCAGGCGCAGCGGCCCCCCTGGGGGGCAGGAAGCTACACACAGTGAGCGACCGTGGGGGCTCAGTTACTCCGTCCGGGCAAAAACCACGCCCGTGACATGTACTGCACCGGCGTCGCGCAAGGCCTGTGCGGCGGCAAACATCGATGCGCCGCTCGTCATCACATCATCGACCAGGACGACGCGCCTGTGCCTGAGCTCTGACGCGCGCAAGGGATCCACCACAAACGCGCCCTTGATGTTTTGCAGTCGGGCCTCGCGCTTGAGCTGGGCCTGTGGGAGTGTGTGCCTGATGCGCAGCAGCAGCCGCGCATCAGGCCGGCCGGACGAACCGCTCCGGCGGGTCAATGCCTGGGTCAGCTCCCAGGCCTGGTTAAAGCCACGTGACTCCAGTCTTTGGGCTGAAAGTGGCATGGGGATGATGAGGTCCGCTGCCTCCAGCCCGAGCAGGGCCTCGGGCAGGCCGGGAGTTTGCAACAACTGGTCAGCGAAAAAACCTGCCCACCCTGGCTGGTGGCCGAATTTGTAGTCCGCCAGCAAGCCCGACCAGGGAAAGGTGTAGGTCACGGCGGCGAAACAGGCGTCCAGCGGCGGCGCTTGCCGGATACAGGCGCCACATTGCCGGACGCTTTGGCGCTGTCCATTGGGCAGCCCCACCGCACAGCTGGTGCAACGCGTTACCAGTGGACTGAAGCGCGAGACGCAGGCCGCGCAGACAGGCCGTGCCGGCCAACTGCGGCAAACCGCGCACTGACTGGCCAGTTTGTGCAGCAGGGCGGCCGGGTTGAACAGGCTTGGCGACATCGGGTCAATATACTCGGCGCATCCACCGCGGATCGCTCTCCCGTTTCATTCATGCCCACCAATACCCCCCCCACACTCGATGCGCTGGCTGCGCAGCGGTGGCAGCACGTGGCCCCTTTGGTCTCGCCGTGGTTACATGAGGAAGTCGCCCAGCGCATGCGCGAGCGGCTTCAATGGATCAAACTGCAGCCACAGGCGTGGGCGGATTGGGCCGCGGTCCGCGGCGGCTTGCAGGCGCATCGGCAACTCACGGCGGCCTACCCGAATGCCCGGTGTTTTGTGGTGGAGGCCCATGAAAGACAGCAACAGTGTGCTATGAAAAACATAGCTTATCCCTGGTGGCATCCGGGCGGCTGGGGCGCACCTGCGGCGGTCTTTGAGGCGCCACCTGCTGCAACCGTGGACATGCTCTGGGCCAACATGGCTCTGCACGAAACGGCTGACCCGCAGGCCTTGCTGGCGCAATGGCATCGGGCTCTCAAGGTGGGCGGTTTTCTGATGTTTTCCTGCCTCGGGCCTGACACCGCGCGGGAGCTTCGCGATGTTTACCAGGAAATGGGCTGGCCGCCTGCCGGGCACCAGCTGACCGACATGCACGACTGGGGCGACATGCTGGTGCAGACCGGTTTTGCCGAGCCGGTGATGGACATGGAGCGCATCATGCTCACCTACGAAACGGCTGAACGATTGCTGCGGGAATTGCGTGAACTCGGCCGCAACTTTCATCCCGCCCGGTTTCCCGCCCTGCGTGGCCGTGCCTGGAAGGCGGGCTTGCTGCGTGCGCTGGATGAACGGCTGCCACGCGATGCACAAGGTAGGCTGGTGTTGACGTTTGAAGTCATCTACGGCCATGCCCTGAAGGGGCAGCCCAGGGTCCGGGTCAGCGAGAAGAGCGCGGTGTCGGTTCAGGACATGCGGGACATGTTGCAAGGCGCACGCCGTCCTTCCTGAGGTCTTGCCGGCCTGACGGGGAGATTTTCGCCTTCTGCGCAAGGGTGCGGGACAACCCGGCTACAATTCAAAAGCAAAATTTCCGGGTATTTCCCCAAGCAATCCTGGCAGCCGAGTGTGTTTGATCGGCGGCATTTTTTCGAGCGTTGCCTTTGTGTCGCACACCAGCTCCGCATTTCAATTCGCTGCCGTATCCGGCCCGGGTGTCCAGGGACAGCATGCCGTCCAGTGGTCGCTCAAGCGCAACTGTTCGGTGACACCTGCCCAGCTTGCATGGCTGTACGTCTCGCTGTGCATTGTCTCGCTCGGCATTGCCGCGATTTTCTGGCAATTGGGCGCGCCCATGGTGATGCCTTTTGCGTCGCTCGAGCTTGCGGCTGTGGGCGTGGCCTTCTGGCTCTATGCCCGCCACGCGACCGATGGCGAACGTATCGTCCTGCAGGGCGGGCGGCTTGTGGTCGAGCTTGAAAGCGCGGGAAAGCTTGAGCGCGCGGAGTTCAACCGTGAGTGGGTTCGTGTGGAACCCAGGCATGGTGATGGCTCGCTGATTGAGGTGTCGGGCCAGGGGCGCTCGGTCAAGGTGGGCCGGCATGTGCGGCCTGAGCTGAGGCCGGCATTGGCCCGCGAAATCAGACATGCATTGCGGGGATGCTGAGCGCATCTGGCAGGGCAAGACCGGTTGGAGGAGGGCAGGTCGGGGCTAACTTTATAATCAGTGGTTTACGCAAAGTTAACGGTCGGTAATTGAGGCACATAAAGAGATCACGATGAACGTACGTACAACGATAAGGTCGGGCATGACGCAGGCCGGCGAAGTTTCGAAGTCCCTGGCCCTGCTGGTCGTCACCTGGGTGGCCACGGCCGCTCACGCGGTCAATGACCTGCCGGGCGGCCCGGCCGTCAATCAGCTCAATCTTCATCCCGCGGTGACCAAAATTGCCGAAGAGCAGCAGTGGCTGCACTGGTTCATGATGATCATTTGCCTCGTCATTTTCCTGGCCGTGTTTGGCGTGATGTTTTATTCGATCTGGAAGCACCGCAAGTCCGTCGGTCATAAATCGGCCAATTTCCATGAATCCACACTGGTCGAGATCATCTGGACCATTGTTCCATTTGTCATCGTCATCCTGATGGCATTGCCGGCCACCAAGGTGCTGGTGGCCTCCAAAGATACGACCAGTGCAGACCTGACCATCAAGGCCACCGGCATGCAGTGGAAATGGGGCTATGACTACATCAAGGGCGAGGGCGAAGGCATCGCGTTCCTCTCGACGCTGGACAGCACCCACCGGGAAATGTCCAACAACGGCGGCCCCAAAAAGGGCGAAGAGCCCGACAATTACCTTCTGAAGGTGGACAACCCGCTGGTGGTGCCTGTCAACCAGAAAATCCGCATCATCACAACCGCCAACGATGTGATTCACGCCTTCATGGTGCCGGCCTTCGGCATCAAGCAGGACGCCATCCCCGGTTTTGTCCGTGACACCTGGTTTCGCGCTGAAAAGACCGGCGACTTCTACGGCCAGTGCGCCGAGTTGTGCGGCAAGGAGCATGCCTACATGCCCATCCATGTGAAGGTGCTGTCGCGTGAAGACTATGCGGCCTGGGTAGGCGTCAAGGTCAAGGAGGCCGCAGCCAGGGCTGATGATCCTTCCAAGGTCTGGGCATTGCCTGAACTGAAGGCCCGCGGTGAAAAGGTTTATGCCGCCAACTGCGCGGCCTGCCATCAGGCCAACGGCAAGGGCGCAGGCCCCATCAAGGCTCTGGACGGCTCGGCCATCGTGCTCGACAAGGACCACGGCAAGCAGATCCAGATTCTTCTCAACGGCGCGGCCGGCGGGGCCATGCCTCCCTGGAAGACCCTGAGCGACACCGACCTTGCTGCAGTTGCCACCTACACCAAAAACAACTGGTCCAACCAGACCGGTCAGATCGTGCAGCCCGCCCAATTTCAGGCAGCCCGCAAGTAAACACAAGCGACCAGACCCTACCGTCTCCCGTCGGCTCACCCAACAAGCCGCAGACAAGCCATCAAAGGAAGCCAGATGAGTGCAGTTCTAGACCATCACGATCACGCGCATGACCACGATCACCACGCCCCCACGGGCTGGCGTCGCTGGGTGTTTGCCACCAATCACAAGGACATCGGCACGCTGTACCTGCTGTTCAGCTTCACCATGTTCATGTTCGGTGGTGTGCTGGCGCTGGGTATCCGTGCCGAGCTGTTCCAGCCCGGCCTGCAGCTGATCAACCCTGAACTGTTCAACCAGCTCACCACCATGCACGGGCTGATCATGGTTTTTGGCGCCATCATGCCGGCGTTTGTGGGTTTCGCAAACTGGATGATTCCCCTGCAGATCGGCGCGGCCGACATGGCATTTGCGCGAATGAACAACTTCAGTTTCTGGCTGCTGATTCCTGCCGGTCTGATGATTGTGGGTTCCTTTTTCATGCCCGGCGGGGCTCCCGCTGCTGGCTGGACGCTTTATGCGCCGTTGACATTGCAGATGGGTCCGTCGATGGACGCCGGCATTTTTGCGCTGCACATTCTGGGTGCATCGTCCATCATGGGATCGATCAACATCATCGTGACCATCCTGAACATGCGTGCTCCCGGCATGACTTTGATGAAAATGCCGATGTTCTGCTGGACCTGGCTGATCACTGCCTATTTGCTGATCGCGGTGATGCCCGTGCTGGCCGGCGCCATCACCATGACGCTGACAGACCGTCACTTCGGCACCAGCTTCTTTAACCCCGCAGGCGGCGGCGACCCGGTGATGTACCAGCATATTTTCTGGTTCTTCGGGCACCCCGAGGTCTACATCATGATCCTGCCGGCCTTCGGTATCATCAGTCAGATCATCCCGGCTTTTGCCCGCAAGCGCCTCTTCGGCTATGCCTCCATGGTGTACGCCACCGGCTCCATCGCCATCCTCAGCTTTGTGGTCTGGGCTCACCACATGTTCACTACCGGCATGCCGGTAACGGGTCAGCTGTTCTTCATGTACTCGACCATGCTGATCGCCGTGCCCACCGGTGTGAAGATCTTCAACTGGATCGCCACGATGTGGAAGGGCTCGATGACTTTCGAGACGCCGATGCTGTTTGCGGTCGGTTTCATCTTCGTGTTCACCATGGGCGGTTTCACCGGTCTGATCCTGTCGGTGGCGCCGATTGACATCCAGCTGCAGGATACCTACTACGTTGTCGCCCACTTCCACTATGTGCTGGTGGCCGGTTCACTGTATGCGCTGTTTGCCGGTTATTACTACTGGGCGCCCAAATGGACCGGTGTGATGTACAACGAGACGCGCGGCAAGTGGCATTTCTGGCTGTCGCTGGTCTTCTTCAACATCACTTTTTTCCCGATGCACTTCCTGGGCCTGGCCGGTATGCCGCGTCGTTACGCAGACTACCCCATGCAGTTTGCTGACTTCAACATGCTGGCCTCGGTGGGCGCCCTGGGCTTCGGTTTGTCGCAGGTCTATTTCTTCTTCTTTATCGTGCTGCCGACCATGCGTGGCCAGGGCGAGAAGGCATCGCAAAAGCCATGGGAAGGCGCCGAAGGCCTGGAGTGGGAAGTGCCATCTCCCGCGCCCTTCCATACCTTTGAAACGCCTCCTCGCCTGGACGCCACCGCTACCAAAGTGCTGGGCTACTGAGCCTCAGGGAACGCACCGACGCCATGACACCCGAACAGAAAAAAAACAACAGGCGACTGGGGCTGATTCTTGCCTCGGTGGCCATCGTGTTTTTTCTCGGTTTCATGGCCCGCTTGGTCTTTTTTGGCAAGGGCTGACCATGGGCCTCAAGCGTGAAAATTTCCGGATGGTGGGCAAGCTGGGCGTGATTGTGCTCGGCATGTTTGCCTTCGGTTATGCGCTGGTGCCCATTTACAGGGCCATTTGCGAGATGACCGGCATCAACATCCTGGCGCTCGGCGACAGGCAGATCCCGGGCGCGACGCCCAGGATGTCCGCCAACACGCAGGTCGATACCAGCCGCAGCGTCACCGTTGAATTCGATGCCAACGCGCGCGGTCCCTGGATGTTCAAGCCGGCAGTGCGTTCGCTCAAGGTGCATCCGGGTGAGCTGGCAACGGTGATTTACGAATTCCAGAACGTCCAGGACCGGACCATGTCGGCCCAAGCCATTCCCAGCTATGCGCCGTCGCAAGCGGGGGCGCACTTCAACAAGCTGGAGTGTTTTTGCTTCAGCCAGTACACCTTGGCCCCGGGCGAGAAAAAGCAGTGGCCGGTGGCCTTTGTGATCGACCCCAAGCTGTCCAAAGACGTGAACACCATTACCCTGTCCTACACCTTTTTTGAGGTGGGTGGCAAAACACCGCCAGCGCCGGTAGCTGCGGTGCCTTTACCCCGGCTGGAGCCCGGCGCATGACGTCCGATCCCGGGCATCGCAAGGGCTCGCTCTGGCGGACCGTCAAGGCGGTGAGCTGGTCTTTTGTTGGCCTGCGGTCGCGCGGCGACTATGAGAAGGACATTGAGCAGCTCAATCCCCTGCACATTGTGATGATCGGATTTGTCGGGGTGCTTGTTTTTGTGGGTGGCCTGATGCTTCTGGCTACCTGGGTGGTGAGCGGATAGCCACAGCCCTCCCGAAGTTATTGAGTTAGTGAATTACAGAATTTAGCGAAACAGGAGTTGGAAATGTCATCAGCAGCACATGCAGGAACCCCTTATTACTTTGTCCCGGCGCCCTCGGCTTATCCGGTGCTGGCAGCGACGGGCTTGCTGTTTGTCATCCTTGGCGCCGGACAATGGATCAACGGCGAGGGCTGGGGCGCCTACTCGCTGGCCTTTGGCATGGTGATGTGGCTGGCTGTGCTGTTTTTCTGGTTTCGCACTGCGGTCGCTGAAAGCGAAGGCGGTTTGTACGGCCACAAGGTGGACCTGTCTTTCCGCTGGAGCATGAGCTGGTTCATCTTTTCGGAAGTGATGTTTTTCGGGGCTTTCTTCACCGCGTTGTGGTGGGCACGGGTGCATTCCGTGCCGGCTTTGGGCAATCTTGAAAATGCCATGCTCTGGCCAGACTTCAAGGCGATCTGGCCCAGCGTGGCGCCGGGTGTGACCGCTTCACCGGCGGGCATCATCGAGCCATTCACCACGATGGGCCCGTTCTGGTTGCCGACCATCAACACCGCTTTGCTGCTGACCTCTGGCGTCACCCTGACGATCGCTCACCACGCGCTGCGTGAAAACCACCGCGGCAAGACGATTGCCTTTATGTGGCTGACTGTGCTGTTGGGCATCGTCTTCCTTGGTGTGCAGGGCTACGAGTACTTTCATGCCTACAGCGAACTGAATCTGAAACTTTCTTCTGGCGTTTACGGTTCAACCTTTTTCATGTTGACCGGCTTTCACGGTTTCCACGTATTTGTCGGCATGTTGATGCTGCTGTTTGTGACCTTGCGGCTGCAAAGCGGTCATTTCACGGCCGAGCGTCATTTTGGGTTTGAAGGCGCCGCCTGGTACTGGCACTTTGTGGACGTTGTCTGGCTGGGCCTGTACATCCTGGTCTACTGGCTGTAGCGGCTACTGCGAGCTTGTGATCCATCGTTGCGGGCCCGTCGGAAAATCCTCATGGACCTGAAGTCCATTCCGGTTTCCGGCCACCCGCGCCTCGGCTGACAAGCTTTCGCAACGCCGTTCTGTACGTCAAGGCCGCAGTTGCGGCCTTTTTATTTTCCGGACGGAATGCCGGTAGGCTGGATATACCCCATCTTCCATGCGATCAGGATGCAGGCAAAAAGCAGGATCGAAAAACCGACACGAAATGCCAATGCCCGCGCCATGTTGCCGCTTTTTGCCTTGTTTCCACTGCCACCCCTCATCATGAAAAAAAGCGCAGTGCCCAAACTTGCAATGATGGCCAGAAAAGCCAGTGCTACGAGATAAGTCATGAACACAATTATCTGCGCATGAACTCCAGCAAGCCAAACTACCGGTTCTGGACTGTCACCGTAGCTGCGCTGCTGACCGCAGGTCTGACTTTTTCCCTGGGTCAGTGGCAGTTGCGCCGCGCAGCACAAAAGCAGTCGCTTCAGGCTGCAATTGATGAGCAAATCAGGCTTCCCGCCCTTGATAACCGGGAGGTGATAGCTGCAAAAACAATAGCAGATGTCGTCCACCGTTCAGCCTCGCTCCGGGGTACCTGGCAGGCCGGGCACACCGTCTACCTGGACAACCGTCCCATGGGTGGCAAGTCCGGGTTTTGGGTGCTGACCCCGCTGGCACTGGAAGGCAGTCCGCAATGGATTCTTGTGCAGCGCGGCTGGGTACCGCGCGACTTCACTGACCGCGTGCGCCTGCCTGAGGTGGCTACGCCGACCGGTGTGGTCAGCGTGGCGGGTCGCATGGCCCCGCCACCGTCCAAGTTATACGAGCTCGGTGAGATGGGCAGCGGCCGCATCCGGCAAAATCTGGACGTCAAAGCCTTCAGTGCCGAGACCGGCGCGCCGCTGCTTGAGGTTTCCCTGCTGCAGACCGGCCCGGCCAGTGAAGGCTTGCTGCGGGAGTGGCCAGTCATCACCGCCGGGGTGGACAAGCACTTTGGGTACGCCGTTCAGTGGTTCAGTCTTTGCGCTCTGGTGGTGGGTTTGTATGTCTGGTTCCAGCTGATACTTCCCCACCGCCAAAAGCGACTTTCTCCGCATTCTTGAAACCATCTTTCCAACGTGCAAAACCAGTCACCCCCTTCTTCCCTGTCGTCGGATGGTCTTTCATCGCAGGACCAGCCACTGGGTTTGACCGTGCATGCGATGCCCCAGTTTGACTCCGCCGCTGCGGCGCAAACGCCTGATACCCGCGCCGGGCGCTGGAAGATGCTGGCGGTGTTGCTGGTGTGTGCTGCGCCGGTGATCGCGTCCTACTTCACCTACTACGTCATTCGTCCGGAAGCCAGGCGCAACTATGGAGAGCTGATCGATCCCCAGCGTCCGCTTCCTGCCCTGGCGGCGGTGGCGCAGGATGGCACGCGGGTGGAACTGCCTGCGCTCAAGGGGCAGTGGTTGCTGGTCAGTGTCGCAGGCGGCGCCTGCGATGCAGTGTGCCGGCAGCATCTGTATTTTCAGCGTCAGTTGCGCGAATCACTGGGCCGCGAGAAAGACCGGTTGGACCGGGTCTGGCTGGTCAGCGATACGGCGGCCATTCCCGATGCGCTGGGTGGCGCGCTTGTTGATGCGACTGTGCTGCGTGTGAGCGGTCTGGACCAATGGCTGCAAGCTGCTGCGGGCAAAGAGCTGCAGGACCACCTCTATGTGGTGGATCCGCTCGGCAACTGGATGATGCGTTTTCCGGCTCACATGGATGCGGCCGGCGCTGCTCAGGCCAAGCGGGACCTGGAGCGGCTGATGCGTGCCGCCAGTTCGTGGGACAGGGCTGGGAGATGACCCCCACGCTTTTCACTGCGTGTAATGCGCTGCACCTTGCAGGCCGCCGCTCGCCAGAGGCTTCGCTTCTGATGCATGTCCAAACCTGCTCAAGCAGGTTTGGAGCCGCAGGCACCAGCCCCGAGGGGGCCGTTGCGCCTGCGGCCCGGCAGAGCCGGTTCCGCGGCCCCTGCTGGTTTGGGACTTCTGCTATCACTTCGTTTGTCGCTTAGTCATGGCCACGCAAGACCTGTACAACCTGAGCCCTGCGCTGCGCCTGATGATCATGGGCCTAGTGGTTGCGCTAGGGCCTTTGGCCTGGGTCTGGCTGCGGAACAAGAACCAGCCTGTCGCGCGGCGCCTGCGTGTGCTCACGCTGGTCACCCTGTTTCTGACCTTCGACCTGGTGTTGTTCGGAGCTTTCACGCGTCTGACCGATTCGGGTCTGGGCTGCCCCGACTGGCCGGGGTGTTATGGCCATGCCAGCCCCATAGGCGCACAGCAGCCCATCAGCGACGCACAGGCGGCTTTGCCCAGCGGACCGGTCACGCATTCCAAAGCCTGGATAGAAATGATTCACCGCTACCTGGCGACGGGAGTCGGCGTGTTGATATTGACTTTGGCCATTGCCACCTGGGTGGCGCGTCGGGGGCGGGCCAGCGGTGAACGTGCGGGCGACGTTCTACCGATGTGGCTGCCAATGGCAACGCTGGTCTGGGTCTGCGTGCAGGGCGCTTTTGGGGCACTGACCGTCACCATGAAGCTGTTCCCCCTGATCGTCACACTTCACCTTCTGGGCGGCCTGTTTCTGCTTGCGCTGCTGCAGGCCCAGGCCGTGCGTTACGAGCAGGTGCAGGGCGGACAGGTGCCCGTATCTTTGAGCCCGCGAACCTGGCAGCTTCTGATCGCAACCTTTGCCCTGCTGTGGCTGCAAATTGCACTGGGCGGCTGGGTCAGCACCAACTATGCGGTGCTGGCCTGCAACGATTTCCCGTCCTGCCAGGGCAGTCTATGGCCGGAGATGGATTTCCGGCAGGGCTTTACCTTGTGGCGTGCGCTGGGGGCAGGACTGGACGGCGGCAACCTCAGTTTCCAGGCGCTGACCGCCATCCACTACGCGCATCGGCTGGCGGCTTATGCGGTGCTTGCCGCGCTGCTGGCCGTGGCCTGGCAGCTTGGCCGGGTTCCTGCGATGCGCCGGTACGCGCTGTGGACAGGTGGGCTCGCGTTGTGGCAGCTTGCGACCGGCTTGGGCAATGTCTTGCTGGGCTGGCCCTTGCTGGCTGCCGTGTCGCACACCGGGGGCGCGGCCGCGCTGGTGATAGCCCTCACCGGGGCTATTTTTTCCAGTGCTGGCGATGCGCGGACGCAGAGTGCGTCAAAATTGAGGGCTTCGACCTTATGAACCCCAACGAGTCTTCCGCTGCCGTCGCTGCAGCGCCTTATGCGCCCTCGAAGTTCGCGCAGTTTTACGCGCTGACCAAGCCGCGTGTGGTGCAGCTCATCGTGTTTTGCGCCTTGATTGGCATGGTGCTGGCCGTTCCCGGCGTGCCTGGCTGGGCCGATCTCAAACTCGCTGTGGTGGCATGTGCCGGCATCTGGCTGGTGGCCGGCGCCGCTGCGGCCTTCAATTGCCTGGTCGAGCAGCAAATTGATGCCAAGATGAAGCGCACCGCCTGGCGCGCCACGGCACAGGGACAAATCAGCAACCCGCTGACGCTGCTGTTTGCAGCGGTCCTGGGCGGGTTGGGCTCCCTGATTCTGTACGTCTGGGTCAACCCCCTGACAATGTGGCTGACCTTTGCAACCTTTGTTGGTTATGCGGTGGTGTACACGGTGATTCTCAAGCCCCTCACGCCCCAAAACATCGTGATAGGCGGCGCTTCGGGCGCGATGCCGCCGGTGCTGGGCTGGGCCGCCATGACTGGCAGCGTCAGTCCTGAAGCACTGATTCTGTTTTTGATCATCTTTTTGTGGACGCCGCCGCACTTCTGGGCTTTGGCGCTGTACCGCGTCGAAGATTACCGCAAGTCCGGACTGCCCATGCTGCCGGTCACCCATGGCAATGAGTTCACGCGTCTGCAGGTGTTTCTCTACACGCTGGTTCTGTTTGCAGCCTGCATGCTGCCCTTTGTTTTCAAAATGAGCGGCTGGCTGTACCTGGTCGTGGCGATTGGCCTGAGTGTTGGCTTTAGCTGGTACGGCTGGCGCTTGTGGCGCAACTATTCGGATGCCCTGGCGCGCGAGACCTTCCGTTTTTCGCTGATCCATCTGTCTGTTTTGTTTGCGGCCCTGCTGCTGGACCACTACCTCGTATGAGCACTCCTTCTTCTTATGTCCGCAGGCGCAACGTCCTTCAATGGTTGGCCATGGGTAGCCTGCCTGCCGCAGGCCTGTTGAGCGCCTGCTCGGAGAACAAGCTGCAGTTTCACAGCATAGACATCACCGGCGCCGACTATGCCCGGGATTTTTCCCTGACCGACCACAACGGACAACTGCGCAACCTCAAGGACTTTCAGGGCAAGGTGGTGGTCGTGTTTTTCGGCTTTACCCAATGCCCTGACGTCTGTCCCACATCCATGAGTGAACTAGCGCAAATCAAAAAAACGCTCGGTAAGGATGGTGACCGTTTGCAAGGTGTTTTCATTTCGCTGGATCCTGAGCGCGACACCCCGCAAGTGCTCAAGGCCTACATGGCCAACTTCGACCCCACTTTTCTCGCCCTGCGCCCCGAGCTGGACAAGCTGCCGCAACTGGCAAAAGACTTCAAGATCTTCTACAAAAAAGTGGAGGGAAAAACACCTGGCAGCTACACGCTGGATCACTCGGCCGGCAGCTATGTGTTTGATCCGCTGGGGCGTGTCCGCCTGTACAGCCGTTACGGAAGCGGCGCTGCGGGCCTGGCGTCCGACGTCCAACTTCTACTCAAGAGCTGAAACAGCGCAGGCGAAAAAAAGCCTGCACGCGATGGTCGGGTGCAGGCTTTGACAATCGCCGCCTGGAACGGCATTGCCAGCAAAGTGTCAGGCGTATGCGGCCAGGACTTTCTTCATCTTTTTCATCGCGGCCACTTCGATCTGCCGGATACGCTCTGCGCTCACCTTGTATTCTGCAGCGAGGTCATGCAGCGTCATGCCGCCTGATCCATCGTCATTGACCTTCAACCAGCGCTCTTCGACAATGCGGCGTGACCGCGGATCGAGCTCTTGCAAGGCGGTCGTGATGCCATCGCCGGCTAGGTAGTCCCGCTGGCGGGACTCCATCAGCTGGGTGGGCTCCTGAGCCGCGTCGGCCAGATAGGCAATCGGGCCAAACGCGTCGTCCCCATCATCGCCTGGGCTTGGGTCGAGCAACACGTCACCACCGGACATGCGCTGCTCCATCTCGATCACTTCTTCGCGCTTGACGTTGAGTGTTTTCGCCATCGAATCGATCTGGCCCTCGGTCAGCGTGTCCCGGTGTGTGGCTACGTCGGCATCGTCCTTGTAGCCCTGCTTCATGGAGCGCAAATTGAAAAACAGCTTGCGCTGCGCCTTGGTCGTGGCGACCTTGACCATGCGCCAGTTTTTCAGGATGTACTCGTGCATCTCGGCCTTGATCCAGTGCAGCGCATAGCTGACCAGACGAACGCCCTGGTCGGGGTCAAACCGTTTGACCGCCTTCATCAGGCCAATGTTACCTTCCTGAATCAGGTCAGCATGCGGCAATCCATAGCCCAGGTACTTCCGCGAGGTCGATACGACCAGCCGCAAGTGAGAGAGCACCAACTTACCGGCAGCGTCCAGGTCGTTGTTTTCCTTGAGTTTTTTGGCAAACTCCTGCTCCTGCTCCAGCGTCAGCATGGGCAAGCGGTTGACGGCAGAGATATAGGCGTCAATGTTCCCCAGAGGTGGCAAAAGCGACCATGGGTTGGCAACCGCAAGTTCGCTTGCCGGTACCGCTGAGGGGGAAAGAGCGTAAGTCATAGAGAAAAACTCCTTTTCTGAAGCAATATTAGCACTCTGGCAGCGAGAGTGCCAAGCAACGGGTCCAATGCCGGTGATAGTCCAGGCTAATCCGTATTTACCCTGTGTTTGGGTGAAATTTTATGATTTGGTTCAAAAACTGTTTGTAGGGAAAAAGCGGGAATTCCGCCATCCAATATCTGCAAACCGGCGCAAACTGCCTTCAGGAGGGCAAGGGGTCAGGGCAGGCGCTTGCGGTCGTCAATTTCGCGGATTTCGACGTCCACGATGTCTGTCTCCCGCGGCTGGGGCTTGCGCATGTTGGCTGAGGGCCAGATGTCCTGCGACGAGAAGCGCTGAAACCGGGCGAACATCACCGGGCGCGCGGGTTTTTGTCCCGTGACCAGACCTCTCAGCAGGGCCAGAACGAGGAAGACGAGCCCCGCGAACAGCAGGCCCAAGGTAACAAGCAAGGCCAGCAGGCCCAGCGCCAGACGCAGGAAAAAACGCAGGACGCGGTTGATAAATGTGGGCAAGTTGAACGTTACCGAGAACTTAAGAACTTGTTAAATGGCGACGAAAAGCCTGCTTTCAAGCCACTCAGCTTACGAGGGTTCAGGCGGCCAGGGTCTCAAGCTGTTGCCGAAGTGCCGGACCAATGTCCAGGCCGGAGAGCCGGGACTTTAGCTCCAGGCTGATTCGCCGGGCGCCGGCCAGGCGCACGCCGTCATCCACCAGCATTTCGCTGATGAGTGTCTCCATGCGCTCTTCATACACCTCGCGGCCGGCCAGCGCTCCCGGATCAATCACCACAAAGGCCTGTCCCAGCCGGGGCGCATTGCCTTCATCCACGAAAAAAGAGGACGCTTCAAAGCCGAATTGGGCGCCTACCACAGCCGTCACCAGCAGTTCCACGATCAGCGCCAGCATGGAGCCTTTGGGGCTGCTCACTGCCCCCAGCGGGAGCATCACACCCGTCAGTCCGGCCTGCGGGTCGGTGGTGGGCTGGCCCTGGCTGTCCAGCGCCCAGCCCAGCGGGATGGGCTGGCCTTTTTGAGCGGCGACCATCAGCTTTCCCCGCGCGACTTCGCTCAGGGACAGGTCGATCATCAAGGGATCGGCATTTCGCCTGGGGAAAACTGCAGCCAGCGGGTTGGTACCGAAAATCGCATGTTTGCCTCCGGCGGCAGGCATGGCTGCCGGTGAATTGGAAAAACCCAGTCCCACCATGCCGGCGTCGGCCACAGCCCGCAGATGATTGACCAGCACACCGCAGTGGTGGCTGTTGCCCACGCCCGCAAAACACACGCCCAGGGAACGGGCCGTGGCTATGGCCGTGGTGACGGCCAGTTCGCAGGCAGGAAAGGCCAGTCCTTGCCCCGCATCCACCAGCACAGCTGCGCCTTTGTGCCGAGCCACGGTGGCCTGTGCACTTCCATTGGCGCGGCCATTGCGCAGGTGGGTGGCGTATTGCGCCACGCGGCTCAGCCCGTGGGAAGCCAGACCTTGTGCCTCGGCCATGACCAACGCCCTGGCTGTGCTGGACGCCATGGCCTGGCTGGCCCCTGCATTGGTCAGTGCGCGGGTGGCCAGCCGGGTGGCTTGATCAATGGACAGAGTAGTTGCCATGGCCGGAATTCAGGCCAGAAGCGCCTGCGCAAATTCCCGTGCATTGAAGGTTTCCAGGTCTTCGAGTTTTTCGCCGACGCCAATGAAATACACCGGTACCGGTCGCAAGCCCGGCGTCGCCTTTGCGCGCTCACTGGCCCACAGTGCAATGGTCGCCAGCACGCCGCCCTTTGCCGTGCCATCAAGCTTGGTGATGATCAAGCCGGTGAGTTGCAGGGCGTCGTCAAAGGCCTTCACCTGACTCAGGGCGTTCTGTCCGGTGTTGCCGTCTATCACCAGCAAGATCTCGTGCGGGGCTGATGCGGGCCCGGGGCCTGACGCTTCGTGTCCGGCGCTGCGTTCGATGCCGGCTTTGGCGATGGTGCGCTTGATCTTGCGCAGCTCTTCCATCAGATGCAACTGTGTCGGCAAGCGTCCTGCGGTGTCGACCAGCACCACATCCTTGCCGCGGGCCTTGCCGGCGCTGACAGCATCAAAACTGACGGCTGCCGGATCGCCTCCTTCCTGGCTGATGATCTCCACCGTGTTTCTGCCAGCCCATACTTCCAGTTGCTCGCGCGCCGCGGCGCGAAAGGTGTCTGCCGCAGCCAGCAGCACGGAGGCTCCCTCGCTGGCCAGGTGCCGGGTGAGCTTGCCGATGGAGGTGGTTTTGCCCGCACCGTTAACGCCGGCCACCATGATGACGGTCGGCTTGTACTCACCGATGACGAGTGCCTGCTCCAGGGGCTTGAGCAGCCGGGCCAGCGCTTCGGTGAGTATGTTTTTCACGGCGATGGGGTGAGTGACCCCGCTGTCCTTCACCTGCCGCCGCACCTCGTCCAGAAGATAGCTGGTGGCGCTGACGCCGGTGTCGGCCATCAGCAGCGCTGATTCGAGCTCTTCATACAGCGCCTCGTCAATCCGGTTGCCGGTAAAGACGCCTGAGATGCTGGCGCCGGTTTTGTGCAGGCCCGAGCGGAGCTTGCTAACCCAGTTCTCACGTCCGGGCAGCACCGCGCCGGGCAGCGGAACGTCAATCGGGGTAACCAGTGCACTGCCAATGAGGCTGCCGCTTGCGGTGGTGGAGGCGATGGCATCAACCGGTCTGTCGGGTACAGGTGAGGCTGGCGCAGGAGCAGGGGGTTTTTTCTTGAAGAAACTGAACATTGGGTATGCTTTGGAGTCACACTATTCTATGAAACACACCGGGGTCCATGTCGTGGGGTTACTCAGTCAGTTTTTTTCGCGATCGCGAACCACCGGTGTACAACTTGCGCTCTGCCTCGCCATGGCAGCACCGGTGTGGGCCCAGACAGCGCCATCGGTGACCCGATTCCAGCTGGCCAATGGCCTGACGGTGATCGTCAAGACCGACAGGCGTGCGCCGACGGCTGCGCACATGCTCTGGGTGCGTGTGGGTTCCATGGACGAAGTCGATGGCACTTCCGGCGTGGCCCACGTGCTGGAACACATGCTGTTCAAGGGAACGCCGGACATGAAGCCGGGCGAGTTTTCCCGGCGCGTGGCCGCGCTTGGCGGCCGCGAAAATGCGTTCACCAGCCGTGACGCCACGGGTTACCACCAGCAAATTCCGTCCGGCAAACTTGAGGACGTGATGCGTCTGGAAGCCGACCGGTTTGCCCGCAACCAGTGGGCCGACGAAGAATTCAGAAAAGAGATCGAAGTCGTCAAGGAAGAGCGACGCCTTCGCACGGAAGACTCGCCGCGTGCGCTGATGTACGAAACGGCCAACGCCATGATGTTTGTGGCTTCGCCCTACCGGCGGCCGGTGGTCGGCTGGATGAGTGATCTGGACGCGATGAAGCCAGACGATGCGCGTGATTTTTACCGGCGCTGGTATGTGCCCGCCAACGCGGTGGTGGTGGTTGCCGGTGACGTGGATGCGGCGCAGGTACGCCAGCTTGCAGAAAAATACTACGGTGCCATTGCCGCCCGTCCTGTCCCGCTGCGCAAGCCGCGCGACGAACCTGTCCAGACCGGCATGCGACGGCTCGATTTCAAGGCACCTGCCAGCCAGGCCTATGTCAGCCTGTCGTTCAAGGTGCCGGGCTTGCGTTCTGCAGATGCCGCCCCGGGCAGTGACAGCTTCAACCGCGACGCGCTCGCGCTGACGGTGCTGGCCGCTGTGCTGGACGGCTACAGTGGCGCGCGGCTGGACCGCGCCCTGACGCAGGGGGACAACCGCCTTGCCGACAGTGCCGGCGCCTCCAACGGCCTGATCGGACGGGGGCCGCAGGTTTTCACGCTGGATGGCGTACCCGCGGAGGGCAAAACTGCCAGTCAGGTGGCGGAGGCTCTGCGCCAGCAGGTAGCGCGCGTGGCCCGCGAGGGTGTGAGTGAAGCCGAATTGAAGCGCGTGAAGACGCAGTGGGCCGCCAGCGAGACCTACAAGCTCGACGCCGTGTTCAGCCAGGCCCGCGAGCTTGGTTCGTACTGGATCAACGACTTGCCGCTGGACACCGACACGCGCCTGATTGCCCAGCTCCGAACCATCACCAGCGCGGAAGTGCAGGCTGTGGCCACTCGCTATTTTGGCGATGACCAGCTCACCATGGCCACCTTGCTGCCGCAGCCGCCCGACCCCAACCGCCCGCCACGCCGGGCACCGGCCGCGTTGCGGCATTGACCGGACGCTGCATTTTCTTCCCCGACCCTCAGGATATCTCGTGACAATCGCTATCAAAAACAGAGCAATGCTGGCGCTGCTTGTATGGGCCGGTGCCGTTTTTTATCCAGGACTGGCGCAGGCGGTGATTCCGGTGCAGCAATGGACCCAGGCCAGCGGCGCGCGTATTTTTCTGATCGAAAGTCCGGCCATCGCCATGGTGGATGTGCAGCTGGACTTCGACGCGGGCAGCCGCCGGGTCGTGGCCGAACGCGCCGGGCTGGTGGGGGTGACCGCGTCCTTGCTGTCCAAGGGCGTGGCTGCCAGCGGTGGCGCGCCTGCGCTGGATGAAAATGCATTGGGCGAGGCCTGGGCGGATCTGGGGGCCCAGTTTGGCGCGTCCGCCGGCTCCGACCGTTTCAGTTTTTCCCTGCGCAGCCTGTCCGACCCGGAGCTGCTTGCGCAGGCGGTCAGGCTGGCTGCGCGGCAAATTGCCGAGCCGTCTTTCCCCGCCGATGTCTGGCAGCGTGACAGGCAGCGTCTTGTGGCGCAGCTCAAGGAGTCCTAC
>JAKFXR010000075.1 GCA_021731285.1 Polaromonas sp. | reverse complement strand
GATGACGCCCATCAGCCAATAGGTGATGGCCAGGCCCAGTGCAACCAGCAGCAGAATGCTGCCCAGGCTGATGCCGCTGAACACCGCGCCCAGCTTGTCGCCCCAGGCCAGCGCCGACTAGACCTTGCGCAGCGAGGTCTGCAGCGCACTCTTGACTTCGGCGTCGCCCTCTTCCGCCAGGCGGGCGATCAGCACGGTCTTGCTGATCGGATTGTTGCTGCCGGCTAGCCGCGCCGCAGCTTCCAGGCGTTTGGTCTTGTCGCTGCTGCTCAAAAGAATCGTGGCGCGCACCATTTCCAGCTGGTTTCTCAGAGCGGGCACAGTTTCTGCCGCATACGCCTTCTCGATCAGCGGCAGGCGCGACTCGTCAGCGCCGCCGGACAGGGTCTTGATGGCCTCGGCGCGGACCTTTTCTTCCTTCGAAAACAGTTTGAGTGAAGCCAGCGCGTTGTCGAGCTCGCCACGCATCAGGTTGTTGTTGATCACGTCCTCGGCATCTGCGGGCACAGGCAGTTCAGCACCGGTGACGGGATCGTAGCCTTTGTCATTCTTGATGACAAACACCTTATCACCGGCCGTCTTCACGGCATCGTCGGCCATGGCCTGGATGAAGGCCGCGGTTTTTTCATCCGGCACAGCAGAGGCCCTGACCAGCGCCTCGACCCGGGTCTCGGTCTCGCCCAAGGCCATGCCCTTGACCTCTTCTGGCGCCAGGGCGTGGACACCGGCTGACAGAAAAAGGGCGGCGGATAAAAGGAGTGTGCGCATCGTCATGTTGAAGAACCTGTAGGGTGGGCACGGCAGCCTGCCGGTGCGGCTTGCTGCGATGCCCAGACTGCAACTTCCTTGGGAAATGGGACCCGTTTCATGCACCGGAGTAGTGCAAGAACTGGGCCAGACCAAAAAAAGCCGCACCTGTTTTGCAAACCAGATGCGGCTCGCACCGCCAGGGTCCCATTCAGGGACCAACGGGGCGTGTTACTTGGAGGCCATTTTTGCAGGCTCGTCAGGCTTCTTGTCGTTGCCTTCGATGAACGGGCTCCATGGCTTGGCTTTCACCGGGCCGGGAGTTTTCCAGACCACGTTGAACTGACCGTCGGCCTTGATTTCACCGATGAACACCGACTTGTGCAAATGATGGTTTTTCTCGTCCATCTTGGAGACGATGCCGGACGGCGCCTTGAAGGTCTGGCCGGCCATGGCGGCGATGACCTTGTCGGTATCGGTGGACTTGGCTTTCTCAACGGCCTGCTTCCACATGTTGATGCCGATGTAAGTGGCTTCCATCGGGTCGTTGGTCAGAGGCTTGTCCTTGTGACCTGCAATGCCCTTGGCCTTGGCGTAGTCAGACCATTTCTTGATGAACTCGGTGTTGGCCGGATTCTTGATCGACTGGAAGTAGTTCCAGGCGGCCAGGTGGCCGACCAGCGGCTTGGTGTCCACGCCGCGCAGTTCTTCTTCGCCGACCGAGAAGGCAACCACCGGCACATCCTTGGCTTTCAGGCCGGCATTGCCCAGTTCCTTGTAGAAAGGAACGTTGGAGTCACCGTTGATGGTGGACACCACAGCGGTTTTGCCGCCGGCAGAAAATTTCTTCACGTCAGCCACGATGGTCTGGTAATCCGAGTGACCAAACGGTGTGTACTTCTCGTCGATGTCCTTGTCGGCCACGCCCTTGCTCTTGAGGTAGGCGCGCAGGATCTTGTTGGTGGTGCGGGGGTACACATAGTCGGTGCCCAGCAGAACCCAGCGTTTGGCGCCGCCGCCGGCCTTGCTCATCAAATAGTCCACTGCAGGAATGGCCTGCTGGTTGGGCGCTGCACCGGTGTAAAACACGTTTTTGGACAGCTCTTCACCCTCGTACTGCACGGGATAGAACAGCAGGCCGTTCATTTCTTCAACGACGGGCAGCACCGACTTGCGGGACACAGAGGTCCAGCAGCCGAAGATCACCGAGACCTTGTCCTGGCCCAGCAGCTGTTTGGTTTTCTCGGCAAACAGGGGCCAGTTGGAGGCCGGGTCCACAATCACGGGCTCGAGCTTTTTGCCCAGCACGCCGCCTTTGGCATTGATCTCGTCAATGGCCATGAGCACGGTGTCTTTCAACACGGTTTCCGAGATGGCCATGGTGCCCGACAGGCTGTGCAAAATGCCAACCTTGATGGTGCCGCCCGACTGGGCATGGGCGGGAAGGACAGACAAGCCGGCCAGGGCGACGGCCGCACTGAGGGCCTTGAGGGTAAATCTGCGTGAATTGGAACTTGGCATGGGTGCTTCTCCGGTAGGTAGTGAGTTCGCTGTTCGCTGCGCACCAGCCTCACGGGCAGGCTTGTACAAAGCGATGAACCCATTCTGTGCACCGCAAGAGGGATCGCAAATACGCCGGGTGGCGTATGCAGCGAACGGGCCAGGGCTGCCGGGCCCTAACCAGGGCGAAGGTTTTCAGCCGCCGATGGCCATGCCATCAGTAGCAGGCCATCTTTATCCGTCGGGGGCCCCGGCTTCATTTTTCGGGTATTCCAGTGCGGCTGCAACGGGAGTTGCCACCGTTTTCTGCCGGGTTCTCGCAAACAGATCCCAGGCTGCCATGAACATCGCCGCGACCACCGGTCCGATCACAAAACCGTTGAGTCCGAAGAGCGCCATGCCGCCAAGCGTGGACACCAGCACCACATAGTCAGGCATCTTGGTGTCTTTTCCCACCAGTACGGGCCTCAGGATGTTGTCGACCAAACCTATCACCAGAACGCCGAAGGCCACCAGCACCAGGCCCTGCCAGACAGCGCCGGTGACCAGCAGATAGACCGCCACCGGTCCCCAGACCAGGGCGGCCCCCACGGCGGGCAAGAGCGAGAGAAATGCCATCAAGGTGCCCCACAGCACGGGCGCATGGATGTCCAGTGTCCAGAAAATCAGGCCGCCAAGCGCGCCCTGCAGCGCGGCTACCAGCACATTGCCCTTGACGGTAGCGCGTATCACAGTGATGAATTTCCCGGACAGATCGCGTTTGATGCCGGCTTCCAGCGGGATCGCATCATGAATCCGGCCAGCCAGCGCAGCGCCATCGCGCAGCAGAAAAAACAGCAGGTACAACATCACAAAAAAGCTGACCACGAAATAAAAGGCGTTCTGGCCGATGTTCAGGGCCTGCGCTGCAATCGCCTGGCTGCCGCGGGACAAGGCGGCGGACAGCTTGGCCTGGATCAGGCCGGTGCTGCTCAATCCGAAACGGTCCAGCAAGCCTGTCATCCAGGCCGGCAGGACGCTGTAGACCTGCTGGAAATAAACGCCTGCATTGAGCTCCCCCGACTGGACCCGCTGGTACACCGCCGCGGCCTCCTGGACCAGCAAAGCTCCGAGCAGAGCCAGTGGAAGGATCACGAGCGCCAGAATGATGGCCACCGCACCCAAGGCAGCCAGGGTGCGCCGCCCCTTCCAGGCCCTGAGCAGCCGCAAAAACAGCGGCGTGAACATGAGCGCAAAGATGGCGCCCCAGAATACAGCGCCATACAAAGGCCACAGCACAAACGCAAACGCGACCGACACCAGGCCGAGCAACAGCAGGAAAGCGTTGTATTCAAAAGAGGGAGACCGGGTCTGTTGGGGGAGTGACATGAAGAGTTATGGCGGCTGATGGTGGCACTGCCCCATGATCGCACCGAAACGCGGCCTGCCTGCAAGCCCATGATGCCGAAGGATGTGGGACACCTCAGCCGGCCGCTGTCAGCCAGAGTCTTCCGGCAAAGAAATGTGTATTGACCCCGCTGAACTGTAAAGGCGCGCAACAAGCTGCAAGGACGCTGGCGCTCGGGTGGCGCACGCGCTTAAATGGAAGCCTTCACCACTTCATCACCACAAACCGGATGCGCGCCACCACCCACAATCCCCTCATCACTTCACGTCAGCAAGCGCGGATGCGGCACCTGGCCGGCTGGATGCTGCTCTGCGCAGGTGCCGTCCTGCTGGCAAACCAGTCACATGCGCAAACCGCTGCCCCCACGCCCTCTCTGCCAGTACCGGCGCCATACGCCGCGAAGGACGTCGAGCGTGCTTTCAGCTTCATGGATGCCAACAAGGACGGCAGGATCAATCGCGAGGAAGCGGCAGGCTTTCGGGGCGTCGCCAGGCACTTTGTCGCAGCCGACAGCAACAGGGACAACGCGCTGTCGCTCGCCGAATTCGAAAGCGCCCTGAACAGGAAGAAGCCTGCAGAGCCCGCCGCAAAGACTGCACTTTCCCGGAGCCAGCGCAACTAGCTGGTCAGTCCGAAGTGAACAAGCAGGCCCAAGCCCGGGCAGGCTGCTGGGTCAAGGCCAATCTGTAGGACGACACCGCCAAAAGGCCCCGACCCGATCTTTGACGACAACGCCAGCCTGGTTTGAACGTTATAAATAAAGTCCGGCGTCCGCGTCCGGACATCCGATTGACACGAGACCAACCCAGAGGCCCACCATGACATCAAACAAATTTTCGCAGCTCCGCATGCTTCCCCTTGTCTTGTCGCTTGCCTTTGCTGCAAGCACAGCATTCGCCGAAAAACCCGAAGGTACTGGAAACGGCAAAGGCGGAAAACACGAGCAAAAAGAAAACGGTGGTGGCAAAAAAGACAAGAACAAAAACAGCAAGCAGGAAGTACGCACCACATCCGAAGTACGGGTAGGCGGGTATTTTGGCGAGCCACAGCGCGTGGTCGTTCGCGAGTACTACACCAGCCAGTACCGCGCCGGCCGCTGCCCCCCCGGTCTGGCCAAAAAGAACAATGGCTGCATGCCTCCGGGTCAGGCCAAAAAATGGGCTGTGGGTCAGCCTTTGCCGCGGGACGTCGTTTACTACCCGGTTCCCCAATCGGTGGTCATGCAGCTGGGCGCACCGCCTTCCGGCCACAAGTACGTCAGGGTTGCCAGCGACATCTTGCTGATCGCCATTGGCTCCAGCATGATTGTTGACGCCATTCAGGATCTCGGCAGAATCTGAGCGGCGGTCAGCCGGTCCGGAACCGCTGCCCGCGGGCCGGACCACGCGACTTCAGCGACCTGGCAGCCAGGATTCTGGATTGACGCGCTAAGTCAAAAGGCCTAATCTGCCGTCAGTGTGCGCATCAGGTCAGCCCCTGCCGCAGGGCGAGCTGGAATCCCGACGCACCGGAAAGGCTTCCATGCACGCCGACCTTCCACCCCAAGAAGGCCTGGTCAATCAGGGACTGGCGCCCATTGTCTTGCGCGCATTGCAGCGCTTTCGCGCCCTGCTTCCGGGCGAGGTTGAGCTCGCGCTCAATCTGTCTCATGATGACCCGGGCATACGTGCCGTGGCGCGATCACTGGAACAGGCCTTGCTCAGTGTCTTTATCGTTGCATGGCATTCCATGGGAAAGCACGCCGGGCAGATCATTGTCGAGATGAACGAGGTTCTGCTTGATGACGTCATTCTGGATCCGGAAGCAGGCAAACTGCAGGGCGGGCTTCCACCCCGGCGCTACGCGCGTCTGCATGTCAGCAACAACAGTCGGCTGGCAACGGGGCCTTCGCATACCCTGATGCCGGTGCCCGCTCTTGCAGAAAAAAATCCCCAGGGGGCGCGCAGGTTGCCGCTGGTCGAGGTTCACGCCATCATCGTACGGCACCAGGGAATGTTCACCGTGCTGCCAGAGCCGGGACGCGGCACCGCCTTTGACATTTACCTGCCAACTGCCGTGCCGCTGGAAAGCTCCGGATTCGGTGAGCTGGCGTTCAAGTTCAAACATATCTTCTACGTGGACGACTACGAACCCATGAGGGTTCTGGTCAGCGAGACACTTCCCGATGCCGGCTTTCGGGTCACCTGTTTTGAAAGCCCCAAAGATGTGCTTGCGCTTCTTCAAACCGATCCCTCGCAATGTGACCTGCTGGTGACCGACTACCGCCTGAAAGCCTGCTCAGGCATTGAGTTACTCAGGCAGGTCAGGCGGGGGCATCCCCAGTTGCCGGTGATCATTATTTCCGGCTACGTCGATGAAGCCCTGAAATCCACAGCGCGCGATGAAGGCGCAGCACTGGTGGTCAGCAAAACCAGCGACCTCAGTGAACTGTGCATTGCACTGCACAAGCTGCTTGGTCACGCTCCGAGTCCGGCCCTGGTCAGCTATTCCGAGTGGGGCAAACCCTAGAAATCTGTTTGCTATCATATAAATAGCATACTTCCCTCGTCAACACAGGGCAAGGCCGCGATTTTCTTTGCATCGTCGCAGGGTCGAATCCTTCGACAGCCTCAGCCCTTGCGTGCACCGAAGGATCGGCTCTGGTTCAGCACCCGCTGCAGCGTCTCCAGCAACTCCGCGTTCGAAGTCTGGGCCTTGAGCAGCACGGCGGCGGTGCGCGCGCTGTGCGCGCGATCGACTTCCAGTGCAGAAAACACCACCACGGGCGGCGGCCGGTCCAGTGCCTCGATATCAGACAGCAGATCCCAGCCGGAGCCCCCTGGCAAGGTCAGATCCAGAAGGATCAGGTCAAATTTCTGGTCCAACAGCCGTGAACGGGCTTCCTGCAGCGTTGCCGCAAATTCAAAGGTTGCGAAATCCTGCCCAATGGCAGCCGTGATGCGCTGAATGTCGAGGTCGTCCTCAACGTGCAAAATCCTCGGTTTGCCAACGGCCATGCCGTCAATCGCCCGCCGCAGGCCCATGATCAACAGGTTTTCATCAATCGGTTTTTCGAGCCAATCCGACACTGACAGGGGCTGGTTGTTGAACTGGATCTGCCCCTCGCCAGCCATGGCGGACACCACCACAATAGGCATGTCACGTGTGCTCCCCTGCCGGCGCAAGGCACTGATCAGGGCGATGCCGGTCTGGTCGGGCAGTTGCAGGTCCACGGTCATGGCCGCATAGCTGGTCTGGGCCAATTGGGACAAGGCCTGGGCACCGGTATAGGCCATGTCGGAATCAAAACCGCCCTTGTCCAGCATCATGGCGATCAGTCTTGCAATATCGCGGTCGTCCTCGCAGATGAGAATGCGCGGCCGGCCCGACGGAGTTCCGGCACCGGGTGCCCCGGCCGCCGGCAGCTCTTTCCACTCCGGCAGTTCAAAAAAGAAGGTTGTGCCAACGCCGGCATCGGTGGTGAATCCGATCTGCCCTCCCAGACGCTCGATGATCGCGCGGGAGATATTCAGACCCAGGCCCGTGCCGCCCTTCTGGCGCGTGTCGGACGAGTCTGCCTGAGAGAATTTCTGGAAAATGCGGCTGCGAAACTCCTCGGGGATACCCGGTCCATGGTCGCGCACCTCCACCCGGACACCCAGCCCCCCCCTGGACACATGAACCTCCACGGCGTCGCCCGCGGGAGAAAATTTCATGGCATTGGACAGCAGGTTGGTCACGACCTGGGTCAGGCGGTCGCTGTCCACGTTGACCTGCAGGCTATCGTCGACGACTTCCAGCTTCAGGCCCACGTTTTGCGCCGCGCCAAACCCCTCGGTCGCCGCCAGCGCCTGCACCAGCAGCGGTTTGAGCTCAATCACCTGAAGCTCCAGACGCATCTTGCCGGATTCGATTTTCTCAATGTCCAGAATGTCGTTGATCAGGCGGATCAGGCGCTCGCAGTTGTTCTTGGCAATCCCGACCAGCGTCTTGACCGCCTCGGGCAACTGCCCGGCAACGCCACCGGAAATCAGCCCCAGGGAACCGCGAATGGAAGTCAGGGGCGTACGGAGTTCGTGGCTGACGGTCGAGACAAACTCGCTCTTCATGCGGTCAATGCGCTTGAGTTCGGTGATGTCGGAAGCCAGGGAATAAAAGCCGATGACCTCGCCCTCCTGGTCGCCATCGCCGTAGCGCGGAAAATAATTGACCACGAAGTCGCGGTGATCGCCCCTGGCGGTTTTCTGGGTACGCTCATAGACCACCGGGTAGCCTGTCAGCACCTCTTCGACGCGCGAGCGAACGACCGCGTAGAAGGCCTCGCCCATGACCTCGAGCAAGGTTTTCCCGTTGATCTGGTCATGCGAAAGGCCGAAGTACTCCTCGTAGGCCCGGTTGTGAAAGCGGAAGCGCTGCTCGAGATCGACATAAGCTATCAGCGCCGGAACCGTGTCGGTGATCTCCCGCAACTGTGATTCGCTGGCACGCAGCGCATCGCTGACCCGGTGCATCTCCGTGTTATCGCGGCCAGTGCCACGGTAGCCGGTAAACCGCCCCGTCGAATCGAAAATCGGCACGCCACTGATGCTCACGTAGCGCATCTCCCCGTTGTTGTCCAGCCGGGTCACTTCAAAGTCACGAAAGACCTCATGGCGCTCCAGCTGGGCCTTGTGGGCAGCCCAGACGGTTTCGTCCATGTTCACATGGTCAAGCTCCCACCGCGTCTTGCCGATGGCATTCGTTCTCGTGGACGACATCAGATGGGCGTGCGTCATGTCGCCGGATATCTGGACAAAGCGGAAGTTTTCGTCCTGCTCCCAGAACCAGTCAGAGGACAACTCGGTCAGCGCACGGAAGCGCTCTTCGCTTTCACGTATGTTGCGCTCGACCTCTTTGCGCTCGGTGATGTCCTGCACCTGGGAGATAAAGTGCAGCGGCTTGCGGTCCTCGTCCCGCACCAGTGAGCAGGTAAGAAAACCCCAGACAATCCGTCCGGACCGATGGATGTAGCGCTTCTCCCACTGATAGGTTTCAATCTCGCCGGCCAGCGCCCTGTTACGCTGCTGCACATCCCACTCGACGTCGTCAGGATGGGTGATCTCCTGCACCGTGCGGGCCAGCATTTCAGCCTCGGAATAACCCAGCATCTGGCAAAAAGCGTTGTTGACCCTCAGCCGGCGCGAATCAATGCCGATCAGCGCCATGCCAATGGCAGCGTGTTCGAAAGCACTGGAGAACTGCTGGTCACTGATGGCCACGACATCCGTATCCATACTGAGAAAGCTGGATGTCCGGGAAACCGGCGCGAGGCCGAATCGCTGCGTCACTGCCGCCTGACCGTCGTCCTGAGCAGAGCCGGGGCTGTGTATGGCACTGCTCTGGTCATTTCCCAGGGTGAAGTAGAAGGTGCTGCCCTCACCCACCACCGACTCCGCCCAGATCTTGCCTCCATGGCGGGTGATGATGCGGTTGACCGTGGCCAGACCTATGCCGCTGCCCGCAAACTCTTCGGGAGAATGCAGCCGCTGGAAGGTACCGAACAGCTTGTCAGCGTAGGCCATGTCAAACCCGGCCCCATTGTCCCGCACAAAATAGACCACCTGCTGGTCAGTGCCGGCCTGGGATCCGACTGAAATTTCAGCAGAAGGTTTTTTGGAGGTGAACTTCCAGGCATTGGCGATCAGGTTTTCCAGCACCTGACGCAAAAGCGAAGCATCTCCCCGCACCAGCAATTCAGGTTCAACCGTCGCGTGCACCTCGCGCGCCGGATCGTTTTCCGACCATTGCCTCAGAACGCGTGTGGCTTCCGCGCTCAAATTCACCGCCTCCCAGGTCAGGTTGGTACGCGACAACTGCGCCAGGGAAAGGAGCCCGTCGGTGAGTTCTCCCATGCGCCGCACGCCACTGCGCATGCGGCTGAGGTAGTGGTGCGCTCGCTCTCCCGCGTCGGCAGGCACCGCCTTTTGCAGCAGCGCACCGTAACCGTCAATCGCGCTGAGCGGCGATCGCAAATCATGCGCCACCGAATAGGAAAACGCTTCGAGCTCCTTGTTGGCCGCCTCCAGCTGGGCAGTCCTGCGCGACACGCGGTTTTCAAGATCGACGTTCAGACGCACGATTTCCAGCTCTGCGCGCTTGCGCTTGGTAATGTCGGTGATGGTGGTGACATAACCGGTCGGTTCACCCTTGACCCCGTCAAAAAGCGGCTGGACGTTCAGTAACAACCACAGGTCCGACCCATCCTGCTTGCGGTAGCGGACCACGGAGTTGGTCTGGGGTTTTCCGGTGCGCACGGCGACAATGTTGGGACGCTCCTCATCCGGCATGAGCGAACCATCTTCCCGCAACATGATCCACTCCGGCGTGGCCAGCACCAGACCCGTCATCTGGGCCAGGGTTTTTCCCAAGATGCGCTCGGCACTGGGGTTACAGTCGACAATTCGGCCGCCGGCATCCCGCAGGATCACACCCTCGGCCAGTGCGGCCACCACGGTGCGGAAACGCGCTTCGCTGCTGCGCAGGGCGTTTTCTATTTTCTTGCGTGCAGTGATGTCGGTACCTACGCCGCGATAACCGCTGAACTTGCCTTCTGCATCCATCACAGGCTCACCGCTGACACTGAACACCATCCCGGTGCCCGTTTCGGGGTCTTCGTCCTCGTACTCAAAATCCCGGAAGGTTTCATGCCTTTCCAGCATGGCCCTGTGTGCTGCCCACATGGACTTTCTTGCCGGGTTCTGGTCGGCCTCCCAGCGAGTCTTGCCGACCTTTTGATCAATCAGCTGGCGTACCCGGTCATCGGTTCCGCCGGAGATTTTGGTAAACCGGAAGTGCTGGTCCATCTCCCAGTACCAGTCCGACGACAGCTGCGTCAGGCTGCGAAAGCGCGCTTCGCTGTGGCGCAGGCGGGCCTCGGCCGCCAGTCGATCGGTGATGTCTTCGGCGGTGACGAGGATGTGGGTTGTGACCCCTTGCGCATCCTTCAGCGGCACCTTGCGCATGTGGGCGTGAATAACGCCCCGATGGCGCGTCGGCACCGGACGGTCCGGAAAATCCTGCGTGGCCCCACTGCTGCCCAGCTCGAGATCGGCGGCGTGCATCTGGTCGGCCGCTGCCTTGGGCCAAAGCTCGTGAACGGTTTTTCCCAGCACCTCGTCCCGCTTGATGCCGTACAACGCTTCCGAGGCCCTGTTCCAGATGACGATGGGATGCCGACCCTGCTTCATTTCCTTCAGGTGCATCGCAATCGGTATGTTTTCAACGACGTCGTCAAGAAAGCCCGAGGCCCGTGTCTGCGCTTCTTTCGCGCGTTTGCTGTCGCTGATGTCGCGTGTGGTGCCCCGGTAGCCCAGAAATTTTTTCCTGTCGCCAAACACCGGCACGCCGCTGACGGAGAAATAGCGCGTCGGCGTACCGTCCTCAAACACCCGCATGTATTCGAAGTCCCGGAAAGGCTGGCGCGCGTCCAGCACCGCCCGGTGCTCGTCCCAGGACATGCTCAGGGGAACGATGCCGCTGAGTTCCCAGCGGAAACTGCCAACAGCACCACCCAGCACGGGCTTGTCGAGCTTGCCTGTGCCCTGCTCGGTGGCGAACTCGACAAAGCGGTAGTCGGCATCCTGCTCCCAGTACCAGTCTGCGGAAATGGCGGCGAGGCTGCGCAGGTGCCGGGTTTCGAGCTTGAGGGCTTCCAGCGCCCGCTTGCTCTCAGCCAGCTCCTGGGTCAAGGCCTCAAGGGCGGACGCGGGATCAGCGGGCGCGACATTTCCGGCCTTGCCTGGGCGTCCCGGTGGCGTGTCGCGCTTGTTCATCAGGCGGCACCACCCACAGTCAGACTTGGGCACAAGATCCCGCCCGAACCCTGCCAGAGGGATTCAGCCGGTGCCGGCACGCCAGGGAAGATGTGATTCATGCCCAAACCAAGTCCTTGTTTGCAAGTGTGCCCGGCCACAGCGCTGGGTGGAAAGGATGCGCGCTCAAGTGTCCAATGTCTAATACAAATTTGTTATAGGGGTAGTCCCCCGCTCCCAGGTACGGCTGACTGGCCCTGAGGCCCTGTTGCATTTTCAACACAGGCCCCATCGCTGCCCGATTCAGCGCTTGAGGGGTATGGGCGTGGCGCGGTCCACCGGCACGGAAGCCACGCTGTTTTGCGGAGAGCCTTCGATGAGCCGGTCCGAATAGGTCAGGTAGACCAGCGTGTTGCGCGGGGCATCGACCATGCGGACGATGCGTATTTTCTTGAAGACCAGCGAAATCCTCTCGCTGAACACCTCTTCCTGGGCCGGGAGCGGTCCGGCAAACGAGATGGGGCCGATTTGCCGGCAATCGATGGAGGCCTCGGATCTGTCTTCCGCCAGACCCACCGCACCCTTGATGCCCCCGGTTTTCGCGCGTGACACATAACAGGCCACACCCTTGACTTTGGGATCGTCGTGCGCATTCACCACAATCTTGTGGTCCGGGCCTATCCACTTGAACACAGTGTCGACTTCGCCAATGGTCTCCGCACTGGCCGCGGGCCAGGTGAGGGACAGCAATACGGTCAGGGCAAGGGCAGCGGGCTTTTTCATGGGCGTCCTGTGGATGGCTATGCCCAACTGTAGCGTCTCCCGCGCCCAAGCCTGCAAGCAGGGTAGCATCGTGTGTGGCAGCAACCTTTGACCCTTGATGGAACATTTGCGACCTTTACTGTTAAGCCTGACGCTGGTCACCACCTCAGCCGTTCTGCATGCCGCGGGTGAAGCGGCGCCGGCGGGCCAGCATCCGCTGGTGGGTACCTGGAGCTGGACGCTGTTCGCCGGCTCGTGCACCGAGACTTACCAATACCGGAAAAACCAGACCGTTCTGGCCACCAGTGGCCAGGAAGTGTCGGAAAAAAAGTTTCATGCCATGACCGCTCCTGACAAGGCCGGTTTTTACAAGGTCACAGAGACCGTTCTGAGGCACAACGACAAAACCGACTGCTCGGGCGTGCTGTCGGAAGGCCCGGGCGAACAAACCACGCGTTTTGTGCAATTCAGCCCACAACGTGACAAGCTTCTCTTTTGCCAGGACGCTTCACTGAAGGCGTGTTTTGGACCGCTGGTGCGTATCCCGGATTGAGGTCTGCGCGAAGGAATCAACATGACCATCACACTCAGAATCATTGCACTGCTGTTGATACTCTTGGGCACGCTCTGGTTTTTCCAGGGCATCAATGTCTTGCCCGGCAGCTTCATGACGGGCCAGATAAAGTGGGCGGTTTATGGCGCGCTCTGCGCCGCGTGCGGCCTGGCCCTGTTGCTGCTCAGCGGCAAATCAAGGCGCAAGCCGCCCGCTGACTGAATCAAAACCGCTCACGCTTCTCCGGTGTGGGTGCCGGCACGTCTGCGCCGCCTGACGGGTGCCCGGTTGGCCGCCCTCGCGGCTCTTTCCTGCTTCTCCAGATAGCTCCGATACAACCTGGCCGCGAGCCCGGACGTGATGGCCAGCATGATCAGTTTTCGCAACATGTCAGCTCTCTCCTAAAAAACCCCAAACAACATCAGGATAATGATCACACTGATGGGGACACCGAGTAGCCAGGCAATAACGGGCATTGTTTACTCCTTGTTGATGAAGCTCCAGACTACGTGCACGCGCAGAACCGGGCTGCCGGAGGGTGCCGAAAGCCCGGGTAGGGCCGCACCTACACTGTCCACCCCATCAGCCCATCACCTGGTCGCATCAGACCGCCGGAGCCCGCCATGACGAAACTCTACAAATATTTTTTCCGCGGACTCATCACCATCCTGCCGGTGGCGCTGACGCTGTATGTGCTGTACATCTTTCTCGCCTGGACAGAGACGCTCGCGCTGTGGGTGCTGCGGCCGCTGATCGGCAGCTTTTACCTGCCGGGCATGGGCCTGGTCTTCGGCATCCTGTGTATCCTGGCCATCGGTGTGCTGGTGTCCCAGCCGCGGGTGCGGCGCCTGCTCTCCATTGCCGAGCTGCCGCTGACCAACCTGCCGGTGGTCAAAAGCATTTATTCGTCGCTCAAAAGTTTTGCCGATTATTTTTCGCCCGGCGGCCAGTCGGACACGCAGCAAGTGGTGGTGCTGCGCATGCCGGGCCATGGCCTGGAAATCGTCGGTCTGGTCACGCGGCGCAGCTTTGCCGACCTTCCGGCCGGTTTTTTGCCCGGTGAGCGTGTTGCGGTCTACCTGCCCATGGGTTACATGATTGGCGGCTACACCGTGTTTGTTCCGCTGGAGTGGGTCCAGCCGATTGCGATGTCGGTGGAAGAGGCCATGCGCTCGTCCCTGATCGCCTGGATGGCGCGCCCTGGGCCGGCCGGCGCCGCCGGCTCAAGCGGTCAGCCGCCTGCGGCATGATTCAATTGCTATAAAACAGATAGCAAACTTTCCTTTACGGGAAAGGGCCAAGCACCGAATTGACGCTTGGTGGCAAGGTGCTCAGTGGGCCTGACGCGAGGGTCCCGGGCCACGGCCGGCGATATGCCTGAAGGTGATGCGGCCCTTGCTCAGATCGTAAGGCGAGAGCTCGAGCGATACCTGATCACCCGCCAGGATGCGGATATGGTTTTTCCGCATCTTGCCGGAGGTGTACGCCACCAGCTTGTGGCCATTGTCCAGCGTCACGCGAAAACGCGAATCCGGCAGCACTTCGTTGACGAGTCCGTGCATTTCAATCAGTTCTTCTTTGGCCATCTTGAAAACTCCTTGAGATTTGAAATTGGGGTTTTGCGGCTTCAGGCGCAAGCGGGTGCTGAGCGTTCGCGAATCCAGCCCAGGGCGTGTTCCGTCGCGTAATGCAGCGCAGACGATGCGGTGTCAAAAAGGCCGCTGAAACGCAGCACGCGGTCATGCGTGGCGCTGCCGCGGCCGGAGCGGATGGAAACCGAAGCCGCGAAAAGGCCTTCGCCTTGCGGTTTGGCCAGCGGTGTGACAAGGTATTTGCCCACCGCAATGTTGGTGTGATCACTGTTCATAAAAGTCCGGGCCGGGTATTTTTCCCGGCTTGATAAATTGGGAAGTAAACGGCTTGCAAGCAAGCCGGCGGTATTCGGTAGGTGCCGCCAGGCCCCTTGGCAATGGGCTGGGCTGCGTGAGCCTTGAGTGGGCGCCATTGGGAGAGACGCTCGCTTGGAATGGAGCAGTGCTTGAGAGGGTCCAGCGCTGTAGGGGCACTGAAAACACTGTGAATTCGGGCTCCGGGGAAGCGCCGCATTTGAGAAGAAAGCCAGTGGTAAGGGGCTTTCATGTAAAAAGCTGTTGCTTTACCGAAGCCTCTATTGTAACCCTTCGCGCCCGGGTCTGCACAAAGGCGGTAGCGGCGCAACGCGTCTTCTCTTTTCAAGCCGGGGCCGCGGAACCGGCTCAGCCGGGCCGCAGGCGCAGCGGCCCCTTGGGGGCAGGGAGTTACACGCAGTGAACGACCGTGGGGCTGTATCTACTGCTCGAATTGCGGATGCAATTGCCTGATGCGGCTCATGGCCATGCCGGCCGCGGCGGTGCGGGTCTCCACCCCCAGTTTGGCAAACACGTGCTCAAGGTGCTTTTTGACCGTCATGGGACTGGTGCCCAGGATGTCCCCGATGTCGCGGTTGATCTTGCCCTTGACCACCCAGTAAAGCACCTCGGCTTCACGCGCCGTCAATTTGAAGCTCAGGCCGATGGCCTGGATGACAGACTCCTCGGACTCTTCACGCATGATGATCAGCCAGTCGCCGCCCCCTTCGCTGTCACCGGCTTGCTGGTGCAGGCGCACGCTCAGGCGTCTGGCGCCCTGCGTTGCGCTGGGACGGACCAGACGTGGCGGCTCGGCCTGCAGGTGGGTATCCGCCAGGCTACGGCGCAGCCAGGCCAGCACCTCTGGCGGCGTCTGCGGCGCGCAGGTTCCAAAATACTGCTGCAAAAGATCCCGCGCCAGCGGCGTCTGCCACATGAGCTTGCCGTCACTGACGCGCACCGTGATCGAGGCATATCCAAAGGCATCCAGCGCACTGCGCGCCTGTCTTTTTTCCCTTGCACCCTGCAGGTGCACCCCCATGCGCGCCAACACCTCCTTGGGCTTGATCGGCTTGGTCACGTAGTCAACGCCGCCGGACTCCAGCGCCGCCACCAGGTACTCGGTCTCTGTCAGCCCGGTCATGAAGATGATGGGAATATGCGCGGTCTTCGCGTCAGCCTTCAGGCGCCGGGCCACCTCGAAGCCATCCATGCCGGGCATCATGGCGTCCAGCAACACGATGTCGGGCACCGCCTGCGTGGCACGCAGCAGGGCCGCCTCGCCATGCGTGGCTATCAGCACGGTGTAGCCGGACTCGTCGAGCGCATCATGCAGCACCGACAGGTTGTCTGGGACATCGTCGACGATCAGCACCACATCGCTGTTGGCGCGGTCCAGGGTATGGGCCAGTGCGCGGTCATTCATGGGGCACCTGACCCAGTTGCTGGCTCATCGCCTCAAACTGGAACTGGCGCGCCAGGCTGCGCATGTCTTCAGCAAAGCCAGCGCTTTGCGGCTGCGTCTTTTCAATCTCGTCCAGCGTGTTCATGATGCCGCGAAAATAACCGAGGTTGACCACTTCACGCAAGGCTTCGAGCTGCAGCGCAGGCGGGAACACCCGCGGTAAAGCTGGCGCGGCCTCAACGACAGGCGACCGGGTCGGAGCATCAAGCCACACCAGCGACAGGCGCCGCTCCAGCCAGTCCAGCAACTCGCTGTGGCGTACCGGTTTGAGAATGAAGTCCTCCAGCAAAATGCCCACATCGTTGTCCAGTCCCTTGTCGAAAGCATTGGCCGAAACAATGGCAATGTTGACTTCGGTATGGCCCAGTGCCCGCAGGCGGCGTATGGTTTCCCAGCCGTCTATCCCCGGCATGGCCAGATCCATGAGGATCACCTCAGGCTGGTAGCCGGCCGTCAGCAAATCCAGGCAATCGTGGCCGCTGGCCGCCGTTCTCAATTCAAATCCCAGCGGCTCGAGCACATTGACCAGCAACTCGCGATCCGCCTCCTCGTTGTCCACCACCAGAACCCGCCTGCGCGGGCCAGCGTAGCCACGACGGGTTTTGTACTCACGCGAGCTTGCCACGGGGTAAGGCATGCCAGGCGCGATCCTCACTTCGGGCAGGAACAGCTTGACGCGAAACACCGAACCGACCTCGGGCGTGCTGGTCACCGTCAACTCGCCGCCCATCAGGTCAGTCAGCATCTTGGCAATGGTCAGGCCCAGCCCGGCACCAGGCGCCGCCGGGCCTGGTGTGGACGCGCGGGTAAAGGGCTCAAAGATCCGTTCAATCTCCTGCGCGGACAAACCCGGGCCGGTGTCTTCAATCTCGATGCTGGCCATTTCGCGGGCGTATTTCATGCGCAAACTGATGCGGCCTGCGGTGGTGAACTTGATGGCGTTACCCAACAGGTTGATCAGGATCTGCCGCACCCGCTTTTCATCAGCGCGCACCACCACCGGCATCACACCATCCGACTCAAACTTGAAGGCCAGCCCTTTGGCCTGCGCCTCCAGTTCGAACATGCCTACGATCTCCTGCACGAAGTCCGCAAAGTGCATGGGCCTGACGTTGAGCGTGAGCTTGCCGCTTTCAATGCGCGCAATGTCCAGCGTGCCTTCGATCAGCGTGAGCAGGTGCTCGCCGCCGCGCTTGATGACGCCCACAGCCTGCTGGCGATGCGCGGGAATCGAGGTGTCTTCTCCCATGAGCTGCGCATAACCCAGGATGCTGTTGAGCGGCGTGCGCAACTCGTGGCTGATGGCGCTGATGTAGCGGCTCTTGGCCTGGTTGGCCTGGTCGGCCACACGCTTGGCCTGTTGCAACGCCTCGTCGGTCTGGCGGTGGGAGTCGATTTCTTTCATCAGCAAATGCGTCTGCCGGTTCGACTCTTCCTGCGCCACCTGCCGGCTCTTGTGGGCCAGCACCAGCCACCACGCCACCATGCCGGCAATCACCAGCAAGGCCATGTAGGCCTTGAGAAAACCTGAACGCAATGCAGATTCCGAGGCCGCCTGCAGATCCAGCAGCGCGCGCATTTCCTGGTGGTAAAGCAAGCCGAACACACTGGCCAGCAGGGGCACGACCACCAGCATCAGCAGCAGAAAATGCCCGAGCCCGGTATCCAGGTAGGGCCAGATGCGGCGCGGCAGCAGCCAGCGCAGGGCAGCCGACCACTGTGCGGACAGGCTGGCCTGCGGCTTGCACAAATCGCCGCAGCGCGCATCGAGTGTGCAGCACAGCGAGCAGATCGGCCCCTGGTAGGCCGGGCAATGCGCCATGTCAGGCCCTTCGTAGTCTCGCTCGCAGATGACGCAGCGTTTGAGCACAAGGGGCTGGTCGTTGCCCGGTGCGCCGGTCTCAGGCACGTCGCCCTGCCTCGCAATGTAGTAGCGGCCCCGGGTAGCCCAGGCAATCAGCGGCGCGCTCACAAAAGCGGTGCCCAGTGCAATCACCGCCGAAAAGGCCTGGGCCGTGGGCCCAAAAAACCCCAGGTGGGCGCTGACCGACAGCACGGATGCCAGCGCCATCGCACCCACACCCACGGGGTTGATGTCGTACAGGTGGGCGCGCTTGAACTCGATGCCCTTGGGCGACAGACCCAGCGGCTTGCTGATGACGAGGTCGGCCACCACCGCCATCATCCAGGCAATCGCAATATTGGAATACAGACCCAGCACATCACCCAGCGCCTGGAACACATTCATCTCCATCAGCATGAAGGCGATCAATGTGTTGAACACCACCCACACCACCCGGCCGGGGTGGCTGTGCGTCAGCCGCGAGAAAAAGTTGGACCAGGCCAGTGATCCGGCGTAGGCATTGGTCACATTGATCTTGAGCTGCGACACCACCACAAACAGCGCCGTCGCCGCCACCGCCCAGCCGTAATGCGGAAACACGTATTCATAGGCCGCCAGGTACATCTGGTTCGGGTCCACAGCGCGATCCAGCGGCACCATGTGCGTGATCGCCAGGTACGCCAGAAATGCGCCGCCCAGCATCTTGAGGACACCCAGCACGACCCAACCCGGACCACCCGCCAGCACCCCCAGCCACCAGCGGCGGCGGTTAGCCGCCGTCTGCACAGGCATGAAGCGCAAATAGTCAGCCTGCTCCCCCATTTGGGTAATCAGGGCAATTCCAACCGTCAATGCCGCACCAAACAAGTGCAAATCAAAACCTGATTCGCTTCCTTTCTCACCTTTGTAGTGCGTTATTCCGGCGAATGCACCCGGATCGCGCACAATGACATAGACAAAAGGAACAATCAGCATGATCAGCCACAAGGGCTGGGTCCAGACCTGAAGCCGGCTGATGGCCGAGACACCATGGGTGACCAGGGGGACCACCACCAGCGCGCAAATGAGGTAACCCCAGCTGGGCGGGATGCCCAGCGCCAGTTCCAGCGCATAGGCCATCACCGCGGCTTCAAGCGCAAAAAAGATGAAGGTGAAGGAGGCGTAGATCAGCGAGGTCAGCGTGGAGCCGATGTAGCCAAAGCCCGCGCCGCGCGTGAGCAGGTCCATGTCCAGGCCATACCGGGCCGCGTAAATGCTGATGGGCAACCCGGCCATGAAAATGATGAACCCGGTGACAACAATGGCCCAAAACGCATTGGTAAAACCGTACTGGACGAGCAAAGTCGCGCCCACCGCTTCCAGGATCAAAAAGGAAGCCGCCCCAAAAGCCGTATTGGCCACGCGCCACTCCGACCACTTGCGAAAACGCTGGGGCGTGAAACGCAGCGCATAGTCCTCCATGGTCTCGCTGGCCACCCAGCTGTTGTAGTCCCGCCTGACTTTGATGACGCGCTGAACCGGCGCGTCGGCCGGGCCCGCCAGCGGCGCAGCCGGCGC
>JAKFXR010000141.1 GCA_021731285.1 Polaromonas sp. | reverse complement strand
CGCCCGAACCGAACCCCAGTTGCTTGGCAAACTGAGCAACGCCCACCTTGACGCGCTGGAAGAAGAGGCGATCTTCATCCTGCGCGAGGTCGCTGCTGCCTTTGAGCGCCCCACCCTGCTGTTTTCGGGCGGCAAGGATTCGCTGGTGTTGCTCAAATGCGCTGAGAAGGCCTTTCTGGACAAAGAGCGCGGCGGCAGCATTCCCTACCCGCTCCTGATGATTGACACCGGTCACAACTTCCATGAAGTCACCGATTTCCGGGACTACCGCGCAAAGCAGCTGGGCGCAGAGTTGATTGTGCGCAACGTCGAAGATTCCATGAAACGCGGTACCGTGCGCCTGGCCCACCCCGGTGAATCACGCAATGTGCACCAGTCGGTCACGCTTCTGGAAGCGATTGATGAATTCCGCTTTGACGCCCTGATTGGTGGCGCGCGCCGCGACGAGGAGAAGGCCAGAGCCAAGGAGCGTATCTTTTCGCACCGCGATGCCTTCGGCCAATGGCAGCCCAAAGCCCAGCGTCCCGAGCTGTGGACGCTGTTCAACACCCGGCTGCAGCCTGGCGAGCATTTCCGCGTGTTCCCGATTTCCAACTGGACCGAACTCGACGTGTGGCAATACATCGAGCGGGAAAAAATCGAGCTGCCATCGCTGTACTACGCGCACCAGCGCAAGGTGGTCGAGCGCAAGGGTCTGCTGGTGCCGGTCACTGACATCACACCGCTGCGTGACGGAGAGCAGGCCGTCGAGAAGACCGTGCGCTTTCGCACTGTCGGCGACATCACCTGCACCTGCCCGGTTGAAAGCCCGGCAGCCACAGCAGCGCAAATCGTCATCGAGACCCTGGCCGCTGACGTCAGTGAGCGCGGTGCCACCCGCATGGACGACAAAACCTCAGACGCTTCGATGGAAAAGCGCAAGAAAGAAGGGTATTTCTGATGACCACCTCTGCTGTAGAGATATCACCCGCACCAGCCCTTGCCGGCGTGCAGGATACCCGCGCCGCACTGCGTTTCGTCACCTGCGGAAGCGTCGATGACGGCAAAAGCACGCTGATCGGCCGCCTGCTGGTGGACAGCCGTGCCGTGCTGCAGGACCACCTCGCCGGTGTCCAGCGCGGCGGCGAGACCGATCTGGCCCTGCTGACCGATGGCCTGTCGGCCGAGCGCGAACAGGGCATCACGATTGACGTGGCCTACCGCTATTTCAGCACCGAGAGCCGAAAATTCATCATTGCCGACGCCCCGGGCCATGAGCAGTACACGCGCAACATGGTGACGGCTGCATCCAGTGCTGACGCAGCCGTGGTCCTGGTGGACGCGACCAAGCTGGACTGGGCGGCGCCTGTACCTGAGTTGCTGCCACAGACCCGCCGCCACTCCCTGTTGGTCAATCTGCTGCGGGTGTCCTCGATTGTGTTTGCCGTCAACAAGCTCGATGCGGTTGATAACCCTGCCCTGGCTTTCGCCCATATCAGCGCGGCGCTGACGCAGTTTGCGCGGGAAGCCAACATCCCTGTCAAGGCGGTGGTGCCGATTTCGGCATTGATTGGCTACAACGTGGTGGATGCCAATTCGGGCTGGTGTGACTACAGCGGGCCGAGCCTGCTGCAGTTGCTTGAGCAACTGCCGGCTACTCCCGCCGACACCACCCAGCCTTTCGCGTTGCCCGTCCAATGGGTGGAAAAGTTTTCGTCCAGCGCCGACACCTCGCAAGGGCGCCGCATCTTCTGGGGCCGCATTGCCAGTGGCGCCGTCCAGCCCGGCCAGGAGGTCACGGTCCTGCCCAGCGGCCAGACCGCTACGGTTTCCCAGGTGATGAACCATGCGCGTCAGACCAAAGCCGTGCTGGCCGGCCACAGTGTGGGTGTCATCCTCGACCGCGAAGTGGATGTCTCGCGGGGCGACTGGTTACTGGCAACGAACGGTTTTGAACCTCCGCTGGGAACCCGCGACATCACAGCCACGGTCGCCTGGATGGATGACGAGCCGCTGGTACCCGGCCGCATATACCTTGCATTGCATGGTCATCGCTGGGTCAAGACCAAAATCAAGCGCATTGTTCATCAGGTCAACATCAACACGCTGGACCGGCAGGAGGCCGCGCAGCTGGGTGCCAATGCGATTGGTCTGGTTGAACTGGCGCTGCTCGAACCCATTGCCGCCTTGCCCTACTCGCGCTCCCGCGTGCTGGGTTCCCTGGTCCTGGTGGACACGGCTTCGCACAAGACCTCAGGTGCCGCGCTGATCCAGTAAAAAGCCGGCCACTCCTAAAGCCATTTTCAAAATAGGGCATGGCGCCCGGCCCTTGAGCTCGAAAGCTCATAAAATCAAGGGTTTCCACCGATCGTCGCAAAAACAACATGACTCACATCGTTTCCGAATCCTGCATCCGCTGCAAATACACCGACTGCGTGGATGTCTGCCCGGTGGACTGCTTCCGCGAAGGCCCCAACATGCTGGTGATTGATCCGGACGAGTGCATCGACTGCGCCGTCTGCATCCCGGAATGCCCGGTCAATGCCATTTTTGCGGAGGAAGATGTGCCGGCCGACCAGATTGCGTTCATCAAACTCAATGTCGAGCTGAGCCGCGCAGAAGGCTGGAAAAGCATCACCAAGCGCAAGGAGCCTTTGGCCGATGCCGACGACTGGAAAGACAAAACCGGAAAACTGGCAGAGCTGGTTCGTTAAGAGCCGCCATCCGTGCCGTCCGAACCCGCCAATCGACACCCGATGGAACCCCAACTGAACCAGGAAGTGATCAACACTGCCGCCGCCCATGATGGCCCGATAGAGACAGATGCGGTCATTGTCGGTGCGGGTCCCGTGGGCTTGTTTCAGGTGTTCGAGTTGGGCCTGCTCGAAATCAAGGCCCATGTGATCGACTCGCTCGCCTATCCTGGTGGCCAGTGCATCGAGCTGTATCCGGACAAGCCCATTTACGACATTCCCGCTGTGCCAGTGTGTACCGGCAAGGAACTCACCGATTCTTTGCTCAAGCAGATCGAGCCCTTTGGCGCCACCTTCCATTTCGGTCAGGAAGTCAGTGTGGTCCAGAAACGCGACGACGGTCGCTTTTTTGTCCGTACCTCACGCGGCACGGAGTTTTTGACAAAAACCATTTTTATTGCCGCAGGCGTGGGCGCGTTTCAACCGCGTTTGTTGCGCGTTGAGGGCATTGACAAGTTCAACGAGACCCAACTGTTTTACCGGGTCAAGTCGCCGGGTCAATTCGCCGGCAAAAACCTGGTGATCGTGGGCGGGGGGGACTCGGCACTCGACTGGGCGCTGAATTTTGCCGGCGAAGGACCCAACCAGGCTGAAAGCGTCATCCTGATCCACCGCCGTGACGGCTTCAAAGCAGCACCAGCCAGCGTTGCAAAGATGCATGAGCTCTGCGACAAGCACGAAATGCAGTTCGTCGTCGGGCAGATCACCGGTTACAACGAGCAGGGCGGCAAACTGACAGGTGCCAAAGTGACTGGCGCAGATGGCGTGACGCGCGTGGTTCCGCTGGACGCGCTGCTGGTGTTTTTTGGTCTGTCACCCAAGCTCGGGCCGATCGCAGACTGGGGCCTGGACATTGAACGGAAACAGCTGAGCGTCGATACGGAAAAGTTTTCAACCAATATTCCCGGCATTTTTGCAGTAGGCGACATCAACACCTACCCAGGCAAGAAAAAACTGATTCTCAGCGGGTTTCACGAATGTGCACTGGCCGCCTTTGGTGCCGCGCCATTCATCTTCCCCGACAAAAAAATCCATTTGCAATACACCACCACCAGCCCGAAACTGCACAAGGTGCTGGGCGTGGAGTCGCCAGTCTTCGACTAAGCACTGAGGCTGCAACGGCTACCGGGGTCCTAACGAAATGTCACCTACACCCAATACCGCGCTCACGCCCATTGCCTTGTCCGAGCGCCTGTTTGGCTGGCGCGATCACGCATCCCTCTGGCTCAGCCTGGGTGTAGGTTTGCTGGTGATGCAAATCGGCGCCTACCTGGTGCCCGCGCTGGGCACGCAAGCAGCCATGGTGGTGATCGTGGCTGGCTCCATTCTTGGCGCAGGCTTGCTGGCCTGGACTGCCAAAATCGGCTGTGACAGCGGCCTGTCCAGCGCAGGCCTGATGCACGCCACCTATGGCAGCAGCTTTGCCCGCCTTCCTGTGCTGCTCAATATTGCGCAACTGATCGGGTGGACGACGTTTGAGCTGGTGGTCATGCGGGACGGCACGATGGCCATTGCCCGTCAATCCGGCGCGCTCACAGCATCGATCTGGCCCGTGCTGACAACCTTGCTGTGGGGCGGCGTGCTGATTGCCTTGTTGTCGGGCTCCATGGTCAAGCTGGTGCGAAAGTTCATTGGTCGTTTTGGTTTGCCTCTGGTCATCGCCTCCCTGGTCTGGCTGACCTGGCAGTTTCTGGGACGGGCCCACGCACAGGGCTGGGACGCTTTCTGGAACCGACCCGGCAGCGGCGGGATGAGCACGCTGTCGGCCCTGGATTTGGTGATTGCCATGCCCGTGTCCTGGCTGCCGCTGGTGGCCGATTTTTCACGGCATGGCCGCGACGGCAAAAGTGCACTGCGTGGCACCTGGCTGGGCTACGCCATCGCAAACACCTGGTGCTACGGGCTGGGTGTGCTGATTGCCCTGACGACCCCGAGCACCGACCTCGTCACCGCCTTGCTGCTGGCACAGGGCGGACTGATTGCGCTTGGCCTGATCCTCATCGACGAAGTGGACAACGCCTATGGTGACCTGTATGCCGGGTCGGTTGCGGGACACAGCCTGCGGCCTGGCTGGAGCTTGCGCCAATGGGGTATGGCGCTGGCAGTTGTGTGTACTGGTCTGGCCCTGATTTTGCCGATGCACAGTCTGGAGCCTTTTCTGCTGATGCTCAGCTCCGTGTTTGTTCCCTTGTACGGCGTGATTCTGGCCCGTCTGGGCGGTGCCATGCACATAGCTTCGATGGTCGACACCCGGAAAATCAGGCTGAGCGCGGTGGTCATATGGATTGGAGGTATCGCGCTCTACCATCTGTGCGCCCGGCTGGCGCCAGAGTGGGGCGCAGCGCTGCCTACGCTGGCCTTGACATTTTTGCTGGCCCGCCTGACCCGGCCCAGCGCTTCGCTCAGCGCGGCATCTGCAGCGGGTTGAGCCGCATCGCCACGGGCGCGTGTCCGTGGTTGAGCGGCCCGCCACCCCCACCGGTTTTAACTTTGGCACCAGCGAGCAAGGCAGCGCGCACATAGACACGGGCGGCCTCGACAGCCTCCAGCAACGGCAGATTCAGCGCCAGGCCGGCGGCAATCGCCGACGACAGCGTGCAACCCGTGCCATGCGTGTTGGCGCTGGGGATGCGCGTCCCCTGCATCCAGTGCTTTTGGCCATCTGCGGTGAGCAACAAATCCATCACCATGTCGCCCGGCAAGTGCCCTCCCTTGATCAACACGGCAGACGCACCCTTGCCAAGCAGTTCGTGCGCTGCATGCTCCATATCAGCTGAATTGCGAATCGGCCGGCCCACCAGCAAGGCCGTCTCGTCCAGATTGGGTGTTACCAGCACGGCACGCGCAAACAGTTCGCGCACGAGGACCTCAATCGCCGGGTTGTCAATCAACACAGCGCCACTGGTCGCCACCATGACCGGATCCAGCACCACCTTCTTCAGCGCATGCCGGTCAATGGCCTCCGCCACGGTCCACACGATCTCGGGCGAATGCAGCATCCCGATCTTGACCGCGTCAATCCCAATGTCTTCGACCACGGCGTCGATCTGGTCACGCAGCATGGCCGGAGGCACACCATGGATGGACCGCACGCCCATTGTGTTCTGCGCCGTCAGCGCGGTGATGGCGGTCATGCCATAACAACCCAGGGCGGCAATGGTCTTCAAGTCAGCCTGAATGCCCGCACCACCGCCGCTGTCGGAGCCGGCAATGGACAAAACGCGCGGGTATTCAAACTCAAAAATGTCGTTACTCATGAACGTAAGGTGTTGCTGAGGCAGAGGGGTGCTGGAGCTTCCGGGCATTATCAGCGAAGGCCCGGGCATCGTCGCCTGATGGTACCGGCAAAGAAAAAGGGCCTGCAATTGCTTGCAAGCCCCTGAATTGACTGGCTCCTCAACCTGGGCTCGAACCAGGGACCTACGGATTAACAGTCCGGCGCTCTACCAACTGAGCTATTGAGGAATACAGCCTTCGATTATAGCCTTCTTTTCCCCCTCTTCTGCCTCTGGGGGAGTGTCCCGCGCAGCTCTTGCGCTGCGCTCCGGTCATGCCTGCTACGATGACACAAACCAGCCACGTCAACGGCATGCCGGCTCTTTTCGCTGCACCGTCACACCGATTTCCTCATTTCATTTCATGCGCGAGTCCGCCCCTCCACTCCACTGGCTTGCGTCCGACGAACCCTTTCCGCCGGTCACATCCGCGTGGACAGACAAACATCCCGCGCCCGGTCTCCTTGCAGCGGGAGGCGCTCTGGATGTTGCCACCCTGCTGCGCGCCTACGCCTTGGGCATCTTTCCCTGGTTTGGCGTGGAGCAACCCATTTTGTGGTGGAGTCCGGACCCCCGCATGGTGCTTCAAACCGAGAACTTCAAACTGCACCGCTCACTGCGCCAGACCCTCAAGCGCTTTGCGACTGAGTCTGGCCATGACATTCGCGTTGACACCGCTTTTGCGGAAGTCATCAACGCATGCGCCACAACCGCACGCGCAGGTCAGCCCGGGACCTGGATTGTTCCGGAGATGATCAAGGCCTACACCGCGCTGCATCAGGCCGGCCATGCCCACAGTGTCGAAACCTGGATCAATGACGAGCTCGTCGGCGGGCTTTATTGCGTCAATCTCGGAGGCATGGTGTTCGGAGAGTCCATGTTTTCGCATCGCACCAATGCTTCCAAGATTGCATTGGCGGCGCTGGTGGCGTTCTGCCGCGCACACAGCATCCCCATGATTGACTGCCAGCAAAATACCTCCCATCTCGCCCTGCTCGGCGCGTTCGAGATCCCTCGCGCAGAATTTGTTGCGCAGGTGTACGACAGCGCCCGCAAATCTGCCCCCCATTGGCAATTTGACGCTCTATACTGGAACCAGATTTTTTGACGGCCACAGCGAAATTGACGTGACGCACCTCAAAGACCTGCCCCTTCAGACGCTGCAGTTTTATGCCACAGCGCCCTACCCCTGCAGCTACCTGCCTGACAGACAGGCACGCTCGCAAGTGGCAACGCCCAGCCACCTCATCCACAACGCTGCCTACTCAGAACTGGTAACCAACGGCTTTCGCCGCAGCGGGATGTTCACCTACCGACCCTACTGCGATGGGTGCCAGGCCTGTGTGCCTCTGCGCGTTCCCGTGGCTGGCTTCAAGATGGACCGCAGCCAGCGACGCGCCTGGAAGCGCCACCAGTTGCTTCAGGCCCGCGTGCTCAAGCTGTGCTTCATGCCAGAGCACTATCAGCTCTACCTGCGGTATCAGAACGGGCGGCATGCCGGCGGCGGCATGGACCATGACAGCATAGACCAGTACACCCAGTTTTTGCTGCAGAGCCGGGTCAACTCCAGGCTGGTCGAGTATCGGGAAACCTTGGCCAACGGTGAAGCCGGGGCATTGAAAATGGTGTCCATCCTCGACGTGCTGGAGGATGGCATTTCGGCGGTGTACACCTTCTACGAGCCCGAACTTCACGCCAGCTATGGCAACTACAGCGTGATTTGGCAAATCGAGCAGGCGCGACAACTGGATCTACCCTATGTCTACCTCGGTTACTGGATTGCCCAGAGCCCGAAGATGAACTACAAAACCCGGTTTTTACCGAATGAGATTCTGGTCGACGGGCGATGGATGCCCCATACCGCTGGGTCATGGACGCCTGAGTAAGCTTGCGACAAGAATTTCGGTGAGAAGATTTTTCACAGGGTAAAATTTAGGCACAATTGTGCCTATGAGACAGCCCGACACTCTCGCCCCACCAGCCAAGCCTACCGTTCAAGTGATTGAGCGCATGTTTACCCTGCTGGAAATACTTGCAACCCGCGAGGAAGCGGTTTCCCTCAAGGAAATCAGTGAAAAGTCAGGCTTGCATCCGTCTACCGCACACCGCATCCTCAATGACCTGGCCACTGGCCGCTTTGTCGATCGTCCGGTAGCGGGCAGCTACCGTCTGGGCATGCGTCTGCTTGAGTTGGGAAATCTGGTCAAGGCTCGCCTGAGTGTGCGCGACGCCGCATTGGCGCCCATGCGCGAATTGCACAAATTGACGCAACAGCCGGTGAACCTCAGCATGCGCCAGGGCGATGAAATCATTTATGTGGAACGGGCCTACAGTGAGCGTTCAGGCATGCAGGTGGTGCGGGCCATTGGCGGGCGAGCCCCCCTGCACCTGACGTCGGTGGGCAAACTGTTTCTTGCCTTTGACGACCCGCAACGGTTGCGCACCTACGCCACCCGAACCGGTTTGCCCGGGCAGACAAAAAACAGCATCACCCAACTGGCAGCATTGGAGAGGGAATTGTCCAAGGCCCGCCAGTACGGCATTGCCCGTGACAACGAGGAACTGGAGTTGGGAGTACGCTGCATGGCCGCAGGCATTTACGACGACCAAAGCCGGCTGGTAGCGGGACTGTCGATTTCAGCGCCAGCCGATCGGCTCGACGAAAGCTGGTTGCCCAAACTCCAGGCCACTGCGCATGAAATTTCCGCAGCTTTGGGTTACAAGTCAGAAAATTCCAAATAAGTAATGCACGAGCCCTTTAAAACCGGGGCTATTACGCTACTCAAATGATAGCAATCGCCGGATGCTTCGGCGGAAGCTCCAGACGCAGAAAATACCGCGCCTGCAACCGTTTTCAGCCGTTCGAAGGCCTTGCTGCAGCGCTGATTTTGGGGGCCATCGCAGGTTGCGACTCCACCCAGCGGCGTACGCGTTCGGCGTCACCCAGGCGGCTTAATTTGCCTGCCGAGTCCAGAAAAACCATGATCAGCTTGCGCCCTGCAATTTTGGTTTGCATGACCAGGCACTGACCCGCTTCGGAGATATAACCGGTCTTTTGCAGGCCGATTTCCCATTCAGGGTTTTTTACCAGGCGATTTGTGTTGTTGTACTGCAGGGTCTGGCGGCCCACAGCAACCTGGTAGCCGGTGGACGTGGACAACTCGCGTATGACAGGATCTGCATGGGCGGCATTGACCAAGGTCGCCAGATCATGCGCATTGGACTGATTCTGACTGGACAGCCCTGTGGGCTCCACATAACGCGTGCCCTTCATACCCAGAGCTTTGGCCTTGGCGTTCATCAGCGCCACAAAAGTTGGCATGCCGCCGGGATACGTGCGACCCAGCGCATGGGCAGCCCGGTTTTCGCTGGACATCAATGCCAGATGAAGCAATTCACCGCGGGTCAAGCTGGTGCCAACGCGCAGGCGCGAGCTGCTGCCTTTTTCGGTGTCCACGTCATCCTGAGTGATGGTGAGGACTTCGTCCATCGGCAGGCCCGCCCCTGTGATGATGACCCCCGTCATTAATTTGGTCAGCGATGCAATGGGAAGCACGGCCTGATCGTTCTTGCTGAACAGCACTTCCTGCGTGTCCTGGTCGATCACCAGGGCCACGCTGGACTTCAGGTCGAGCGAATCGTGCGCGCCGTGCAAGCCGGCAATTTTTCCGAAGGAAGGCCGGGCTGGTGCAGCCACCATCACCACTGACCGGCGTTTGGACTTGAGTGTGAATGTCGCTGATTTACGCGTAGAAGCACTGGATTTCTTTCCAACGATCTTGACGGCGTGTGATTTTTTAACCACCTGATTTTTGGCGGGCGCAGCTTGAGCCGCTGGAAAAATCAGCGCTGCAGAGAAGGTGAAAAGTCCAACGACTTGTAAGGTGCGTTTGAATATGAAATTCAGTCTGTTGGACATTGAATCAACTCCATGGCATTTAATTGCGATGGTGGAGTGTATACAAATAGAAAAACTCACGCAATATCAATCGTTTGCGTGAGTTTTTTAAACGCAACGGTGAAGTTGTAAGTTTTACCTCCCATTTATGCGCTGTTTGCGGGGCAGATCACCTAAGCCATTGAATTTAAATGATTTTTTTAAGTTAAACGTATTTAACCTTGAGCCGCGACCCGGTCAGCTTTACTTTGTAACTTGCTCAACGCACTCAAATAGGCTTTGGCCGATGCCACCACGATATCGGGATCCGCGCCGACCCCATTGACCACGCGCCCGCTGTTTTGCAGGCGGACGGTGACCTCTCCCTGGCTTTCCGTTGAACCACTGATCGCGTTGACCGAGTACAGGACCATTTCTGCACCACTTTTGACGTGCTTCTCAATGGCTTTGAGCGAGGCGTCCACGGGGCCGTTGCCGTCTGACTCTCCTCTGAACTCCTTGCCATCCACGGTGAAAACGATGCTTGCCTGAGGCCGCTCACCCGTTTCACTGCGCTGGGACAGGGAGACAAAACCGTACTGTTCCTTGTCGTGGGTCACACTTTCGTCACTCACCAGCGCCAGAATGTCCTCGTCAAAAATCTCGCTCTTGCCGTCGGCGAGTTCCTTGAATCGCGCAAAAGCCGCGTTGGTGTCGGCCTCGCTCTCCATCTGGATGCCAAGATCCTGCAGGCGTTGTTTGAACGCATTTCGCCCGCTGAGTTTGCCCAGCACCATCTTGCTGGCGCTCCAGCCTACGTCTTCGGCCCGCATGATCTCGTAGGTCTCGCGCGCCTTGAGCATGCCGTCCTGGTGGATGCCCGAAGCATGCGCAAATGCGTTGGCCCCCACAACAGCCTTGTTGGGCTGCACCACAAATCCGGTGGTCTGACTGACCATGCGGCTGGCTGCGACGATATGCAGGGGGTCGATGTTCATCTCAAGATTGAAATAGTCCTTGCGCGTTTTCACAGCCATGACAATTTCTTCGAGCGAACAGTTGCCTGCGCGCTCGCCCAGACCGTTGATCGTGCATTCAACCTGACGTGCACCGCCAATCTTCACGCCCGCCAGGGAATTGGCCACAGCCATGCCGAGGTCGTTATGGCAATGCACCGACCAGATGGCCTTGTCGCTGTTGGGCACGCGCTCGCGCAAGGTTTTGATGAAGTTGCCGTACAACTCCGGCACGGCATAACCCACCGTGTCCGGAACGTTGATGGTGGTGGCGCCCTCAGCAATCACGGCCTCAAGCACACGGCATAAAAAATCCACGTCACTGCGGTAACCGTCTTCCGGACTGAATTCAACGTCAGCCACGAGATTGCGCGCATAACGCACTGAAAGTTTCGCCTGTTCCAGCACTTGCTCCGGCGTCATGCGCAGCTTTTTCTCCATATGCAATGCACTTGTGGCAATGAAGGTGTGGATGCGCGCGGATCGGGCGCCTTTCAGGGCTTCTGCGGCCCGGGAGATGTCACGGTCATTGGCACGCGACAGCGAGCAGATGGTGGATTCCTTGATGGCGTTGGCGATCGCCTGCACAGCCTCAAAATCACCGTTGGAGCTTGCCGCAAACCCCGCCTCGATCACATCGACCTTCAGACGCTCCAGCTGACGGGCAATACGCAGTTTTTCATCCCTGGTCATGGACGCGCCTGGGGATTGTTCGCCGTCACGCAAGGTGGTATCAAAAATAATCAGTTTGTCGGTCATGGCAAGCTCCTGGTGCTGTCGCGGTAAGCAAAAAATGCAAGTAATCAAGCCGTTATGGTAGCCGTCGAAGCTCGCCGGCTGGCCCGGCTGCGCTGCAGGCCGGACAAAATGGCCTTGAGCGAGGCCGACACGATGTTCCCATCCATGCCAACGCCGAAAAGCGTCTCGTCATCGATGCGGACTTCAAGATAGGCCACAGCCTGCGCGCTGGCCCCAGAACCAATGGCGTGCTCGTGGTAGTCGAGGACGCGGACCGCGTGACCTGTCGCCACATTCAGACCGGCAATGAATGCATCAATTGGACCGGTACCCCGGCCCAGAATGCGCTGATTTTCGCCATTCAGGCACACATCAGCCTGGATATTGAACGCCTTGGCGCCTGGGTCTGCCGTTTCCTCGATCACCAGGTGCTGAGGAGCGGCAATGGTCTTGACGCCGTATTCGTTTTCAAACAGCGCGAGAAGATCCTGCCCCGTCAACTCCTTGCCGCTTGCATCCATCACACCCTGAACCACCTGACTAAACTCGATCTGCAGTCTGCGCGGAAGCTCCAGACCAAACTCGCTTTCCAGCAGGTAGGCGATGCCGCCTTTGCCCGACTGGCTGTTGACGCGGATCACGGCCTCGTAACTGCGGCCCAGGTCTTTGGGATCGATTGGAAGATAGGGCATGTCCCACATGTCACCTTCCCGTCGCGCTGAAAACGCCTTTTTGATGGCGTCCTGGTGCGAGCCCGAGAAAGAGGTGTACACAAGGTCGCCGGCATACGGGTGACGCGGGTGCACGGGCAACTGGTTGCAATGCTCTACCGTCCGGCGGATGTCGTCAATTTCGGAGAAGTCCAGGCCAGGGGCAACGCCCTGGGTGTACAGGTTCAATGCGATGTTGACAAGATCGACATTGCCCGTGCGTTCACCGTTTCCAAACAGACAACCCTCGATACGGTCGGCGCCGGCCATCAGGGCAAATTCGCCAGCGGCCGTTCCGGTGCCCCGGTCATTGTGTGGATGAACCGAAATCACGATTGCATCGCGCCGCGCCAGGTGGCGGTGCATCCACTCCATCATGTCGGCAAAGATGTTGGGCGTCGAATGCTCCACCGTCGAAGGCAGGTTGATGATGCATTTGTGGTCCGGGGTCGGCTGCCAGACTTCTGTGACGGCATCGACCACGCGTTTTGAAAATTCGAGCTCGGTGCCGGACCACATCTCCGGCGAATACTGAAAAGTCCATTGCGTGCCGGGCTGGGCTGCGGCGAGTTGCATGAACAGCCGCGCATTGTCGGTAGCGAGTTGCACGATCTCATCCTCGTTCATGCCAAGTACAACGCGCCGCATGACCGGCGCAGTGGCGTTGTAGAGGTGAACAATCGCGCGCGGTGCGCCCTCAAGCGCCTCGAAGGTACGGCGGATCAATGGCTCACGCGCCTGGGTCAAAACCTGGATGGTGACGTCATCGGGAACCAGTTTTTCCTCAATCAACCGCCGAACAAAATCAAACTCCACCTGCGAAGCCGAAGGAAAACCCACCTCGATTTCCTTGAAGCCGATCTTCACAAGTGTGTCGAACATCCTGAGCTTGCGCTCCATGTCCATCGGTTCAATCAGTGCCTGATTGCCGTCGCGCAGATCCACGCTGCACCAGATGGGCGCTCGGCTGAGTACCGCATCCGGCCAGGTACGGTCAGTCAGGCCAATCGGCACAAAGGACTTGTATTTGTTCGAAGGTATTTTCAACATGTTCATCTCGCTCAAATGTGAAATTCAAATCCAGCAACCCAAAGAAAAACGGCCCGTTGCTGGTGCAAACGGGCCGTGGAATGGGGTGTACGCGTGTGCGCTACCGTCTCCGCCCGTTGGCAGATAGCAGTAGTGCTAGCGAAATTCGATTCATGCTTTGCAATGTAGCACAGAAAATTGAATGGTGTTGATGCCCGGAATCTACCCGGCGGACCATTTACTTGTGCAGTCCGCGCTCATCAGGCTCGTCGGTGGATGTTGAAATAACGCTGGTTTGCAAGCCCTTGGCCTTGCGCCAGACATACAACACGTAGCCCGACAGGCCATAAGCCACAAAGAGTGCAAACATGACGGTGGGCGGATCGATGTTGATCGCTGCAATACCCAGTGCAATCAGGACAATCACCGCAAAAGGCACGCTGCGCTTGATGCTGAGATCCTTGAAGCTGTAGAAGGGGACGTTGGTCACCATCGTCAGGCCGGCATAAAGCGTCAGGGCAAACATGTACCAGCGCACGGTTTCCCCCTGGATACCGGCCTCGTCCATCAACCAGATAAAGCCGGCAACCAGCGCTGCGGCAGCCGGCGATGGCAGGCCCTGGAAAAACCGTTTGTCCACGATAGCGGTATTGACGTTAAAGCGGGCGAGCCTGAGCGCGGCGCAAGCGCAATAGACAAAGGCGGCGATCCAGCCCCAGCGGCCCAGCCCCGTGAGCGCCCAGATATAGGCAATCAGCGCAGGTGCCGCGCCGAAAGACACCATGTCAGCCAGAGAGTCCATCTGCTCGCCAAAAGCGCTCTGGGTATTGGTCATGCGAGCCACGCGGCCATCCAGGCTGTCCAGCACCATGGCCGAAAAAACGCCGATCGCCGCCTGATCAAACCGACCGTTCATGGCCATCACAATGGCATAAAACCCGCCAAACAGGCCAGCCAGCGTAAAAAGATTGGGCAGGATGTAGATGCCCTTGCGACGCTTGCGCGGAGGAGCCTCGTCTGGCTCCAGGTCGGAATCGACGCTTTCATCCATAAAATGCACTCCACCTGGCGCGAACGCCTGCAACGTAAAACTGACTGATCCAAACAACTGGTTTCATGACCTGAGGATACCAAACGTACATCGTCGCGATGCAATGAAAAAAGCCGCGCATTGATTTGCGCGGCTTTGGGTCTGAGTCAGCCGGACCCGGTAGGGCCCGGCAGAGCATCAGTTGCGGGTCTGGTCAACCAGCTTGTTTTTTGCAATCCAGGGCATCATGGCACGGAGTTTCTCGCCGACAACTTCAATCTGATGCTCGGCATTGAGGCGACGGCGGCTCAGCAAGGTGGGCGCGCCAGCGCGGTTTTCCAGCAGAAAGCTCTTGGCGTATTCACCGGTCTGGATGTCCTTCAGGCACTTGCGCATGGCTTCCTTCGTGGCCGAGGTCACGATGTTCGGACCGGTCACGTACTCGCCGTATTCGGCATTGTTGGAGATCGAGTAGTTCATGTTGGCGATACCGCCTTCATAAATCAGGTCAACAATCAGCTTGAGTTCGTGCAGGCACTCGAAATACGCCATCTCCGGCGCATAACCGGCTTCCACCAGTGTTTCAAAACCGGCCTTGATCAGCTCGACTGTGCCGCCGCACAAAACGGCCTGCTCACCAAACAGGTCGGTCTCGGTTTCTTCACGGAAGTTGGTTTCAATGATGCCGGCCTTGCCACCGCCATTGGCCATGGCATAGCTCAGCGCCAGGTCACGGGCTTTGCCGCTCTTGTCCTGATGCACTGCCACGAGGTGGGGGACACCGCCGCCCTGGGTGTAGGTGTTGCGCACGGTGTGGCCCGGGGCCTTGGGGGCCACCATCCAGACATCGAGGTCGGCACGGGGAATCACGGCACCGTAATGCACGTTGAAACCGTGGGCAAACACCAGTGAAGCACCCTGCTTGATGTTGGGCGCCACGTCATTGGCATACACCGCGCCAATTTGTTCATCAGGCAACAGAATCATCACGACATCGGCCGCCTTGACGGCATCAGCCACTTCAGCCACCTTGAGGCCGGCTTTTTCAACCTTGGGCCAGGAAGCGCCACCTTTGCGCAGGCCGACCACCACCTTGACGCCACTTTCATTCAGGTTCTGCGCGTGGGCATGGCCCTGGCTGCCGTAACCGATGATGGCAACGGTTTTGCCCTTGATCAAACTCAGGTCGCAGTCTTTGTCGTAATAAACTTTCATTTCTCTCTCCGTAAAAAAATCGTTGCGGTACTGGCGAAAATGCCCTTCGACAGGCTCAGGGCGAACGGTCAACACTTGTCGCCACCCCAAATCCGTTCGCGCCCCGCCTGTCGAAAACGCGCGCACGGACTGTTGAAAATCAGACTCTGAGAATTCTCTCGCCGCGCCCTATGCCGCTGGAACCCGTGCGCACTGTTTCCAGAATGGCTGTGCGGTCTATAGCTTCCAGAAACGCGTCGTTTTTGGACTGGTCACCGGTCAGCTCGATGGTGTAGCTCTTTTCAGTGACGTCGATGATCCGACCGCGGAATATATCAGCCATGCGCTTCATTTCCTCGCGCTCCTTGCCGACTGCGCGAACCTTGACCATCATCAATTCGCGTTCCGTGTATGCGCCTTCGGTCAGGTCCACCACTTTCACGACCTCAATGAGCCGGTTCAGGTGTTTCGTGATTTGCTCTATCACGTCATCCGAACCTGTGGTCTGGATGGTCATGCGGGACAGGCTCGGGTCCTCGGTGGGGGCGACGGTCAGGCTCTCGATGTTATAGCCGCGCGCCGAGAACAGGCCGACCACGCGGGAAAGAGCGCCGGGCTCGTTTTCCAGCAAAACTGCAATGATGTGTTTCATAAGAAGATTCCTCTTTTCGCTGCCCTCCCCTGTGCACGGTAATGCACAGGCTCGGCAAACAATAGATTCGTCAGGAGACGGGTGATGAATGAATTCGCGTGGCTTAAAGGTCCTCAGACCCCAGCAACATTTCCGTGATGCCCTTGCCGGCCTTGACCATCGGGAACACGTTCTCGGTGGGATCAGTGCGGAAGTCCATGAACACGGTACGGTCCTTGAGCTTGCGCGCTTCACGCAGGGCGGGTTCAACGTCCTGCGGCTTTTCGATCAGCATGCCGACGTGCCCGTAGGCTTCGGCCAGCTTCACAAAGTTGGGGAGTGCATCCATGTAGCTGCTGCTGTAGCGGCCTTCATAGTCAATCTCCTGCCACTGCCGGACCATGCCCAGGTAGCGGTTGTTCAGCGAAACGATCTTGATCGGGGTGTTGTACTGCAGGCAGGTGGACAGCTCCTGAATGCACATTTGCACCGAGCCTTCACCCGTGACGCAGTAGACCTCGCTGTCGGGCTTGGCCAGCTTGATGCCCATTGCATAAGGAATGCCCACACCCATGGTGCCCAGGCCACCAGAATTGATCCAGCGTCGCGGTTCGTCAAAACGGTAGTACTGGGCTGCCCACATCTGGTGCTGGCCCACATCCGACGTGATGTAGGTGTCGGCGTCCTTGGTCATGTTCCACAGCGTTTCCACCACGTACTGTGGCTTGATCACGTCGCCTGCGCCCATGCTGTACTTCAGGCAGTCGCGCTTGCGCCAGTCTTCAATGGTCTCCCACCAGCCGCCCAGCGCGCCCGCGTCAGGCTTGAGGCCGGACTCCCTGATCATGGCGATCAGTTCGGTCAGCACGTCCTTGACATCCCCGACGATGGGAATGTCGACCTTGACGCGCTTGGAGATGCTCGACGGATCAATGTCGATGTGGATGATCTTGCGTTCGTTCTGGGCAAAGTGCTTGGGGTTGCCAATCACCCGGTCATCAAAACGCGCGCCCACTGCCAACAGCACGTCGCAATTCTGCATTGCGTTATTGGCTTCAATCGTGCCATGCATGCCCAGCATGCCCAGGAATTTTTTATCGCTGGCCGGGTAGGCACCCAGCCCCATCAGGGTGTTGGTACAGGGGTAGCCCAACATGTCCACCAGGGTGCGCAGTTCCTGCGAGGCATTGCTCAGCAGCACCCCGCCACCGGTATAGATGTAGGGCCGCTTGGCCGACATCAGCAACTGCAGTGCCTTGCGGATCTGCCCGCCATGGCCTTTGCGCACCGGGTTGTAGGAACGCATTTCAACCGTCTGCGGATACCCCGTGTACAGGGTCTTGTTGAAAGACACATCCTTGGGAATGTCCACCACCACCGGGCCCGGACGTCCGCTGCGGGCAATGTGGAAAGCTTTTTTCAGGATGTCAGCCATGTGGCGGACATCCTTGACGAGAAAGTTGTGTTTGACGATGGGACGGGTGATGCCCACCGTGTCGCATTCCTGGAACGCATCCAGGCCAATCGCAGCCACCGGCACCTGGCCGGTGATGATCACCATGGGAATGCTGTCCATATACGCCGTCGCGATGCCTGTGATCGCATTGGTCACGCCCGGGCCTGAGGTGACCAGGGCCACGCCCACTTCGCCCGTGGCGCGGGCATAACCGTCGGCCGCGTGTACCGCTGCCTGCTCGTGACGCACGAGCACATGCTGGATGGTTTCCTGCTTGTAAAAAGCATCGTAGATGTGCAGGACCGCGCCACCCGGGTAGCCCCAGACGTGCTTGACGCCTTCGGCCTGCAGTGCCTTGATCAGGATTTCTGCGCCCCGAAGCTCTTGAGGATTTGAATTGGCAGACGCCGCTGCTGCCGAAGCGATTTCGGCTTTTGTGATTTCCATGATGAACCTTTGTGAATTTCTCTAACGAAATACCTTGGGTGCCTCTTCACCCACTCTTGTGGAGTAGCGTCGAGACTTGAGGCCAAAACCATGAGCGAAAACATATTTCGCCGAGTCATGACCCGTTTGCCGTTTGAATTGCAAGCCGTATTATGGCACCGCGGTGCCCGCTCTGTGTGCCAGCGCAAAAAATTCTGGGCCAACCGGTCCCTGATGCGATAATTTTTCAGCCTGGCCGGTAACGGTCAGAATGACAACATAACAATGCAATGACAGCGCCGGGACAAACCGGGACCCCAACCGTTGGCAACTGAACAAGAACTTTCCGATTTCCTGAAGAACGTTGAAAAGCGCGCTTTCAAGCGCAGCGTTTATCACGTCCGGGACGAGGAAGCGGCGCTGGATATCGTGCAGGACAGCATGATGAAGCTGGCCCAGCACTACGGCGACAAGCCTGCAGCAGAACTGCCCATGCTTTTCCAGCGCATTTTGTCCAACACCACGCTGGACTGGTTTCGCCGCCGCAAGACGCGAAATGCCCTGTTTTCCAACATGAGCGACTTCGAATCTGCCGGCGAGGACGGAGATTTCGATTTACTTGAAACTTTAGAGAGCGCAACCAACTCAGAAGGGACAGAAAGCGCCCAGGACGCCACTGAGCGGGCGCAAATCTTGCGGGAAATCGAAACCGAGATCAAGGAACTTCCCGGCCGTCAACGGGAAGCCTTTCTGATGCGTTACTGGGAGGAGATGGATGTGGCTGAAACAGCTGCTGCCATGGGTTGCTCTGAAGGTAGCGTCAAAACGCATTGTTCAAGGGCTGTCCATGCACTCAGTAAAGCGTTGGCCGCCAGGGGAATAAGACTATGACTCACTCACTGCAAAAACATACAGAAATCCTGCAAGACCGCTACGGCTTCAAGACGGCCTCCTATCTCTCGGCTGGCGCTGCTGCTTTGCCCTACGACATCTCCGAGCGTTTGCGTGCCGCACGCGCGCAGGCCGTCGCAGCCCGCAAGGTCGCCCGGATCCGGACCTCCGCGGCCACCGCTTCCTCGGGTGTTGGCTCCTCTCTGACTTGGGGGTCGGATGACAGCTTCGGCTTGTGGAACCGCATTGGTTCCGTCCTGCCACTGATCGCGCTGGTGCTTGGCTTGCTGACGATCCACTCCCTGCAGTCCGATAACTTCGTCCTGGAACTGGCCGAGGTGGACGCCGCGCTGTTGACAGACGAATTGCCGCCTGATGCCTTCGCCGACCCCGGATTTGTGCAATTTCTGAAAACCACCCCCTAGAACCGGCATTTGCGCCCTCCCTTGAATCCCGTCGACGACTGTGCAAACCTACCAACCTTTCCAGGGCC
>JAKFXR010000126.1 GCA_021731285.1 Polaromonas sp. | reverse complement strand
GCAGGAACAGCTCGCCGGCGATGAACTGGTCACCGCGCTTGATCGATTCCTTCTCGGTCGCCTGCAGCAGTTTGGCCAGCTCGGGGCCGACCTGGATCTGCTCCTGGCCCGACACCGTCGGCAGCTTTTTCACGGCGGCGTCGGTGGCGGCCTGCAAGGCGGCCACATTGACACCAGCGCGCTGCAGCAGCGCCTTCGGGCCGTCTTCCTGGCCCAGCATGGCGGCCAGCAGGTGCACCGGCTCGATGTAGGCGTTGTCATTGCCCAGGGCGAGCGACTGCGCGTCACTGAGCGCTTCCTGGAATTTGGTGGTGAGTTTGTCCTGGCGCATGGCGTCCCTTGGTGAATTTGATTGCTGAAGATCTGGGGCTGGACCCGGGGGTTTTCAATAGCCCCTGCTCACCACCGGGTTGATTGCTCCTCGGGAAGCGCTGAATGAGTCCTTGCGGAGGCGCGGCAGCCGGATCGGGATGGGATGCAAGGCGGATTTCGCAGCCAATAGCTGGCTATTGGCAAGAAATTCAACGCAGCAGACCGCCCGAGCCCGGTTGATCGCGCGCCGCAGGGGACTTGTTCAGCGCTTCCCTTTATGCACAGCTTGCCCCGCAGGCGGCTTGACGGAGATCAAGCACACCGGGGGAACAGACGGCGGATTAAAATCAGTTTATGAACATTCACCAGGTGTCGGTCAGTTACGTCCAGGAGCAGGACCGCCTGATGATCCGCATCAACGGCAGGGACGGCGGCGAGTTGCGTGCCTGGCTCACCCGGCGCCTGGCGCTGGCGCTGCTGCCCGTGCTCGACAAAACCGCGGCCGACCAGACCCGCAAGGCGGCCACGCCCGAAGAGGCAGCCACCAGCCTGGAGGAGCAGCGCGGCCAGTTGCTGACGACCTTCCAGAAAGAAGCGTCGCTGCGCAGCGGGGATTTTGAAACCCCTTACCGCGACCAGCCCGGCCCGCCCGCCGACGTACAGCTGGGCCCCGAACCCTTGCTGCTGACCGAGGTGAAGGTCACCCTGATGGGCAATGGCCAGCTGCGCCTGCAGCTGTTTGAAAAGCTACCCGGGCAAGCCACGGTGCGCGATTTCCAGGTGATGATGGACCCGCAGCTGAGCAACGGCCTGCTGCATCTGCTGCACCAGAGCGTGAAGCTCTCGCAGTGGCTCACGGTGCCGGCAGCCGCTGCGGCCGTGCCTCATGATGCCCTGGTGCAGGACGCCGCGCCCGACACCGAGCCTGCCGATCTGCCCGTTGACCTGCCACGGCCCCGGTACCTGAACTGAGGTCTTGCGGGTTCCGCATGGCACCCGCGCCGGCCCTTGCCCACCCTACTTCGTGGCCGCCTCCAGCGAGAAGCCGGCCACCTGTTTGTAGTGGTCCGAAATCGCGCGCAGCTCCTGCTGGCTGATCAGCGCATCGATGTCCGCAAAAGGCTTGCCGCCGCTCAGCTCGTCGACCTTGATGTTGATGAAATCGGGCGGCACCGAGCGGTTCGTCAGCACGATGTTCGCGGTCGGGGCCAGCCGCAGCTGCTCGTAGGCCTGCAGCGCGGCGCGTGCATCGCCACCGGCCTGCAGCGCCAGCTGCTCGGCCAGCACCCGCGCGTCGATCAGGGCCTGGGCCGAGCCGTTGGAGCCGCGCGGGTACATGGGGTGGGCCGCGTCGCCGAGCAAGGTCACGCGGCCGAAGGTCCACTGCGGCACCGGGTCCTTGTCGACCATGGGGTACTCGAGGATCTGCTCGGCGTTGGCAATCAGCGCCGCAACATCCAGCCACGGAAAGCGCCAGTCCTTGAAGATGCCGAGGAAATCCTTGAGATCGCCCTTGTGGTTCCAGTCATTCATGGCGGCGTTGTCCCGCTGGATCTCGGCGACCCAGTTGATCAACTGGTGGCCCTCGTCGTCCAGCTTGTCGACGATGGGGTAAATCACCATCTTGCCGGTTTCAATGGAGCCCAGCCGCATGTAGCTTTTCCCGGTGAGAATGGGTTTGTGCTTGGTCACGCCGCGCTAGGTATTGATGCCCGCAAAAGCCATTTTTTCGTCGGGATAAAACTGGCGACGGATGGCCGAATGAACGCCGTCGCAGGCCACCACGATATCGGCCCGCACCGGCGGTCGCGCAGCGCCGGTAGTCCTTGCCGACCACGGTGGTCAGTTCGTTCGGGGTCGATGACGCGGCATCGAGCCCGGCACGCGACAGCACCGTACGCACTTCAGGCAGGTTCATGATGGTAGCGATTTCGGTATTCAAGCGGTTGACCGCCGAGGCCGGTGTCTTGCCCGGCGCAAAAAACGCGCACCACATGTCAATGTTGACGCCCTTCACGCCCATCTCCTGAATCGTGGCAACGCTGGGTGCGATGGGGTGGCGCTTGGTCCCGGCGACGGCCAGCGCCGTCAATTTGCCGGAACTCACAAAACCCTGGGCTACGTGAACCGGCAAAAACCCGACCATCAGTTCGCCCGCGAGCAAGTCCTGCACGTAACCTGCCGTGCCTTTGTAGTCAGCCCTGCAAAACCCCTGCAACCCGCATGAACACTAGCTTTTTTGTATAAATCTTGTGCACCAAATCCCTCAAAAAACGTTAATGGTAGAGATACTTTCTGAGGGATTTGGTATGCAAGAAATCGACTTTTTCCGCAGCCGCATTGACGCCATGATCAATTTGAACGACCCCTTGGCGGTGCTGGCGACGCGCTTGCCGTGGAACCAGATCGAAACAGCGGTAACAGCGAAGTTCGAGCACCAGAATCGCGCCGGAGAAATCCTCAAAGCCCAGGACATGTTCGGCACCACCGAGACCGTGATTGGCGCAGGTCGCTCTAACGCCGGACGGCCCAAGCTGCCCATACGCCTGATGGCCAGCCTGCTCTACCTCAAACACAGCTTCAACCTCAGCGACGAAGAGCTCGTTGTGCGCTGGAGCGAGAACATCGTCTGGCAATTCTTTAGCGGCATGGACTACTACGAGCACCGCCTGCCCTGTGATGCCACACAGATTGGACGCTTTCGCCGCGACCTCGGCGAAGAAGGGCTGGAGCTGCTGCTCAAGGCCACCATCGACACCGCCGTTGCCATGGAGGCGGTCAAACCCAAAGACCTGGAGCGTGTGATAGTTGACACAACGGTGCAGGAGAAGGCCATTGCCCACCCGGTGGACAGCCGCTTGCTGGAGATCGCCCGTCACAAGGTGGCAAGCAGCGCCAAACGCGCAGGCATCCAACTCAAACAGACCTTTGCCAAAGAGGGCAAAGCCTTGCGCTGGAAGGCTGGTGGCTACGCCCACGCGAAACAGTTCCGGCGCCTGCAACGGGTGCTCAAACGCCAGCGCACAATTCTTGGCATCGTCATGCGCGAGGTGCAACGCAAAATGCAAGGCGTCGGCTTTGCGCCTGATCACCCCAAGGCCGTAAGCGATTTGTCGATGTGGCTTGAGCGCGCTGAACGCATCCGCACGCAACAGCGTCACAGCAAGAACAAGTTGTACGCGCTGCATGCGCCGGAGGTTGAGTGCATTGGCAAGGGGAAAGCTCGCAAGCCCTACGAATTCGGCGTCAAGAGTGCGGTGGTGGTCTCACACCAGCATGGCCTGATGCTGGGCGCGCGCACCTTCCCTGGCAACCCCTACGACGGCCACATCCTGAGCGCAGTGCTGGAGCAGGCGACAAATTTGACGCAAGACTTGGGCCTCAAGCTCAAGCACATCGTGGTCGATCTGGGCTTTCGCGGCGTGGACGCCGACAACCCGGACAGGGAGATCATTCACAGAGGCAAATTCAAATCCTTAAGCGCACAACACAAGGGCTGGCTCAAACGGCGAACGGCGGTGGAACCAGCCATTGGGCACTTGAAGTCGGATCACCGCATGGATCGCTGTTGGCTCCAAGGTGCGCTCGGTGATGCCTTGCACTCGATCAGCTGTGCTGCGGGCTACAACCTGCGCTGGCTGCTGCGCGCCATTGCCCGTCTGGGCATAGCGGCGGTTTTTTTGCGTCTGTGGCAGGCAGCGCTGTCGCAGCGACGCGCCATAGGAAGGTCATACAGTACGCTTGGGCGCGTGTGGATGGAGAGTTTGAGCAATTGGTCCAGTAGTGCGGTTGTCAAAAAAACGATTTTGGGTCACGCCGTGCAGGGTGCTTTTTGAAAATCGAATTTTGCATGGCCGACTAAGTACTCACGCCGGAACCGATCGCTTTCACCGGCTGCAACGAGCTTTGCGGAGTTTTTTTGCAATTACTTGCGCGATGCTGGTCTTTAGCCAACTCACAGCCCACACGTAGGCCTTCATGAGTGACATGCAGAACTGGTTGAGATAGTAGCCCAGGCGCGACTGCTCGGCATCAAAAATAGTGGTGCCGGGAACGTCGAGGTATGGTTGTTCGAGTGACATGATCAGCCCTTTGTTTTGTCCGCCCAGTACAGGCGCTTGGGGTTGTCCACCAGCAATTTGCGCTGTAGCTCTGGCGTGGTAGCGATGTGCGGAATGAAATCCACCAGAAGGCCGTCGTCTGGCATGTGGTCCTTCAAGTTCGGGTGCGGCCAATCGGTGCCCCAAAGCACTCGGTCGGGAAAGGTTTCCACGATGCGCCTTGCGAATGGGATTACGTCCAGGTAGGCGTTTTGCTCTCCACTCAAGGCCTTGGGCCCCGTCACTGAGAGCCGCTCCGGACATGTCACCTTGCTCCACACATTGGGGTGCTCACGCATGAACTTCACGAACAACTCGAACTCGGGGCCGTCCACTGGCTTGCTTACATCAGGGCGGCCCAGGTGGTCCACCACCACGGTGGTGGGCAGCGCGGTGAAGAAGTCCCACAGCTCGGGCAGGTCCACTGCCTCAAAGTAAATCACCACATGCCAGCCCAGTGGCTTGATGCGGCTGGCGATCTCGATCAGCTCGTCCTTGGGCGTGAAGTCCACGAGACGCTTGACGAAGTTAAAGCGCACGCCGCGCACACCGGCCGCGTGCAGGTCTTGCAGTTCCTGGTCTGTCACCGAGCGTCTGACCGTGGCCACGCCGCGCGCCTTGCCGTTGGAGTCGCCCAGCGCATCGACCATCGCTCGGTTGTCCGCGCCGTTGCAGGTAGCCTGCACGATCACGTTTTTGTCAAAGCCCAGATGATCGCGCAAGGCGAACAGCTGTTCTTTGGAGGCATCGCACGGCGTGTATTTGCGCTCGGGCGCGTAGGGAAACTGGGCACCGGGGCCGAACACGTGGCAGTGTGCATCGACTGCACCGGCAGGCAGCTTGAAGCGGGGTTTACTCGGGCTGGCGTACCAGTCAAGCCAGCCGGGGGTTTTAGTAAACGCTTCGGTAATCGGAGTAGTCATGATGTCGTTTCCTCAGAAGCCTGTCTTATTGGGTTTGAGCAGGTAGCGATTTGCATAAGCTGCATTTTGGTACTGACTGCCTTTTTTGTTAAGCTAGCAGAGCTGCTAACAGTTATTTCAAATTGGCATAGTTAACAATCAACTATTCACCAAACCATTGCCGGGTGACGCGTAGAACAAGCCTTGTTTGGACTTCGCCCAAGTGACAAATTCCTGCAGATTGTTTGCCGACACATCCTTGTGAACTACCAGCACAAAAGAAGTCGATGCAACTTGGGTGATCGGCGTGAAGCTGTTGATCACATCGTAGTCGACTGTTTTGTAAACAAGTGGCAAGGTGACCGTCGTGGCCGGAACAATGAGCAACGTGCCGGGATCGGTGGACTTGGCAACAAAACCCATGCCGACCATGCCTGATGCACCGGCCTTATTGTCGACGACATAGTTCATGTCCAGCTTGGCCTGCACGACCGGCCCAATGGCACGCGCGATCGTGTCCGGGGTGGTCCCGGGCGTGAGCGGCACGACCATGCGGATCAGCTTTTGCTGCGCTCTGGTGACGGTCATCCATAAAAGTCTTGCGGCTCCCGTGGCACCCAAGATGGTTCTGCGTAGTAACGTCATTTATTGACTCCGTTGTTGTCATTAGTGATGGCGAATCGTTGGGCAACTCTCTGTGGCCGACTTGCCCAGTCATTTCTTATTTACTTGAGCTTGAACAGTATGCAATGGACTATCCGTACCAGCACGAAGTAGGCGAGGTGATCTCTCTCGATGGGATGTCCCAGTCCCCCCGAAGACAAGAAGAGGTTTTTTCACCAACGCCGAGACTGCGTTCCGGCTGAAGGATTGATGCCTGCTCCACGCCGCGTGTGCCGGCACATAGGTATCGCTCACACGACGACCCGCACACGGGCGAGGATGAGAAGATCGGCGTTTCGAAGTTCACGTGCAACTTCCCTTGCCTCCCCGGCAGAGTCTGGGAGCCCTCCTCGACAGGTTAGAAGTTGTGACTTATGCCCAGCGATACCTGCGTAATGTCGGCACCGTGAGCAGGAGCACCGGCCGACAGGTTGCTGAATATCGCCGACTTGCCGTTCTTGAGCCTCGATGAGATGAGATAAAAGTAGGTACGCTTTGAAAGAGTGTAGGAAGCACCCAGGTTGAGTTGTTCCGCCTCGAGCCCATCCGTGCTGCAGAGCGCACCGCCTACCAGCGAACAGACGCCCTGGCTGGCGCGAGCGTAAGAGGTGGCCAGCGTGACAGCGCCGATTTTATGCTGGAGACCAATCAGCCATGCGCGGTTTTTGTAGGACGCAAACCTGCCGACGGCGCCCCCGCTTTCCTGGTAGGTTTTCCAGGCGTAATCAAACTCGACGGTTGTGTCCTTGAAGCTGTACTTGGCCGTTGCCCTGGTGGATAGGTCGCGCGAGCTGGCGGCCTGATTCGCGAAATTGGAACGCGAAGCAGGTGAATTCAGCGATCCACCGAAGCGGTCTTGGTGTATTTCATGCGCCAAGGCCAGATAGAGGTTATTAAGCGTATAGGTCCCCGCATACGATTGCAAATACGCGTTCCGAGTGGCCGTTTTTTCTTCGTCAGGTGCGTACTGCGCCATGAAGCGAAGGCCGCCCAGCACGGGGGAGTCGTAGGCGATGCTGTTCGGTTGACGTAGGTGAAAGCTCGACGACAGGCTGGTCCCGGATCCCATGCGGGTCATCAGATTCACGTTGCTAACGTGGTTGCGTGCACTGACCCCGAGGAAACTGAGCGTATCGCCGGCCCGCTTGTACGGCGTATCGATCTTTCCCAACCACAATGTGCCGACGCTCCCTGAAAGACCAACGTGGGTATTTCGATTCGCAAACTGGCTGGTCCCGGAATCGACTGCCACATTTCCCTCTATCTGCCAGAAAGCCCTCAAACCGCCTCCGAGCGATTCAGTGCCGCGAAACCCCATCCAGGAGTCCGAGGCTGCAAGCTCGGTCCTGCTGAAATTGATGCCGGTGGCCGGGGTGCTGAGCGTGCTGACCGGAGTTCCGGTCGGAGTGGCGCCTGACGTATTGACGTGGGAAAGCTGCGGATAGAGCTTTCCGTAAATCACAACGCTGTCCTGCGCGATGGACGCGCCCGAAAGCAATAGGGCGCCGGCCGCAATAACGGCCAACCGATTCGTTCTTTTCACCATTTGTGTGTCTCCTCAAGTTTTATAGGAAGTGTTTAAAAAAATCAACGATGCCTGCGAACCAAGCCCACCGTTGCCGGAGCTTGAAGCCCCACCTCTAGCGCGATCTGCTTTGCCGTAAACCGGCCCTCCTTCATGAGATGATTTCTTTCTGATCCAGTGGAAAAACCCGTGCCCAGTTTCTGGAGTCGAACGGTTCGCGGTCAGGGCACAAGATCCTTCCACTTACCGTCCGTTCAATGAGCGCGCCTACAGGTCGAGAACCAGCTTGGGTGACTTGCAACGTGACACACAAGGAAGAATCACATCCCCCCTCACCTTTTCCTCATTGCTGAGAAACACATCCCTGTGGTCCGGGGTTCCGGAAAGCACCCCGGTCAGACATGTTCCACACACGCCCTGCTCGCAGGAAACTTCGATCCGAACCCCGTGTTGAGCGAGCACGTCGACAATACTCTGCCCTTCTGGAATGACATAGGTACCGCCGCTGCGTGCCAAGGTCACCTCGAATGCATCCTGAGGACCGGCCAATGACATTGGGTCGGCCACAAAGTACTCGAGGTGAACCGCATGCGGAGGCCAAGTGGCAGCTGCCGTGGCTTCGACCTGATCCATAAAAAATCTCGGGCCGCACAAATAAAGATGCGCTCCCTCTGGCCGACTCCATAACAATTTGCGCAGATAGGCTCGCACCGCGTCCGGTTCGAGCGCATAGTGAAATACGACTTTACCTTTGAATTCCGGACTGGACAAAACCTCATGAAATGCCGTGTGTTTGATCGAACGGCTGAAGTAATTCATCTCAAAGTCGGCACCTGCTGCCAGCAGATGCCGCGCCATACTGAGGAGAGGGGTTATGCCAATACCTCCACCCAGAAGCACGTGACGCTTGGCTTCCTGGATGAGTGAGAAATTATTGCGTGGCATGCCAATCAACAGGGTATCGCCCACCTTGATTTGCTCATGCATTGCGCGGGAGCCGCCGCGGGACGCAGCTTCCTTTTTTACGGCGATGAGATAACTTTGAGTGTTCCCCGGGCCATTGCATAAAGAGTATTGCCGGATGATGCCATCGGCAATATGAACATCAATGTGCGAGCCTGGTATAAAAGACGGCAACAGTTTACCGTCCGCGCTAACCAGCTCAAACGATTTAATGTCGATCGCCTCGTCCTCAATTTTATTGACGTGGACAAGCAAGGTCTTCGATTCCAATTGACGCATTCCTTAAAAAAAATATTCGCGCGAATCCCGCGCACTGCGGTCCTGCGCCGGCCCAAGGGTCTTGTAGCGAAAACCCCCAGCAGGCAGGTCCATGTGAGAACGAAACGCTTCAGCCATTGCCTCCTCGGTCAGCCCAATAGCTATGCAAACGATGAAGCTGTAAACCTTTCCGCCGGGCCAGGACGGCATCCGATCAACCGGAAAGATGGTTTGCTGCACCGCCTGGATGACAATTGGACCGGGCTCATCGGCAACGGCTATCAATCCCTTGACTCGCAATATGCTGTCGCCGTGCCGGGAAAGGGTAGTTCGAAGAGCAAACTCAAATGCTTCCCATTGCCATGGCTGGTTGAAACGCAGCGCCATCGTCTGAACGCGGTCATGGTGCAAGTGGCCGGCTTGTCCATGTCCGAAAGGCAGGGCAGGCGCAACTCCTTGCTTGACCCGCGGAACCGGCTTCACGCCGCCGCGTACCGTTGCTTCAAGATGTTTTGTTGAATGCGCCGGGAAACCCTGCAGAAACCCGGGCGGCAATTGTCCTGCCACGGTCCGTTGGATAACGGCCAGAGGGTTAATCGCCTGTAATTCAGTTTCCAGTTTTTGGATGTCGCATTCCTCTGCGATATCCGTCTTTGTCACCAGCAAAACATCGGCAGATGCCGCCTGCGCCAGCGACTCCGGATGCCGCTCCAGTTGACCTTCGCCCAGCACGGCGTCGACCGTGCAAAGCACACAGTCGAGGGCATAACGCTCGGTGACCAGGCCGTGGGCAAGCAGCGCTTCTATGATTGGCCTGGGGTCGGCGAGGCCGGTCGTTTCGATCACCACCCGGCCAAAGCTGGGGATCTGGCGCTGCAGCCTTTTCCAGAAAAGTTCTTCGAGAACGCCAACCAGATCATCGCGGACACTGCAGCAAATGCACCCGTTCTCCAGTACCAGCACCGCGTCGCTTGCGCCCCACATGAGATGATGGTCCAGCCCGACCGCGCCCAGTTCATTGACCAAAACGACCGTGTCGGCCCAGCTCGGCAAGGTCAGCACCTGGCGCAACAAGGTCGTCTTCCCGCTGCCAAGAAAACCCGTCAGCAAAGTGATGGGAATTTTCTTGATCACGGAAGACTTCATCCCCGTGCTATCGAAAGCAGACGCCTGACTAAGCATGTTGATTACCTGACGCTAATACCGGGCGTCGCGCTGACATCCAGTGCCCGGTCGTTCATTTCCAAGGATCCACGCAGCAGTGAATCGCATCCCGCTCACCTTCGCCGCCAACGGTATGCAAGGCATTTTCCACGTTGTCCAGGTCGAAGGTATGCGTACACATTTTCTCCAGCGGATAGCGGCCAGATGCGATGATCTGCATTGCCATCTCGACTGCCTGATAACTGTGTCCGCGCATCCCCTTGAGCGTGAGGTTTTTGCGGAATAACAGGTCGCTGTCGAATTCTGGAACAGGACGCCCTTTTCTTCCGCACAACAATACCCTGCCACCCTTGCGCGCAAGCTGGATCGCCGACACCACGGTGGAAGTACCGCCCGAGGCACAATCGATGACGAGGTCTGCCATATGTCCGCCCGTATGATCGGCCACCGACTCGAGCAAATCAAATTGCTCGATATCGATGGTTTGATGCGCGCCCAATTCCCGTGCCAGGGCGAGCCGATGGCGATCTGCAGATAGCCCGGTGACAATGATGCAACCAGCTCCCGCCTCTTTCGCGGCAACAACACAGGCGAGCCCCTGCTGCCCCGGCCCCTGGATCACCACCGATTCCCCGATCGCCACGCGGCCTTGCAGGCAAGCCCACTCCAAGCCATTGCCCATCGGCAGCGCGAGCGTAGCCAGGGCAGCTGGAACCTGAGCAGGGACCTTGTGAAACACCGCATTCGGGTGCAGATACTGGTACTGGCTGTACCCGCCCCAAAGGGAAGGCGCCACACTGATCGGGGTTGAGCCGTATCGAATCCCGTTCCCGAGCAGCGTATCGGTCGCGTCGCACAGGCGAAATTCACCGGTGCGGCAGTAATTGCAATGCCCGCAAGGGAGATACTCCTCCAACGCAACGCGATCCCCCTCCTGCACGCCCCATCGGGCGCCAGCACTGGCGCCGATGGCGGACACAAAACCAACCGTCTCGTGCCCGAGAATGAGCGACCCCTTGCTCTTCGGATAGTTAAGAAAATAGGGCCAATCGCTGCCGCATACCCCGGTCTTTTCAACCTTCAGCAGACCGCCGTCGGCAGGAATGGCCGGGAAGTCAAACTCCCTGACTTCCGTTCGCTTGTTCTCCAACGCCACCGAAGCCCGTACTTTACCGTGCATGCGATGCTCCTTAAATTGACGTATGGGCTACGCCCGACTTCGCTTTGAAAATTTCTTCGACCTGCGACAGGGGAACGTCGGAGGCCGCAACGAAGGAAGCAGACCGTACATGGTGAGAAGCAGGGTCGAGAGCCGGCGGTTCGCCGCCATTCGGCAGTGCTTCCGCAGCTGCCATCAGACGCCGGCGGGCCTGGACAATCGCTATGTCCGTCGCGACCAAACGCTCCAGCGCCCGATCGACAATGGGCCCCATACTTTCTTGCAGAGACGCGTCCTGCATGCCAATCCCTTTTACCCCGCTGTAATAGCGGCCGGTTTTCTGACCCTCACGGTCCATCAGGTAATCGTTGTCCTTGTTCGCGACAGTCCGATAGGTGCCGGGAATGAGTTCGGCATACATGCCCTGCCCATTTTGCAGCGCATAGAGCTCCTTTTCGTTCAAGGGTCGGGTCGGATGATGCGTCATGCTCCACGCAAAGCAGTTCTCATCATCGATAGGAACCCAGGCGTGGCCATGAAGCCCATGGTCGCCATAGGGAGGAATCATGGTGTACCAAGGCATGATCCATTGCGTAACGCGCCAGTAACTTTGTCCAGGACCTGCCTCACGCCGCGCGCCGATAACCATCCCGCCTGGGGAGTTAGCAACCTCAAATTTAGGTTTTGTGTCCACCTGATATTTTGAGCCTTCGGCTCTATGCAGAGGATCATTATCCAGCTCACCACTGTGAAGTGAAGACACATGGCTGGAGTCGATGCCACCTTCCATTGCCTGCAGATAGTTACTTTCCTGAAGGCGCTTGGAGACGAAGCGCTGCGAATCCGGGACTAATGCCCACTCGAACTCTGGTACGGGTGGCTGAAGCTCCGGCGGGCCCATATATGTCCAGACTACGCCCCCACGTTCGACACAGGGATAAGCGGTGAGCTTGACCTTATTACAGAAAGTGCTTTCGACGGACTCGGATGGTATGTCAACACATTGGCCGTTTACGTCGAATTTCCACCCGTGATACGGGCACCGCAGGCCATTTTCTTCGTTGCGGCCAAACCATAGCGATACGCGCCTATGTGCACAAAACTCGTCCATCAGACCTACCTTGCCTTCGGTATTCCGAAACGCGATGAGCGGCTCTGACAACAATTTCACACGAACAGGAGGGCAATCTGGTGTTGGGATTTCTTCCGACAGAAGCGCCGGAATCCAGTACCGCCGGAAAAGATTACCCATTGGCGTATTTTTGCCAGTTTGGGTTAACAGTTTGTTTTGCTCATTTGTAGCCATAGTTACTTCTCCTAAGATAAACTCGGTTTTGACTGCTGAAAACGGCGCGCCCTAATTTCGGCCCAGATGCACTTTGCAATTCAAAATAGACCTACTCGACAACACGGCGAACCTCCAAATGTCTTTCATCATCCGGGGCGTCGGCCTGCATTCATGAAAGTTAGTCGGCCGTGATATTGCCTTTTTTGACTACCTGGGTCCACATTTTGATTTCGCTGTGAACCAGCGCATCCAGCTTTTCGGGCTTACCTCCTATCGGATCCACCCCCGCCTTCGCCATCGCTTCCTTCACTTCCGGAAGCGCCAACAAGCTGTTGATTTCGGAATTCATTTTGGCGATCACGGCGGGAGGTGTCCCGACAGGTGCCGTCACGCCAAACCAGGCTTCGCTTACCACGTTAGGAACGCCTGCCTGCGCCAGTGTGGGCACGTCCGGAAACTGTGCCACGCGCTGGGGCCCCATGACGGCAAGCATGCGCATTTTTCCGCCCTGCAACAGTGGCAAAGCTGTCTGCAGCACCACGACGCTGGCTTCAACATGCCCTGCGGCGACATCGTTGAGGGCACCACCGGTACCCTTATAGGGAATATGAGTCAGATAAAGGCCGGTTTGCTGCTTGAACAGTTCCATGGTCAAGTGATGTACGCTGCCCAGCCCGGGTGACGCGTAGTTCAATTTTCCAGGCGGTTGCTTCTTGGCGTAGGCAACGAACTCGGCCACCGTTTTGGCGGGAACGCTGTTGGTGACAACCAGCACCAGGGGGCTGCTGCCCAACAACACGACGGGAGAAAAGCTCTTGATCGGGTCGTAGGGAAGCTTCGGGCGCAACGCCGACAAGGTGCTGAGGGCTGTGGCAGAGAACAGAAAGGTATATCCGTCCGGGCTCGCTTTCGCTCCGGCCTCGATGCCAATCATGCCACCGGCGCCCACCCTGTTTTCGACGACCACGGGCACGTTCCAGCGCTGCGATAGTTTTGGACCGAGCAACCGTGCCAACTGGTCACCCGTTGTGCCGGCGGTGGAAGGTACGATGAACTGAATCGTGCGAGAAGGGTAATCCTGCGCGTGGGAGAGCACAGGCAACACGGCGGCGCACGCCAGGCCCATCGAAGCTAATAGGTTTGTAAGTTTCATATTCAGGTCTCCGCACTTTAAAAGTTGTTTGTCCGTGCTTGGCGGATCTGCGCTCGGCCTTTGCACCTTGCGCTGGATCGAACGCAAACGCAGCACAGTGGCACGGTCTCATGACAGCGGCTGTCGTGCTGCGGCCAATTCAGGCGATCTTGAAAACTGTCTCGGCGTTGCTCTGGAAGAACTTCCTTTTGTCTTCGGCCGACATCGTCATGTTGTCCATGGCGATGACCTCGTCAAGCTGATACTGATAGGGGTAATCCATCGCGTACATGACCCGATCCACGCCTAGGACCTGCTGCGAAAACTTGATCGCTGGCTCCCAGGCCACCCCGCTGTTGGTAATGTAGAAGTTCTCACGCAGGTAATCGCTGGGTTTTTTCTTGATCGGTTTCATGCTGTCATAGCGCTGGGAGAGCACGGTCGCGCGATGCATGTAGTCCAGACGATAGATCCAGAACGGCAGCGCTTCGCCCATGTGGCCAATGATCATCTTGAGTTTGGGGAAACGGTCAAATACGCCAGACGTGATGATGCGCAGCGCGTGCAGGCCTGTTTCCACACCAAAGCCATAAATGGCGCCGTCCAGGCCGCACTCCTGGAAGGGCTGGATCATGTTGGCAGGCAGGGAATTGGGATGCAGATAGATCGGTACGTTGTGCGCCTCAGCTGCGGCAAAGATGTCCCAGAACTTCGGGTCAGACAAATATTCACCCTGGGTGTGCGAATTGATGACGACTGAATTCATGCCCAGCTTGCTCACGCCGCGCTCGATTTCTTTGGCTGCAGCCACCGGGTCCTGCGGCGCAACAGCAATCATGCCGACGAAGCGGGTTGGGTGCCTGCGCACCGCTTCAGCGAGCTGGTCATTGGCCACCTGGCTGAACGAGACTGCCGTTGCCTTGTCCATCACCTGCACGCCGGGCGCCGTCAAAGCAATCACCTGCTTGTCAATACCGCACTCGTCCATGTGCTGGATGCGCAGCTGGTCAAGGTCCGTCAGGCAACGCATGATGTGCTGAGCACGCGCACTGGGGCTGCTCATGTAGAAACCCATGAGGCCTTTGAAGCCCGGGTCGACATCACCCTTTTCGATGATCTTGCGATAGATGTCCAGCATCTCGGGGGGCGCGAAGGCCTCCTCGGTCGCAATACGCTGATATGCCGCGCTCTTGGGATGATGGGCAGTGTTTTTATCGGATGGGCTCATGACACGCGATTTCTTTCTTTGTAGCTGCTTTGGGGAAGAGTCATATTAATTAACTTCAAATTGCATGACAATACGCTGTTTTTAGAATAAACCTTTTCCAAATCGAGATAAATCATGGACACCCTGTCTAATCTCAAGGCATTTGTTGCGACCGCCGATGCCGGCAGCTTTTCTGGTGCTGCCCGCCAATTGGGTATCGTGCCATCCGTCATTTCCAAGCGAATTGACCAGTTGGAATGGCGCATTCGGGCCCCGCTTTTCACGCGTTCCACGCGCAGACTGACTTTGACCGATGTAGGAGACCGCTATCTGCCCACCGTCAGGGAACTGGTCCGGCAAGTCGATGACGCATTGGCCGGCATGGCACGCGCCAGTGGAGAGCTGGAGGGCCATATCCGGGTGAAGGTACCGACCACCTTGGGCGTTCTGTACCTCAGCGACATCCTCAACGACTTTCTGCGAAGCCAGCCCATGATCAGCATGGATATTGTTTTAGCAGATCGCTCCGTCAACCCGATTGAGGAAGGTTTTGATATTGCGATCGGAGCGCTCCCTGAGCTTTATGGACGGGTTCAGGACAGACCCTTGTGCCTGATGAAGCGCCGTTTGTGTGCCGCACCGGCTTATCTTGAACGCAAGGGCACACCACAACATCCGGGGGATTTGCTAGATCATGATTGCCTGGTATTCACTACCTCGGGCGCCAGGTGGGAGTTCCAGAGCCAACAGGGTTTGATTGGCATCGATGTGCGCCCCAAATTACGCACGAACGACGGCGCAGCAATCTGTCAGGCGGCTATTTCCGGAAGCGGCATTGCGGTGCTTGCCGACTATTTGGCCGCTCCAGCCATACAAGCCGGTCAGCTGGTAGAGATTCTTCAGCCCTTTGAGGTGCCCGATGTCTGGCTCAAGGCACTTGTGCCCACCAACCGTATCGAGTTACCGCGGGTCCGTATGCTGCTGGATTGGCTGGAGCAGAACCTCAAGCCCATGACGCCCTGGGAGAAAATCTGGAACACCTCGCACCGGGACACGCCAGAATAAAATTCCCCGCATACACCCTGATGCAGGTACCCGGGGTGCTCCGCATCCAGGATACCCTCCCAACGCGCTACAGGCGCGCTACATGGTGACCGAACCAATGCCCAACGATCTCGCCGAACTTTACGCCCGCCCCGGCTTCCTGCTACGCCGGGCACATCAGATATCGGCTGCTATTTTCGAGGACGAATGCCGCAGCGTCGGGCTGACGCCGGCACAGTTTGGCGTGCTGAGCGTATTGCGGGCCAGCCCGGGGCTGGATCAGTCCAGCCTGGCGCGCGCCCTGGGTTTTGACAAGGTGACGGTGCTGCGCGTGCTGCGCGGACTGGAAACACGGGGTTTGATTGAGCGTTCACCGGCCCCGGCCAGCCGACGAAATTTGTCGATTTCACTGTCAGGGGTCGGACTGGCTCTGCTGAAGCAGGCGCAGGAACCGGCCGAGCTCGCCTATGACCGTCTGATGGGCCCACTGAACAGCGCGCAACAGGAACAGCTGGTGGAACTGCTGCAGGCGCTGACTTCGGGGCTGGAGGGAGACGCGCGGGCGGCCTTTGTGCCACCGGGCCAGAAAACCGGCCAGCCGGCCTGAAGCCCCGCCAGCCTTGGCCGGCACGGTTCAGCCGTTGCTGGCCTGAATGCCCCACCTGGCCAGTGCAGCATCGTCGCTGACCCGTGCATCAACCCAGCGCGCACCCTCTGGCGTCTGCTCTTTCTTCCAGAACGGCGCCTGGGTTTTGAGGTAATCCATCAAAAACTCGCAGGCCTGGAAACTTGTCCCCCGATGCGCAGAAGTCACCGCCACCATGACCACCTGGTCCAGTGGCTGCAGCACACCAATGCGGTGGATCACGCGGGCACCGAAAATATCGAAGCGCACCATGGCCTCGTCAATCATGGCCTCGATGGCTTTCTCGGTCATGCCGGGGTAATGCTCCAGCTCCATGCTGCTGACGGACAAGCCGTCATTGCGGTCACGCACCGTGCCTGTAAAGGTGCACACGGCGCCTACGCGTTTGTCACCCGCCCGCAGCTGCTCCACTTCCTGAGAAAGATTGAAATCTGCCGTCTGGATGCTTACCCGCGCCGCCATGTCAGCCCCCCGTCACCGGCGGAAAAAAAGCCACTTCCGAGCCGTCTGCCAAGGTTGCCGACTCATCCACCATGACCTGGTTCAGGGCCATGCGCACCGACCGGCCGCGTGCCAGCGCTTCGGCATAAGCCGGGCCGCGCGCGATCAACTCGTCACGCAGCGCCGCCAGACTGTCGGCGGAGGTGTGCACCTGCTCAACGCCCTGCCCGACGGCCTCACGCACAGACGCAAAATACCGGACAGTGATTTTCATGCGAGCCACTCTGAAAAAGCGATGAACTGCACCGTGTCGCCATGCGCAATGCGCTGCCCCGGCGGGTTGTCCACCACGCCGTCACCCCAGACGGCCGACGTGAGCACGCCCGAACTCTGGTTGGGAAACAGGTCCAGCCCGCCGGCGGCATTGCGCCGCACCCGCAGGAATTCACGGCGTTTGTCGGCCCGGGACCATGTGAAATGGGCGGTAGCCGCTATTGATTTGGGAGCGACGTCAGACACACCCTGGAGCCTGAGCAGGAAGGGCCGCACCAGCAGCAGAAAGGTCAGGAAGCTGGAGACCGGGTTGCCCGGCAGTCCCATGAAGTGCGCCGCACCGACCCGGCCATAGGCAAAGGGCTTGCCCGGCTTCATGGCTATCTGCCAGAGATCGAGCGAGCCGAGCTGCTGCACCGCCGGCTTGATGTGGTCTTCCTCGCCCACGGACACCCCGCCGCTGGTCAGGATCAGGTCATGCGCCTGGCTGGCGCTACGCAGCGCGTCCAGCGTGGCGTCACGCTGGTCCGGCACGATGCCCAGGTCGCTGACCTCGCAGCCCAGGCGCAGCAGCAAGGCGCGCAGAAAGAAACGGTTGGAGTTGTAGATGGCGCCGGGACGCATCTGTGCAGGCGCCACCTCGCCGGGCATCACCAGTTCGTCGCCGGTGGAAAATAGCGCCACCCGCGGGCGCCGCGCCACCTGCAGCCGGTCCATGCCAATACTGGCCGCCAGCCCAAGCGCTGCGGGCGTTAGTCGCTCACCTTTTGAGAGCACCGTGGCACCGCGCGTGACATCTTCACCGGCGCGGCGTATCCACTGGCCGGGCTTGGGAAGCTGCCGGACGCTGACATACCCTTCACGGTCCGCAAGCGGCTCGCAGTCTTCCTGCATCACCACCGCATCGGCGCCGGCCGGAATCGGCGCGCCGGTAAAAATGCGGGCGACCGTGCCAGGCTCCAGCGCGCTGCCGCTGCTGCCGGCCGCAATTCGCTGCGACACGCGCAGCACCACCCCCTCGTCGGCCAGCTCGGCGGCACGCACGGCATAACCGTCCATGGCGCTGTTGTCTTCAGGCGGCACCTGCAGCGCCGAAACCACCTCTTCGGCCAGCACCCGGCCGTCGGCGTCGAAGGTGGACACGGTGTCGCTGCCCGCCAGCGGCGTGGCGCGGCCCAGCAGCTCGGCCAGCGCCTCGTCGAGGGCCTTAAGCGGCGGGCGCGTGGCAGGTTTGGCAGCGGGGGAAGTGGAGGTGGAGGCGGAAGCGTTCATGCATACAACTCGGCACAGTAGACAAAGCGTTCATGATTCTCGATCAACCAGTTCGCGACGGCATCGGCGTCGTTCAAATCCAGCACCGGCCTGAGGGTGGCTTGCGGCAGCCGATCCGGCGAGTCGGTGGCAATCGCGACCACAAAATCGTCGTCCGGGTAACGCACCGGTTTGCCCGAGTCGGCGCGCCAGACCTCGACCTTGAGCAGGTCGCTGCTTTTGAAACCTTCCACCAGCACCCAGTCCACGCCTTCGTACAGTTCGGCGATCAGGTGGTGCACCGAGAGCACCCTCGGCTGCTCGAACTCGCGGATCAGCGCCAGCCGGTTGTCCGAGGCCACGACCACCTCGAAAGCCCCGGCCTGCCGGTGGCGGTACGTGTCCTTGCCGGGCTGGTCGATGTCGAAGCTGTGGTGGGCATGTTTGACGACCGAGACCCGCAGGCCGCGCAGCTTGAGCGCAGGAATCAGGCTTTCCACCAGGGTGGTCTTGCCCGAACCGGAATAGCCGGCAAATGCAACAACGTTCATAAACTGTCTTTGGCCGATCCTGATTTGCTACCAATACCATAGCTACCTGCGCCCACGCTTAAAGGGCTGGAGGCCAATTCAGCCCACATGACTGGCGATGTAGGCCTTCACCGCGGCCGCATCGGCCGGCATCAGCTGCACACGTTTGGGCAAGGCCTCGATGCCTTCAAACCGGGCGGGCCGCGGCGGCAGCTGGCCCAGCGCCTCCTCGATGGTGGCGGAAAACTTGATCGGCAAAGCCGTCTCCAGCACGATCATGGGCACGCCGGCCAGCAGGTGTTCGCGCGCGACTTTCAGGCCGTCCGCGGTGTGGGTGTCGATCATGGTGCCGAAACGCGCAAAGGTGTCGCGAATCGTCTGCAGCCTGTCGGCGTGGGTGCTTTTGCCGCTGGCAAAGCCATAGTGCCGGGCGGCCGACTGGAAGGTCGTGTCGCCGCTCAGGTCGAAGCGGCCCTGCGTGGACAGCCGCGCGCCGAACAGGTCGGCGACACGCGCCGCATCACGCCCGAGCAGGTCGAACACAAAGCGCTCGAAGTTCGAGGCCTTGGAAATGTCCATCGACGGGCTGGAGGTCTCGTGCGTGTCGGCGCTGGCGCGCACGCGGTACACGCCGGTGCGGAAAAACTCGTCGAGCACATCGTTCTCGTTGGTCGCGACCACCAGTTGCGCGATCGGCAGCCCCATCATGCGCGCCACATGGCCGGCGCAGACATTGCCGAAGTTGCCCGAGGGAA
>JAKFXR010000019.1 GCA_021731285.1 Polaromonas sp. | reverse complement strand
TGCAGGAGCCGGCGATACGCCGGTATGGGCGGGGGCGGGAGCTGGTTTGGGCACCGGCTTGGCCACCTTCTGGGCGGGCACCGGTGCCGGTTTGGCGGGCGCTGCTGCAGGTTTTTCAGCCAGGTCATCGGCAGCATTGATTGACGAAGACAGTTCGCCAGGCCGGGGGGGGACCTGTTGGGGTGCTGAGGCAACAACCGGCGCAGTCGCACGCTGCTGGTAAATCATGGTGCCGCCCATGGCAAGGACGGCAACACCCAGAATGCCGACTGCGGCCCACAAGGGCTTGCTGCCCGAAGATGCGGCCTGCTGGCCGGGCTGAAGGTTGTCGGTGGACGTGTTCATTTCATTCTCCTTAAAAATCCCGGCGCTTGCGGCATGGCCTTCCGGGGACTGTCTCAGCACATGCCTTTAACGCGCGCCGCCATTGGAAGGTAAACAGGGCAGTGCAAGGCGCGGTGTTTTTTTGTAAACCCCTGGCAAGGCCATGCAAACGCCGGGTAAAGCCTGCAGGCTGGACTCCTCAACTTGCCGGCGTTGCGCTTGTCAGGGTGCGAGGGGTCCCAGCTTCAGTACGCGCTGCGCATTTTCGTAAGCGACCTTCCTGAGCGTGCCTTCACTGAGTTTCGCCAGCAAACCCGTCCTGACAGTGGAAATCACGCTGTCGTACGACACCGCCTTGCTGGTCACATCGCTGCCGACCATGAAGCGATCCGGCATGGCTTCGATCAAGGCCAGCCAGGACGAATTCACCGAATTTTGATCGTGGATTTGATAGCCGCTGACATTCGGGTGCCAAAGAAGAACTGACGAACGCGCCGATGTCTCGCAGTACAGGTTAGGGTGTTTTTCAAGCAATGCCCGCGCGGTCGAGGCCGACGCCCTGGCCATGCAATGCGACAGGATGACCGGCACCGCGGGATTGATTTTGATGAGGTTCTCCAGTCCCTTGATGCTGTCGCTGTCGTCTTCAAGGTGAATCTGCACAAACCCGGCATGCATTGACGCCAGTTCGAACAGTGCGAGGAAGGTTGGCGCATCCAGCTGCGCCTTGCGACGGAAGCGCGGCTCGGGATGCGAATTGCGGTTGTTCAGAATCAGCTCGCCGAGGCCACGAATCTTTTTCTGCTCAAAGTCCGTCTGGAGTTTTTCCACGAGCTGCTTGAAAGCGGGCTGCTGCGCATCCTCCATTTCCGAAACACCGCCACGAAAATACATAGCAGCATATTCAGGCTGGGCGCCCGCCGGGATGTAACGCTCACCAAGCGTTTTTGCGAAGGCGTCACCGTCGATCCCCGGCACGATGGGCCCCACAGCGCCTCCCCAGCGCACCTTGTTTCTATCCATCAGCGCCAACAATTCCTCGGGCGTCAAACCGGGGTAGAGATGCATGTGAACGTCGGCCACGGGCACCTCCATGGCAAGTTGAGTCGAGGCGGCACTGGCCGGCTGTGCATGGCAGGTCATCTGGAACAGCCCGGCGGCCAGGCCCAGCGCCAGAAAACGCAAGCCGCGATGGAGTGAAGTCATGGGCATCCTTGGGGTTGGTTATTTTCTCTTCAAACTCAAATGTGCAGCGCTTACAGATTCGGCGCCAGCAGCCGCTGCAACTCCTCGGCCTTGGCGCCGCGCCGTTTGGCCAGGTCCTGCAACTGGTCGTCACCGATCTTGCCCACGTTGAAGTAAACGCTGTCAGGATGGCTCAGGTAAAAGCCACTCACGCTGGCCGCTGGGGTCATCGCCAGGCTGCTGGTCAAGGCCATGCCGATGTCCGCGGCCTGCAACAGCTCGAACATCTCCTGCTTGACGCTGTGGTCGGGGCAGGCCGGGTAGCCGGGCGCGGGCCGGATGCCCCGGTACTTCTCGGCAATCATGTCCTCGGGGCTCAGCGCCTCGCTGGCTGAATAGCCCCACAAATCCTGGCGCACACGTTTGTGCATGGCTTCAGCAAAAGCCTCAGCCAGGCGATCTGCAAGCGCCTTGAGCATGATGGAGGAGTAGTCATCATGGTCGTCGTTGAAGTATTTTTCCTTCTTCTCGGCGCCCAGGCCGGCAGTGACGGCAAACAGTCCGATGTAATCCGGTATCTTCAATGCCCTGGGGGCCACAAAATCAGCCAGGCACCGGCTGGGCCGCATCACTCCATCAAGCGCTGTCTTTTCAGCCTGCTGGCGCAGGCCATACCAGGTCATCGCGACCTGGCTGCGGGTCTCGTCGGTGTAGATTTCGATGTCGTCGCCAACGCTGTTGGCCGGATACAAACCAATCACGCCACTGGCGGTGAGCCAGCGGCCCTCCACCAGGCGCTTGAGCATGCGCTGGGCATCGGCGTAAACGCGCACCGCTTCCGTACCCACCACCTCGTCTTTCAGGATGGCTGGAAAAGGACCCGCCAGGTCCCAGGTCTGGAAAAACGGGCCCCAGTCGATGTAGCTGGCAAGCTCGGCCAGATCAAAATTCTTGAACACCCGGCGTCCGATGAACTTGGGCACGGGAGGCGTGTAGCCGGCCCAGTCGATCCTTGTTGCATTGGCGCGCGCCTTGGCCAGCGGCCACATCGGTACCTGCTTCTTGTTGGCGTGCTGGGTACGCACCTTTTCATAGTCGCTGTTGAGCTCCTCGATATATTTGGCAGCCTGGTCAGACAGCAGGCTTTGCGCAACGCTGACGCTGCGCGATGCATCGGGCACATACACCACCGGGCCTTCGTAGTGGGGCGAAATCTTGACTGCGGTATGCACGCGGCTGGTGGTCGCGCCGCCTATCATCAGCGGAATCTTTTTGATGCGGAAATGGTCGTCCTTCTGCATCTCGCCGGCCACGTACTGCATCTCTTCGAGGCTGGGCGTGATCAGGCCGGACAGACCAACGATGTCTGCGCCTTCCACCTTGGCGCGCGCCAGGATTTCATGGCAGGGCACCATCACGCCCATGTTGACCACGTCGAAGTTGTTGCATTGCAGAACCACGGTCACGATGTTCTTGCCGATGTCATGCACGTCACCCTTGACGGTGGCAATGATGATCTTTCCCTTGGTCTTGACGTCGCCGCCAGCGGCTTCCATCTGGAGTTTTTCGGCCTCGATGTAAGGCAGCAAATGCGCCACGGCCTGCTTCATGACCCTCGCGCTTTTCACCACCTGCGGCAAAAACATCTTGCCCTGGCCAAACAGGTCTCCCACCACATTCATGCCGTCCATCAACGGGCCTTCGATCACATGCAGGGGCCGGCCGCCGTCGGCCAGGATGGCCTGGTACACCTCTTCGGTGTCTTCGGTGATGAACTCGTTCATGCCGTGCACCAGCGCATGCGACAGGCGCTGGCGCACCGGCAGCGCGCGCCACTCATTGCGTTTGCTGTCGTCTTTGGCACCACTCTTCGCGGTCTCGGCGACTTCGATCAGGCGCTCGCCCGGGCTCAGCTGTTCTTCACCGTCCTTGTAGACCGGCGTGCGATTCAACACCACGTCTTCGACGCGTTCGCGCAAGGTCGGCTCGAGGTCGTCGTACACACCGACCATTCCGGCGTTGACGATGCCCATGTCCATGCCGGCCTGGATCGCGTGGTAGAGAAACACGGTGTGAATCGCCTCGCGCACCGGGTCGTTGCCACGGAAGGAAAAACTCACGTTGGACACGCCGCCCGACACCTTGGCGCCGGGCAGGTTCTGCTTGATCCAGCGGGTGGCATTGATGAAATCCACCGCGTAGTTGTTGTGCTCTTCGATGCCGGTGGCGATCGCAAAAATGTTCGGATCGAAAATGATGTCTTCAGGCGGAAAGTCCAGTTCGTCGACCAGCACACGGTAGGCGCGCTCGCAGATCTCGATCTTGCGTTCATAGGTGTCTGCCTGGCCTTTTTCGTCGAAGGCCATGACCACGGCTGCGGCGCCATAACGCTTGAGCAGTTTCGCCTGGTGTTTGAAGGGTTCCAGCCCCTCCTTCATCGAGATCGAGTTGACGATGCCCTTTCCCTGGATGCAGCGCAAGCCGGCCTCGATCACGCTCCATTTGGAGCTGTCGATCATGATGGGCACACGCGCGATGTCGGGCTCGCTGGCGATCAGATTCAGGAAACGCACCATGGCAGCCTGGCTGTCCAGCATGGCCTCGTCCATGTTGATGTCGATGATCTGGGCGCCGTTTTCCACCTGCTGGCGCGCCACCACGAGGGCCTGCTCATACTCGCCGTTGAGAATCATGCGGGCAAAGGCTTTGGAGCCGGTCACATTGGTACGCTCGCCAATGTTGACAAACAGACTGCCTGCGTCAATGGCAACCGGCTCAAGGCCGGACAACTTCATGGGGGGAACCTGGATTGCGGACATTCACTCACCTCTGGCATCAAAGGTGAGCGCCGTTGCAAAGGCAGGCCGTTGGCACTGCTGTCACCCAAGCCTGACGAAACGGGGTTTCGCTGCAACGCTCCTTGGGTTGCGAGTATTTTAAACCAAGGATCCGCCAGGTCCGGCGGGAAGCTCAGGCCATCAGCCGCGTCAGCGCTTCCCGGTATTTGGCAGCGGTTTTTTCAATCACGTCCTGCGGCACCTGCGGCGCGGGCGGTGTCTTGTCCCAGGGCTTGCCGTTGATCCGCGTCTGCTCCAGCCAGTCGCGCACAAACTGCTTGTCGTAGCTGGGCGGGTTGCTGCCCTCAGCAAAGGCCTGCTCGTAGCCCTCTACCGGCCAGTAGCGCGAGGAGTCCGGCGTCAGCACCTCGTCCATCAAGGTCAAAACGCCCTGCTCATCGAGTCCAAACTCGAACTTGGTGTCTGCAATGATGATGCCCTTGGTCAGCGCAAAAGCTGCGGCGGTTTCATAGATGCGGATGCTGATGTCCTTGATCTGCGCGGCCAGCTCCGGCCCGACCACTTTTTCCATCTGGGCGTAACTGATGTTTTCGTCATGCTCGCCAACAGCCGCCTTGGCTGCCGGCGTGAAAATCGGCTGGGGCAGCTTGCTTGCGTTTTTCAAACCGGCGGGCAGCGGCACGCCGCAAACCGACTGGCTCTCCTGGTACTCCTTCCAGCCGCTGCCAGCCAGGTAGCCGCGTACAACGGCCTCGACCGGCAGGGGCTTGAGGCGCCGGACCAGCATGGAGCGATCCCTGACCTGCGGTATTTCAGCCGCAGTCACCACGCTCTCCGGAGCCTCACCGGTGAGGTGGTTGGGGCAAATCGCTCCAAGCCTGTCAAACCAGAACAAGGCCATTTGCGTCAGCAGCACCCCCTTGCCGGGGATAGGCTCTCCCATGATCACGTCAAAGGCGCTGAGCCGGTCGCTGGCCACCATGAGCAGCCGGTCCTTGCCAACGGCATAGTTGTCGCGAACCTTGCCGCGCGCGAGCAGGGGCAGGGAGGTGAGGGCTGAGGTATGGAGTGCGGAAGTCATGGGGTGCTTGCCAAATCAGGAAAAGCCCGCGCAACTCAGTACGAGCTGCCTGCGGGCTTTCAATTATCGCTAAACGGGGGTCAGTGAACGACTTGCGCGAGTTCGCCCTTGGCGTACCGGGCGGCAACCACCGAGAGGCTTTCACCCTTGATCTTGCTGCCCTGGCCTTCGCAGCCGAACTCGATGTAGCGCTGCTTGCAGATCGCCTTGGCGGCTTCGCGTGCCGGTTTGAGCCATTCGCGGGCGTCAAACTTTTCGGGGTTCTCCGCCAGAAACTTGCGCACGGCGGCCGTCATGGCCAGGCGGATGTCGGTGTCGATGTTGATCTTGCGCACACCGTGCTTGATGGCTTCCTGGATCTCCTCCACGGGTACGCCGTAGGTTTCCTTCATGTTGCCGCCGTACTGGCGAATGATCGCCAGCAAGTCCTGCGGCACGGATGATGAGCCGTGCATCACCAGATGCGTGCCGGGAATGCGGCGATGGATTTCCTTGATGCGGTCAATGGCCAGGATATCCCCCGTGGGTTTGCGGGTGAACTTGTAGGCGCCATGGCTGGTGCCAATGGCAATGGCCAGTGCATCGATCTGGGTTTGCCTGACGAAGTCGGCGGCCTGCTCGGGGTCGGTCAGCAATTGCTCACGGGTCATGGTCGCGTCGGTGCCGTGGCCGTCTTCCTTGTCGCCCTTCATGGTCTCCAGCGAGCCCAGGCAGCCAAGCTCACCCTCGACCGTGACGCCGACCTTGTGTGCGAGCTGTGCGACTTTTTTCGTCACATCAATGTTGTACTCGTAGCTGGCAATGGTCTTGCCGTCACCTTCCAGCGATCCGTCCATCATCACCGATGAAAAACCGAGATTGATGGCGCCCTGGCACACATCGGGGTTCTGTCCGTGGTCCTGGTGCATGACGAGCGGTATCTGGGGATACATCTCGATGGCGGCCTGGATCAAATGCTTGATAAAAGCCTCACCCGCATATTTACGGGCGCCGGCGCTGGCCTGCAGGATCACCGGAGCGCCGGTTTCCTTGGCGGCTTCCATCACGGCCTGGACCTGCTCCAGGTTGTTGACGTTGAAAGCTGGAATGCCATAGCCGTTGACGGCTGCATGGTCCAGCAGCTCGCGCATGGAAACGAGTGCCATAAAAATCCCCGGAAAAGTGGTAACTGGTTGGTAACTGTTGCCATTTTACCCGCTGCCCTTGCCCGGGGCCTGTAGTCCATCACCATGAATACCTGGGTCCGCACCCGTGTCCTGCGGACGCCGGACAAAGCGCTCGATGCGATCGAGCACCGGCGCGAGGCCACGCAGCGGGCGGGCCATCGCTGCCACCAGGGTCACATGGCTGACGCCCTCGTAAAACTCCAGGCCCACCGCAACCCCGGCCGCTTTGAGTTTGCGGGCCATCGCCTCTGAGTTGCGCACCGGGTTGACCAGCGTGTCCGAGCGGGCCGCCAGCAGCAAGGCGGGCGGCGACGCAGCGGAAGCATGAACCAGCGGCTGCGAATCTGCGGGCGTGACTGGCCATTCAAAAGCCACACGTGCATCAGGATTGACGATGGGCAGAAAATCGTAAGGACCGGCCAGACCGATCCAGCCTGCCAGCCGGGCCGGCTTCAAGCCTGCGCCAGCCAGCCATCGCGCATCCAGTGCCAGCATGGCGGCGTTGTAGGCCCCCGCGCTGTGGCCCATGACAAACACCTGTCGCGGGTCGCCCCCCAGGTCAATCAGGTGGTCAAACGTCCAGCGCACGGCGAGAGCACTGTCCTGCAGAAACACCGGGTATCTCACCTGTGGACTCAAACGATAATCTGCAACCACCACGGCAATACCGCGAGAGGCCAGGGCTTCGCCCACGAATTTGTAGGTGGCTCGCTCGCCGGTGGTCCAGCTGCCGCCGTAGAAGAAAACCACCACCGGGCCCGGCTGCGCCCGCGCAAGCGGCAGATACACGTCAAGTTGCTGGCGGGGATCTGCACCGTAAGCCACCGCAGGCCGCAGCGTGTAGCTGTCACTGGGGACCAGGGCATTGATGGCGCCAGCGGCCGAACAACCCGAAAGAAAGCCCACGCCACCAAGTACCGCGAGGGCCAGACTGCTGCGGCGGGAGAGGATGTTTTGTTGAATCATCATCTCAAGACTACGCTGTCCGCGGGCCCGCAGATTCAAATCCGGCCATCAGGCGCCTGCCGATCCGGAGGCGAGCCACTATTTGCTATTTATTTTATAGCAAAGTTTCCCCGTTGCCAAAGGGCAAAGCCCCGATTTTGTCAACCGGTCAGGCAGCCCGGCAGATCTTGAGCATGTTCGTGCCGCCGGGTGCGCCCATGGGTTCGCCGCAGGTGATGGCGTAGATATCGCCGCTTTGCACAATGCCGCGTTTTTTCAGGTGGGCTTCGGCTTCCCCAAGCGCCATGTCGCGCTCGACGCTCTGGTCCATCAGCAAGGGCCGCACATTGCGGTACAAAGCCATCTTGCGCTGTGTCGACAGCTTGGGCGTGAGCGCGTAAATGGGGATATGGATGCGGTGCCTGCTCATCCACAAAGCGGTCGATCCCGAGTCGGTCAGGGCGACGATGGCCTTGCAGCCGAGATGGTAGGCGGTGAACAGCGCACCCATGGCGATGGACTGGTCGATGCGCGCGAAAGTCATGCCCGTGAAGTCGGCGTCCAGTTTCACGTCTTCGGCTTTTTCGGCCTCGGCGCAAATGTTGGCCATCTCGACAATGGTCTCCAGCGGATAACGGCCTGCGGCAGTTTCGGCGGAGGTCATCACGGCGTCTGTGCCGTCAAGTACCGCGTTGGCAACGTCGCTGACCTCGGCACGCGTCGGCACCGGGTTGGTGATCATGGACTCCATCATGTGGGTCGCGGTGATGACCACCTTGTCGAGTTCACGGGCCATGCGGATCATGCGTTTTTGCAGGGCCGGCACGGCGGCATTGCCGACCTCGATCGCCAAGTCACCGCGCGCCACCATGATGCCGTCGCTGGCGCGGCAAATGGCCTCGAGGTTCGGAATCGCCTCCGCGCGTTCGATCTTGGCGATCAGTCCCGGCTTGTGGCGGTACTCGGCGCCTGCCACATTGCACAGTTGTCGCGCCATTTCCATGTCGCTGGCGTTTTGCGGAAAGCTGACGGCCACATAGTCGGCCTGAAAGCTCATCGCGGTGCGGATGTCTTCCATGTCCTTGGCGGTCAGGGCCGGCGCTGTCAGGCCGCCGCCCTGCTTGTTGATGCCCTTGTTGTTGGACAGGACCCCGCCCACTTTGACGGTGGCATGAACGGCCTCACCCTTGACGGCATTGACCGTCATGACGATCAGACCGTCATTGAGAAGCAGGGTGTCGCCGGCCTTCACGTCGCGTGGCAGCTCTTTGTAGTCCAGGCCCACGCCGTTGATGTCGCCCGGCTCGGTGCGCGACGCATCGAGCACAAATTTGGCGCCGCTTTCGAGCGTGACCTTGCCCTCGGCAAATTTGCCAACCCGGATTTTGGGACCCTGCAGGTCAGCCATGATGGCGACCTCGCGGCCGGCCCGCTGGGCAGCCTCGCGTACCAGCCTGGCACGGTCAATGTGGTCCTGCGCCGTACCGTGGCTGAAGTTCAAGCGCACGCAGTTGACGCCCGCGCGAATCATCTGCTCCAGCAAAGCCGGATCGCTGGAGGCGGGGCCAAGGGTGGCAACAATTTTGGTGCCGCGACGCTGCATCTTCATTTCTGTCTCCTGTAATTTAGTTTCGTATTTTCACACGGAAAAGTTACAGAGCGGTTACCGGTGCTTTCCAGTGCCTGGCGGCCAGCCGTTGTTGGCCCTGTATGCACATGTTTTGATCCTCGTCATGGTCGCCATTGCTCTGGCCTTCTAGGATCGGAAAGCCGGTTTGCACCCCCGCGCAGTGCCTTGCGGTGCCAGCCAACCCATCCACTTCCTCGCCTGGTTAACCATGACGCCGCAGCCCGAAATACCCGTGTCCCGCTCCCTGCTTCCCCAGCCCCTGCCCGCAGACGCCGCCCTGCCGCACCGCAAAGTCATTCGCTCGTGGTTGCTGCCGCTGGCTCAGCGCAGCACCTGGCGCGCCCTTGCACTGCTGGGCTTTGACTACGCGTTGCTGGCTGCGCTACTGAGTGGCGCAGCGCTGCTGGATTCGCCATGGCTCGCAGTGCTGTGCGGGCTGGGCGCGGGTTTTGTGACAGGGCGCCTCTTCGTTATCGGCCACGACGGCTGCCACCAGAGTTTGACCCCACATCGCAAGCTCAACAAATGGCTGGCGCGTATTGCCTTCCTGCCTTCATTGACAGCCTACAGCTTGTGGGACGTGGGCCACAACATGGTGCACCACGGGTTTACCAATCTCAAAGGGGTGGATTTTGTGTGGGCGCCGCTGACACAGCAGGAGTTCGACGCCCTGTCACCGCTTGCCCGCCTGATGCAGCGCATCTATCGCAGCGGCTGGGGGCCTGGGCTGTATTACATGATCGAGATCTGGTGGAAAAAGATGATGCTGCCCAAACCGTCAAGTCTGGGCAATACCTACCGCGCTGCATTTACCTGGGACCGCCTGCTCGTGACGGCGTTTGCCGCCGCCTGGGTCGCAGCTCTGGTGACCGTGGCGCTGGTCAGTGGCAAGTCGGTCGCGCTGCTCCTGCTGACCGGCTTTGCCCTGCCGCTGTTTTTCTGGTTCAACATGATGGGCTTTGTGATCTACGGCCACCACACCCACGTGAAGGTGTCCTGGCACGACGACCGCGCCGCCTGGCAGCGCGCCCAGCCGTTTGTCTCAACCACCGTGCACCTGACCTTTCCGCTGCAAATCGGCGCGGTGCTGCACCACATCATGGAGCACACCGCCCACCACGTGGACATGAGCATCCCGCTGTACAAGCTCAGGCAGGCGCAGAAGATGCTGGAGGAATTGTTGCCGGACCGCATCGTGATCCAGCGTTTTTCCTGGCGCTGGTACTTCGAGACCGCGCGCGCCTGCAAGCTGTATGACTTCACGCGCCACTGCTGGACAGATTTTTCCGGACGGCCCACCAGCCTGTTGCGGACGGCGCATCAGGCAAGCTCGCACCGATGACATGAAAAATCAGCATCCTGCCCTTGTACCGCGGGCCCAAACAGCTATCAAAAACAGAGCAGCCTAACCCTCTGAACGCTGCTGCAGGATCTCGAAGGCTGGCAGGGTTTTGCCTTCCAGCACCTCCAGGAAGGCGCCGCCGCCGGTGGAAATGTAGCCCACGTCGTTTTCGATGCCGTATTTGGCAATTGCGGCCAGGGTGTCGCCGCCGCCAGCGATGCTGAAGGCGCTGCTGGCGGCAATCGCCTGGGCAATCGCCCGGGTGCCGCCTTCGAAAGCAGCAAACTCGAACACACCCACCGGTCCATTCCAGACGATGGTGCCGGCAGACATCAACTGCGTGGCGAGTTTTTCGGCCGTCTGCGGCCCGATGTCCAGAATCAGGTCGTCCTCCTGCACGTCTGCTGCCGCCTTCACGCTGGCCGTCGCATCGGCGCTGAAGGTTTTGGCGGTGACCACATCGGTGGGAATAGGCACTTCGGCGCCGCGTACTTTCATCGCATCAATCACCGCTCTGGCCTCGTCGAGCAATTCACGCTCGGCCAGGCTTTTGCCAATGGGCAGGCCGTTGGCCAGCATGAAGGTGTTGGCAATGCCTCCCCCGACGATGAGCTGGTCAACTTTGCCGGCCAGCGCTTTGAGGATGGTCAGCTTGGTGGACACTTTGCTGCCCGCCACAATGGCAACGAGCGGACGCTTCGGATTGGCAAGCGCTTTGGAAATGGCATCCATCTCCGCAGCCAGCAAAGGGCCGGCGCAGGCCACTTTGGCAAACTGGGCGATGCCGTAGGTGGAGGCTTCTGCGCGGTGCGCGGTTCCAAACGCATCGTGCACAAAGATATCGCACAGCGCCGCCATCTTGCGGGCCAGGGCTTCATCGTTTTTCTTCTCGCCCTTGTTGACGCGGCAGTTTTCCAGCAGCACCAGATCGCCGGGCTGCACCGCCACGCCGTCGACCCAGCCGGACTTCAGCAGCACCTCACGCTGCATCAGTTCGCCCAGGCGCCGGGCCACCGGTGCCAGCGAGTCCCCGGGCTTGAACGCGCCTTCTGTGGGTCGGCCAAGGTGCGAGGTCACCATGACAGCCGCACCCGCGTCGAGCGCCATCTGGATGCAGGGTATCGACGCGCGGATGCGGGTGTCTTCGGTGATGTTGCCGGCGTCGTCCTGCGGCACATTGAGGTCAGCGCGAATGAACACGCGCCGGCCTGTGACTTGGCCCTGCGCACAGAGATCGGAGAAACGGATGAATTTCATGAGGCTCGCAAATGGAAAGTTGAGGTCGAATGCGCAAACAACAAATTGTAGGTGCGGGGTGAGTAGCGGTGCGGCCTCTCTTGATCAAGCCGGGGCGGCGGAACCGGCTTTGCCGGGCCGCAGGCGCAGCGCTCCCCAAGGGGCTGGAGCCTGCAGCTCCAAACCTGCTTGAGCAGGTTTGGACAGGCGACAGAGGCGAAGCGTCTCGCGAGCCGCGGCCTGCAAGGCCTCGGGAGCTACACGCAGTGAGCGACCGTGGGGGCCATCTCACCAATTCAGCCCGACGTGCAGCGGCAGGTAGACCGCCATGCCTGCAATGATGGTGCCGAGCACACCTTTGCGCCAGAAAAACCAGGCGGCGCCAGCGATGGCGGCAAAAATCCGGGCGTCCTGCCAGGTGCTGACCAGGTGGCCCTGGGTCATCACGATCTCCGGAACAATCACGCCGGCCAGCGCAGCGATGGGCGCGTAGTGCAAGCCGCGTTGCGCCCACTGCGGCAAAGTCCAGGGTCGGGTGGAGATAAAGAAAAATGAGCGCGCAAGCACCGTCACCACAGCCAGCCCGATGATGGTGGCCACCGTCCAGAGATCGGTCGTGTTCATGGCGCAGCTCCGCCCGGCACCGCGGGCGCGGGTGGTTTTTCAAGCAGCATGCAAACCGCGACTGCCGCGGCGATCGCCACCAGAATGTTGAGCTTGAGCGGCAGTGCAAAAGCAGCCACGGCAGCCGCCCCGGCTATCCCCGCCGACACGAGACGCATGCGGGTATTGGCCAGGGAACACAAAATGCCCAGCAAGGCCAGGATGCCCGCAAACCCCAGACCCCAGTGCGGTGGAATCGCATTGGCCAGGGCAATGCCCAACAGGCTGGCGCCCACCCAGCTTCCCCAATTGACGGCGCAGTTGCCCGCCAGATAAGCCTCTTGCGCAAGCAGGGCCTGCGCATCGGCTTTGTCCGCAGGCTGCGGATAGCGCTGGGTGAACAGCACGTAGCTCAAGTCAGCTGTGAAATACCCGCTGGCCAGCCGCCGCAACAGGCGTTGGTGCATGAAATACGGACGCAAGTGAGCGCTGAACACGACAAAGCGCAAGTTGACGCAGAAAGCGGTCGCCAAAATGACCCACATCGGCGCGCCTGCAACGATCAGTGGCACCGCCGCAAGCTGTGAGCTTCCGGCAAAAACCACGACAGCCATCAGCGTGGCCTCAAACAGGCTCATGCCCGACTTGACCATTGCCACGCCGGTCATCAGACCCCAGGCTGCGATACCCGGCGCCACCGGCACCATGTCGCGTGCGCCGCGGTGGAACTCCGCATGCCGGAACAACGAAGCGATCAAAACATTCTTCCCTGCAACTGCGTCATTTCGAAAAAATCATCCCGGGCTTCAAGGTGAAACCACGTACAAAGTCCGCCACAGCCAGCGGCTTGCCGCCAGGTTTTTGCAAACGTGTGGCGCGAAGAATGCCCTCACCGGTGGCGATGTCCACGCCCTGATCACTGACCGCCAGAATCTGGCCCGGGACGGCAGCGTCATCAGGAGGGCCGCTGCTGGCCAGCGCACTGGCGGTCCAGAACTTGAGGGTCGACTCCCCCAGGGCACTCACTGCCACCGGAAACGGGTTGAACGCGCGAATCCGGCGGGCGATCGCCTCCGCGCCCTGCGACCAGTTGATGACCGCTTCGTGTTTTTCAATCTTGTGGGCATAGGTGATGCCAGAGTCCGGCTGCCTGACGGGCTTGAGGCCACCACAGGCGGCCAGTTCCAGTGCCTCCACCACCAGCCGGCCACCGAGCACGGCCAGGCGGTCATGCAGGCTGGCCGTGGTGTCCAACGGGGCAATGGCGAGCTTTTCGGTCAGCAGCATGTCACCGGTGTCCAGCCCTGCATCCATCTGCATCACGGTGATGCCGGTTTCCGCGTCACCGGCTTCGATGGCGCGGTGAATAGGCGCTGCGCCGCGCCAGCGCGGCAACAGCGAAGCGTGAATGTTCAGGCATCCCAGCCGGGCGCTGTCCAGGACCCATTGCGGCAGGATCAGCCCATAGGCGGCCACCACCATGACGTCTGCTCGCGCCGCCGCAATCGCATCGCGCGCGGCGGCGGCGTCTGGAGCGAACTTGCCGTCCAGTCGCAGGCCCTGAGGTTGGGCCACTGCGATGTTTTTTTCCAGCGCAAACTGTTTGACGGGAGACGCCTGCAACTTCATGCCTCGGCCCGCGGGGCGGTCGGGTTGCGTCAGTACCAGGGGGATGTCAAAGCCTGCGGCGTGAAGGTGCGCAAGGGCCACACGGGCGAATTCGGGAGTACCGGCAAAAATAATGCGCATCTGAGGATTTTCGCCCAGGACCGGATGGGGAAACGAACAGGCCGGGGGGTTTATCTCATACCAGCCAGGGCCACGGGACTGGCTTCGCCAGACCGCAGGCGCAGCGGCCCCTCGGGGGGGCAGGAAGCTACGCGCAGCGAGCGACCGTGGGGGCTACTTCCTCTGCTTGATCATCTTGGTCTTGATGCGGTTGCGCTTGAGCGGCGAAAGGTATTCAACAAATACCTTGCCCATCAAATGATCCATCTCGTGCTGGATGCATACAGCCAGAAGGCCTTCGGCACTGTGCGTCTGTTGCTCGCCCTTGAGGTCCAGCGCCTGCACCCGCACGGCACTCGCGCGCTCCACCCCGTCGTACACCCCGGGTACCGACAGGCAGCCCTCGTCGTTCACCTGCTTTTCGGGGCTGGTCCAAACGATCTCCGGGTTGATCAACACCAGCGGCTGGTCGCGGCCCTCACTCACGTCGATCACCACCAGCCGCTCGTGCACGTTGACCTGGGTGGCGGCCAGGCCAATGCCTTCGGCTTCATACATGGTCTTGAGCATGGCGTCGGCGAGCGAGCGGACGCGCGCGTCTACCTCAGCCACGGGCTTGGCCACCGTGTGCAAACGCGGGTCGGGGTATCGGAGAATAGTCAGTTGGGTCATGAAGCAGGCAATCGGGTGTCGCTATTTTCGCTAATTTTCGCCATTTTTCAGCATTCGCGCTGTGGCGAAATCGCATATTCGTTGCCTAATCAAGGGCTTAAGTACAAAATCGCTAGTGATTTATCAAGATAAAACACGGGGGAGGGCCATCCGGCAACACACCCGTGCCAGCCCCAAGGGCCTCAAGATGCAAACAATTTCAGGTCGTTTCAGTCAAATTACCCTTGCCATCGCCTTGATGAGCCTCACCGCCGGTTTGCAGGCGCAGAATTTTCCGATCACCCCCAATCAGAGGGCTACGGCCAGCCAGGTAGCCCAGACGGGCGTTCCGTTGACCGACCTGGCGCCCAACGCCCCGGACGAATACACCGTCAAGCGCGGCGACACGCTTTGGGCCATCTCCGGCATCTTTCTCAAGAGCCCCTGGCGCTGGCCAGAGTTGTGGGGCATGAATCTGGACGACATCCGCAACCCCCATCGCATTTACCCGGGGCAGCAGCTCTACCTCGACAAATCCAATGGCCGTGCCACCTTGCGTACACGTCAGTCCGGCCTGGCAGGTCAACCGGGAGACACGGTCCGGGTGTCGCCCCGCACACGTTACGAGTCGCTGTCTGACGCGGCGGTTCCGACGCTGTCGCCTCAAACCATCGAGCCTTTTCTGGCCGAAGCGCTGATCGTCGAGGAAGCCGCCTTCGCCCTGGCGCCGCGCATTGTGGCTACCCAGGAAGGTCGGGTCCTGCTCAGCCGCGGCGACAAAGCCTATGCCCGGGGCGCCTATTCCAGCAAGGAAGGCGGCAAACCCCTGAGCGATGCCCGGGGCGAACCCATCGATTACCGCGTTTTCCGCAGTGCCACCCCACTGAAAGACCCAAGCACCGGCGAAATCCTTGGCTACGAAGCGCAGTTTGTCGGCAAGGCCGAGCTGACGCAGGGCGAATCCGTGGTCAGCATCAAAGACAAGGACGGCAAGGTTTCCAGTGAGAACGTGCCAGCCACCATCACCATCGTTGTCTCCAAGGAGGAAATGCGGGTGGGGGACCGGCTGGTGCCGGAGCCACCGCGTGAGCTGCTGAGCTATGTTCCCCACGCACCGAGCAAGCCGATCGAAGGACAGGTGGTGTCCATTTACGGCAGCGCGGTGCGATTTGCCGCGGGCAACCAGGTGGTGGTGCTTAACCGCGGTAGCAGGGATGGCCTGGAGCGGGGCCACGTGATGGCCATTTTCCAAAGCGGCGCCGTGGTGACCGACCGCACCGATTCACCCAGAACACAAATCCGGCTGCCCAATGAGCGCAATGGCTTGCTCATTGTTTTTCGCACCTTTGAAAAGTTGTCCTACGCCCTGGTTCTCCAGGTGGACGATGGCGTGAAAGTGGGCGATCGCTTCGCCAACCCCAATTAAATATTGAACGCCCACGCCTGGGACGCCGCCGTGGAAGCTGCTGAACTACGTGCCTGGCTGCGCCTGTGCCTGACACCCGGCATCGGCAACCTCGGCGCGCGCAAGCTGCTGGCGGCCTGGGGGTCGGCGCAAGCCGTCTTTGAACAAAGCCCTGCCGCACTGAAGCAGCTGGGATCGGAGCGACTTGCCGATGCCCTGCTGACCGAGCCGGAATCCCTGGAAGCCCTGTTGCAAACGACGCTGGCATGGCTGCACGGCGCCGACAATCGCCGGGTGGTGCCATTGGGCGATGCGGCTTACCCGGCTGCGCTTCTCGACATCGAAGACCCGCCCACCATGCTCTACATGATGGGGGCCCTTACCCCCCAGACCCAGGCCGCTATTGAAAACAAAGCATCGTGCCTGGCCATCGTCGGCAGCCGCAACCCCACACCACAGGGTGCCGCCAATGCGCGGGCGTTTGCCAGGGCTTTTGGCGAGGCGGGGCTGTGTGTGGTGTCAGGGCTGGCACTCGGCGTGGATGGCGCGGCACATGAGGGCGCACTGGCCGGCGGCGGCGTGACCATCGCCGTTGTCGGCACCGGCCTGGACCGGGTGTATCCCAAACAGCATCTGGACCTGGCCCACCGCATCGCCAGCCAAGGCCTGATCATCAGCGAATTCCCTTTGGGCACCCCGCCACTCACGGCCAACTTTCCCAAGCGCAACCGCATCATTTCGGGTTTGGCACAAGGCACACTGGTGATCGAAGCTGCGCTCCAATCGGGGTCCCTGATCACGGCGCGTCTGGCAGCCGAGCAAGGCAAGGACGTCTTTGCCATTCCCGGCTCCATCCACTCACCCCAGTCGCGGGGTTGCCACGCGCTGATCAAACAGGGCGCGAAGCTGGTTGAATCCGCCCAGGATGTGCTGGAAGAGCTCAAGGTGCCCGGCAGCGCAGCCAGCAGTCCGGCGACCGCTGCTGACATCGGGGAGGGTATCGAGCCGCCGCTGCTTACCGCCCTGGGGTTCGACCCCGTCAGCCTGGATGCGCTGCAGGCCCGTACCGGGCTTTCAACAGCTCAATTGCAATCGCAATTGCTCGCTCTTGAGATGGCCGGCGAAGTCGCCCGGCTCCCCGGTGGCCTGTTTCAGCGCACGGCAGCAGGCTGAAGGCCACCAGATCTTGGCAGGCCCGGGAGGCTGCCCGCCAGACACCTGGGGGAAATCGAAGGCGGCTGCAGCTCGGGCTTTTATCTGCGTTATATTGGACCCATGTTTGAAGTCTTGGTGTACGTTTACGAAAATTACTGGCAAGGCGACGCATGTCCGGAATTGCATCAGCTCAGCCGCAAACTCACCGCCGTCGGATTCGAAGCTGAAGAAATCCAGGCCGCGCTGGTCTGGCTCAACGGTCTCAACATTGCGGCCCAAAACACGCAGATCGGCCTGCCTGCCTCATCGCCCTCAGACGCGGCGGAGCCCGACCTCCCATTGCCTCATGGGTTTGTGCAGCAATCCGCAGGCAGTTTGCGCGTTTACTCAGTCGCGGAGCAACAACACCTTGGCGCGCAAACTCTTGGATTTGTGAGTTTTCTCGAATCCGCCGGTGTACTGCCTCCGCACATGCGCGAAATCGTCGTTGACCGCGCCATGGCTGCCCCCGGTGATCCGCTGGCGCTGGATGACCTGAAGATCATCGTGCTGATGGTCTACTGGAGTTTTGGCGAAGAGCCGGACGCCCTGGTTCTGGACGAACTTTGCGACGACGCGGATTTCCGCCTGGCTCATTGACTGGCCCCCACGTTCGCTCTACTAGCGTGTAGCTCTCTGCCCCCCGAGGGGGCCGCTGCGCCTGCGGCCCGGCAAAGCCGGTTCCGCGGCCCCGGCTGGTAAAGAGGTGGTTTAGCCCAACAAACGTTCGGGATTGGCGTCGAGTTTGGCCAGCGCATCACGGGTGGCGCGCACGGTGAGCGCTTCTTCTTCGTTGGGCACCAGCAAACCGGCCTGCAGATAGGCCGCAAGGCGGCGCGCCTGAATCAGGAAGTTGCGTCCATCGGTAGATGCAAAAAGATGCAGCTGCTTGCGGGCGCTGCGCCAGGCAAACTGCACCTGGCTGACCTTTCCGTTATGGTCCAGGCTGAACCAGGCGCCAAGTTGCAGCTCGTTGGCCCAGGCGATCATGGCTTCGCTCGGCTGACTACCGCCGTCAGCAATGACTTCGATATCCGAGGCATCGATACCGATCATCATGACGAGGTTTTCCGTGTCCAGAGGCAGGTCACCCACATCCTCGTCCGACAGGTAATCTTCCAGGTTGGCAAGCCGCTTGGACATCTCCTCGATGCGTTCGAGCGAGATTGCATCGGTTTTGGACATGAAGGCATCGGCCAGCGTGTCACTGATGATCTTCAGGTGCTGGTCCTGCACCGGCAGCGTCATGCCCAGCATGGACATGCCCAGTCGCAGCAGATGGAGCAACTTGGGCAGGTCAGCAATCACGCGCGCCCGGTCGTTGCGGTTCGGCTTTGCGCTGGCCGCCCAGACAAGGTCAGCCGCGGCCTGCTTGAGGATGATGGTGTCCTTGTGCTGGGCGCCGTTTTTCATGCCGGCAATGGCCAGCACCTCGGCCCATATCTTGAAGAGGAATTCGCGAATCTCTTCACGCACAGGCATGTCATTGAGCAAATTACGCATCTCAATGGTGTACTGAATTACCAAAGTCTCTTTTTGCTCAAGCTGCTGCGCCACTGTGACCACACGGGCAGCGCTGCCCTGCTCCGACAGGAAGCGGGAAAGGAACTTTGTGAACTCGTCATACACGAGCTGGAAGACGCGCCGCCCCGTCTCGGGGTACTGCTCAATCACCTGGACCACGCGCTTGATTTCGATTTCCAGCGCGCCGCCAGTGACCGTCGCATCGAAACCCAACACGCAGGAACCCATGCGGTCAATCAAACGCCGTGCGGGATGCTGCAGGGAGCCAAAAAATTCGGGCTCGGCAATCGCCACCCGCAGCACCGGCATCTGCAAGCGGGCGAACCAAACCCGCACAGCAGGAGGAATGCGGTCTTCGGCCAGAATGCTCTGAAACATCAAGGCCACAATTTCTATGGTGGCCTTTTCGCTGGAAGTGGATGCCACACGCTTGAGGTCACTGGTACGCTGCCGCAGGGCGCTGGCAGCCTGCTCCACATGCACCATGCCGTACACCTGATCAGGCGTGTCAACGGTCGTTCCCTCAAAGCCGTCCGCGCCGACGCTGGCTTCGGCCCGGCCCGGCGACAAGGCCTGAGCCAGTTGCGGCGAAGGCCGATGAACCTGGGTGGCGTCGAAATCCACGGAATTGTCAGACAACAGGCGCTTGAGATGCCCCATCACCCCCTGCGCCCGCATCTTTGCGCGTGCCAGGGGAGAGGTGCCGGTCTGCATCCGGGTTTCGTCGTGAATTCCCCCCCTGGTTGCAGCAGCATCTGCATGTCCGGTGTTGCCGCCCCCCTGATCGGCGGGCCCGAACTGGCCCCCACCGCCAGCCGACCCACT
>JAKFXR010000102.1 GCA_021731285.1 Polaromonas sp. | reverse complement strand
ACGCCTGGGCGAGGTGGCCGAGGAAACCACACGCACCATGCGCCAGCTCAGGCGCACCGTCAACACGGTGGGCGACAACCCGCAGTCCCTGATTTTTGGCAACGGTTCGCCGACGCCCGGCCCCGGCGAAGCCGGCTTTGCTGCACCAGGAGGAAACAAATGAATGCTTGCCCAATTACTATCAAATATATAGCAAACTCTTCCCGCTCCGAAAGGGCAAACTGGCATTTTTGCTTGATAGTTGCGGCCACCTTGCTGCTGGGTGCATGTTCTGCGTTGCCCGACAAGCCGGTGCGCGCCGCCATGTACGACTTCGGCCCCGGCCCGGTCAGTGCGCAGGCCACAACCCGGCAAGCGGCCCAGCCGCCGCTGGCCCTGGCCGACATCTCCACCCATGGCGGCGTGCTGGACAATCAGTCCGTTCTTTACCGCCTGGCCTATGCCAACGCCCAGCAATTGCAGCCCTACTCCCAGGCTCGCTGGAGCATGCCGCCCGCGCAACTGGTGCGCCAGCGCCTGCGCGAGACGCTCAGCCGCAGCCGTCCGGTGCTCAACGCCGGTGAAGGCCCGGCCCTGAACCGCGGCGCCAACCAGGGTGTGTTGCCCCGGGTGCTGCAGCTTGAACTGGAAGAGTTCAGCCACCTGTTTGAGTCGCCTTCCAGCAGCGTTGGCCTGATCCGCCTGCGCGCCACGCTGGTCGAGACCACGCCGTCCGGCGAAAAACTGCTGGCGCAGCGCAACATCGCTGTCTCGCGCCCCGCGCCCACGGGCAATGCGGCCGGCGGCGTCGTTGCGCTGACCGCCGCCACCGATGCGGCCATTGAAGAGATCAGCCAGTGGCTGCAACAGGTTCCCTGAGCGCCGCGGGCCAGACGCCCGAGCTTTTGGCGCAACTGGAAAAGGCGGGCCTGGAGGTGCTGGGCAGCTGCGAGAAGATGTCCGGGCGCGGGCCCGAACTGCTGCAGCACTCGGCCCTGCTTGAAGACTTCACGCCGGAAGAGCTCGACATTTTCGGAGCGGCCATGTTTGTCATTCGCGCCAAAGCCGGCCAGGTGCTGATCAGCGAAGGCGACAAGGGCGACTGGATGTTGCTGGTGCTCAGCGGTACGGTGGATGTGACCAAGTCCACCCCGCCGGGTGAGGACGCGCCGGATGACGAAGACACCATCTCGCGCCTGGCGGTCATCAAGGAGGGCGCGGCCATGGGCGAGATGTCCATGTTCGACCGTGACCTGCGTTACGCCACCTGCACCGCGATCGATACGGTGGAGGCCGCCGTCCTGACCCGCGCCGCCATTGGCCAGCTGATCCGCCAGCACCCCGGCGTTGGCGCCAAACTCATGGTGAAAATCATCCAGCAGCTGGCCAGGCGCTTGCGCAACACCAGCAACCAGGTGGTCCGGTTGATGCAAAAACAATAGTCCTTTGTGGGCGATGCATGGGTGTGCCAATTTTTCCCCCGGTCGAGGTAACAGTTTGTGGCTGATTGGCCGGACGCGTCCCGGTAAAATGGATCCATGATCCGCAAGGCGCTCACCCTCCTGCTTCTGCTGTCTGTCTGCTGGCAGGCCTTGGCGGCGGTCGGTTTTGCTGCGGCCCTGGAAAGTGCCGAAGCCCCCGGCCATGTCTTGCTGCACTGGCAGGAAGCGGATCACCACCACCACGAAGACGGCACACAGCACGCGGATGATGCGGACGGGAACGTGCAGCACATGCATGCAGAAAACATGACCCCCTCCGGCGCGCCAGTGACCGCAGGCTGGCGTGAGGTGTCGGCGCTGCGCCCCGCCGCGCCGGTCCCGCTTGCTGCCTCTGTGCACCTCGCGCCCGATTTGCCACGGCCCCTGAGGCCTCCTCAAGCGGCAACCTGATCCCGTCCGCACGCTGGCGTGTATCAATCCTGGGTGACCACGGCGATGAAAAGCGTCGCCGTGACCCGGATGATCGCGATGCCCGCACAAGCAACCACGATGATGGACAGGAGCCTGCCTTGAATCCTGCCGCGGTACGGCCACAGGCCGCTGCGGTGTTTCTCCATCGCTGACGCCTTGAGTGGCGTGTTCTCCATTCACCGTCCCTCTTGACCTTCTGGATTTGAAAGCTCTCTTATGCGAAAACGTTTATTGGCGGGACTTGCGGCGGCGCTCATTCTGGGTGCACCGCTGCTGGCTTTGGCTCACGGCATTTCCGAGACAGACCAGCAGCGCATGCTGGACGGCGGCTACCTGATGTACGTCATGCTGGGCGCTACCCACATGGTGACCGGCTACGACCATCTGCTGTTTCTGCTGGGCGTGGTTTTTTTCCTTACCGGGTTCAAGGACGTTGCCAAATTTGTGACGGCGTTCACGCTGGGTCACTGCATCACGCTGATTCTTGCCACCTATTTGCAGATCACCTGGAATTTCTATTTGGTGGACGCCGCCATCGCCATCAGCGTGATCTACAAAGGCTTCGACAACAACGGAGGCTTTCAGAAGTACTTCGACATGAAGTCACCCAATCTGCTCGCCGTGGTTTTCGGATTTGGGCTGTTGCATGGCTTCGGACTGTCCACGCGTTTGCAGCAGTTGCCATTGGGTGACGACAAGCTGGCCATCCTGGGGCGCATTTTGAGCTTCAATGTCGGCGTGGAAATTGGCCAGATTCTCGCCCTGGTGGTGATGCTGGGGGCGCTGGCCATCTGGCGCAAGCGGCCTTCATTCAGGCGTTTTGGCTATGCGGCCAATCTCGCCCTGGTCTGGGCCGGCGTTTTGCTGCTGCTGATGCAGTTGCATGGTTACCAGCACAGCGCGGACCCTGACAGCTTTGCGTTTCCCCGCCAGGAGCACAAACACGCCCATGAGGACATGGATGTCGAGAAGGCGGCCGATCCGAGCCGCGACAAGCTTTGACTTTTACCCGGTTTTCAATTTATCAAAACGGAGAATTCATGAAACACATCATCACCACGCTGGCCTGCATGGCCGCATTCACCTTTTCTTCTTCCCCTGCTCTTGCGTCGCCGGGCGGCAGTTGCCACTTCCATGGCAGCAAGGCCGCCGCGGAGGCCACCGTGCTCGCCTGCGCAGTCCAGCGCAAGGACGCGCTGGCAGCCGGTGGAAAAATCGATCCCACCTGGAAAAACGTCAAACAGAGCAAGGCGGAGCTGGTTGACGGCAAGAAAGGCAAAGAATGGAAAGTGACATTTGCCAACGCCGCAACGAAGGACAAGGAAAAGGAGACGCTGTACCTGTTCTTCACTGTGCCGGGCAACTTCATCGCAGCCAACTTCACCGGCAAGTGAAAGGTTTGTCATGACATCACCGGCCCTGCGCGGTGGCTTGCTGGCGCTGCTGGCAGCCACGCTGTTTGGCGTCAGTACGCCACTGGTTCAGTACTTCGGCGCCGGCATGGGCGCGTTTGGCACGGCGGCCCTGCTGTATGCGGGCGCGGCCGTGGCGGGGGCTTTGCTCAGACGCAGCGCCACGCGCGAGGCACGGCTGCGGCGCAGCGATTTGCCGCGCCTGCTGGCTGTGGTGGCATTGGGCGCGGTGCTGGGCCCTGTGGCGCTGGCCTGGGGCCTGCAGCGCACCAGCGGTGCCAGCGCCTCCTTGATGCTGACCCTGGAAGCCGTGTTCACCGCTTTGCTGGCCTGGCGTCTGTACCGCGAAACCATGGACGCCCGCGTCTGGGCCGCCATGGGCCTGCTGCTGGCAGGCGGCGTGGTGCTGATTCTCGGCCAGGGACGACTTGGCAGCTCCCAGATGGCGGGCATGCTGGCGGTGCTGCTGGCCACGGCCGCCTGGGGCATCGACAACACCTTGTCGCGTGCACTGGCAGAGCGTGACCCCGGTCAGGTGGTGATGGTCAAGGCCGCGCTGGGTGCATCGGTGACGGCCGTGCTGGCCCTGGGTTTTTCAGAACCTGCCCCCGGCTGGCGTGCCGCGCTTGGTTTGCTGGCCGTGGGCGCGACCGGCTACGGCCTGAGCCTGCGCTTTTACCTGCTGGCGCAACGCGCGTTTGGCGCGGCGCGCACCGGTTCTGTCTTTGCTTTTGCACCCTTCATTGGCGCCTTGCTGGCGCTGGTTCTGGGCGACCGTTCGGTCAGCGCATGGATGGGCGCCGGTGGCCTGCTCATGCTGGGCGGTGTGTTGCTGCATCTGATGGAGTCACACGGGCATACGCACGAACATGCTGCGCAGGACCATGAACACGCACACAGCCATGCCGATGGCCACCACCAGCACACGCACAGTCCCATGCCGGAAGGCTTGCACAGTCATCTGCATCATCACGAAGCGCAGGTTCACGCTCACCCGCATGTGCCGGACGCGCACCACCAGCACCGGCATGGTTGATGATGGCCAGCTTATTTTGCTATCAAATACATAGCTAATACTCCTTGTCACGCGAGGGCAGTAGGCCGTTTTGTCTTACAAGACCCGGCCCAAAACGGGAAACAGCTTCTGCAGGCCGTCGGCCATCACCTCGACAGCCAGCGCGGCCAGGATCAGGCCCATGAGGCGGGTCATCACATTGATGCCGGTTTTGCCCAGCACGCGCGCAATCGGGTCGGCCAGCGAAAAACATAGCGCGGTGGCCAGGCCGATCACCACGCCGTACGCGACCAGCGTGCCGAGCTGAAACAGGTCCTGGGCTTTCTCGGCGTAAATCACCACCGTGGACATGGTGGCCGGGCCGGTCAGCAGCGGAATGGTCAGCGGCACCACGGCGATGCTGGCGCCCATCGCGGCTTTGGCGGCGCCGTCCTCCAGCTCGTGCGTCTGGGTCTTGGCTTCTGCCGGCTGGGCGTTGAGCATGTTCATCGAGCTGATCAATAGCAGCATGCCCCCGCCCACCTGAAAGCTCGCCAGCGAGATGCTGAAAAAGTCCAGGATTTGCAGGCCCAGCAGCGCGCTGGTGGCGATCACCAGAAAAGCGCTGAATGAGGCGGTGATGATGGTGCGCCGCTTCTGCGCCTTGGAGAAATCGCGGGTGTAGTGAATGAAAAACGGCACGATGGCCAGCGGGTTGACGATGGCCAGCAGGGTGACAAGGGGTTTGAAATCCACTGTTTACCTTCTCTTATCTTTGTTTGTCATTGCGGACTTGATCCGCAATCCATGCTGCGAATGACCAGCGGTGGTTGATGAGACATGGATTCCGGATCAAGTCCGGGATGACAGACCAAACCATGCCATTCATCACCGGCCCCCGGTCACGTCCAGAAAGGCGCCGGTGCAATAGCTGGCCTCGTCACTGAGCAGCCACACAATGCTGCGCGCCACTTCTTCGGCGCTGCCTGCGCGTTGCATGGGCACCTGCGGCGCCATGTCGCGCGCGCGGTCGGGCAGGCCACCCGAGGCGTGGATCTCTGTTTCTATGATGCCGGGGCGCACCGCGTTGACACGAATGCCTTCGCTGGCCACTTCTTTGGCCAGGCCCACGGTAAAGGTGTCCACCGCGCCCTTGGACGCCGCGTAATCCACATACTGGCCCGGCGCGCCCAGCCGCGCAGCGACGCTGGAGAGGTTGACGATGCCGCCGCCGCTCCCGCCGTAACGGGTGCTCATGCGCTTGACCGCTTCACGCGCGCAGACCATGGTGCCGATGACATTGATGTCCAACATGCGCTTGAGGCGCGCAACACTCATGCTGTCGACGCGGGCGGTCTGATCGACGATGCCGGCGTTGTTGACCAGCGCCGTCAGCCGGCCAAATTTGGCGTCGACTTTTTCAAACATCGCCAGCACCTGGTCCTCCTGCGCCACATCGGCCTGCACGGTGATGCCCTGGCCGCCGTCCTGACGTATCTGGCGTACCACCTCGTCAGCGGCCAGCGAGTTCGCGCTGTAGTTGACCGCGACGGCATAACCTGCGCGGGCGGCCAGCAAGGCAGTGGCCGCGCCTATGCCGCGCGAGCCGCCAGTGATCAACATGACTTTGGACAAACCCTGCCTCCAGCAAAATAAAGCAATTCCGGCTACAAACCGGGGTGGCCAATCAATGTACAGCACCGCCGCAGCGGTTGGAACCGGAGACACCCTTGAACACCAGCATCGACTATTACTTCACGCCGCAAAGTCCATGGACTTACCTGGGGCATCAGCGCTTTGTGCAAATAGCCCGGCAGGCAGGCGCCAGTGTGCGGGTGTTGCCGGTGGACTTCGGCAAGATTTTCCCGGCCTCCGGTGGCCTGCCGCTGGGCCAGCGCGCGCCTCAGCGCCAGGCCTACCGTCTGGTGGAGTTGCAGCGTTTCAGCCAGCATCTGGGCATGCCGCTGAATGTGCAGCCCACTTATTTCCCGGTCGGCGGCGACCCGGCCGCGCGCCTGATCACGCTGGTGGACCAGCAGCAGGGCAGCGAGGTGTCCCTGCGTCTGTGCGGCGCCATCTTTGAGGCGGTGTGGGTGCAGCAGCGCAACATTGCCGACGACCATGCGCTGGCCGGCATCCTGCAGGAGTGTGGTCTGCAGGCCTCGCTTCTGGAGCAGTCGCGCAGCCCCGAAGTGCAGCAACTGTACGAAGCCCACACGCAGCAGGCCCTGGATGCCGGCGTGTTTGGCGCGCCGAGCTACGTTGTTGGCGGAGAAATATTCTGGGGCCAGGACCGGCTCGACCTGCTGGCGAAAAAACTCGCCGTCTGATTTTTATCAACCTCACAAGGAAGTTCCATCATGGGCAAATTCATCGATCTCAAATCTGCGGACGGTTTTGTTTTTCCGGCCTATGTGGCCGAACCGGCGGGCAAACCGAAGGCGGCTGTCGTTGTGCTGCAGGAAATTTTTGGCGTCAACTCGCACATCCGCGCGGTGGCCGATGGCTATGCGGCAGCAGGTTATCTGGCGGTTGCACCGTCGACCTTTCACCGCGTGCAGTCCGGCGTGGAGCTGGGTTATACCGAGGCCGACATGAATGCCGGCATGGCGCTCAAGGCTGCCGCCGAAGCCTTGCCCGCGCCCGGCGTGTTGCAGGACATTCAGGCGGCCATCAACCACGGCGCGCAAACCACCGGCGGCAAGGTCGGCATCGTCGGTTATTGCTGGGGCGGGCTGCTGGCCTGGCGCTCTGCCCGCACGCTGTCCGGCCTGTCTGCGGCTGCGCCCTACTACGGTGGTGGCATGACGGTGGGCGAGGAGCCTGCGCGCCAACCGGCCTGCCCGGTGATGGTTCACTTTGGCGACAAGGACCACTGGATTCCGATGGACAGTGTGGAGGCTTTCAAGAAAGCCCAGCCGGGCGTGCAGGTGTTTGTCTACGAGGCCAACCACGGCTTCAACTGCGACCAGCGCGGCTCCTGGAACGAAGCTGCAGCCACCCTGGCCAGGCAGCGCACGCTGGACTTTTTTGCCGACAAGCTGGCGTGACCCATGTGGACCCGGCGCCTTGAGCTTTTTCGCTGTCTGGCCCTTGCGTGGCGGACAAAGTTCGCTATTGTTTTAATAGTGCTTTCGCCCTGGGCTGCAGCGGCCGACTACGCCGGCCCCCTGTTTGATGCGCATCTGCATTACAACGAGGAAGCGTGGGATGGACGGACCGGACCCCACACGCCGGCCGATGTGCTGGCCCGCATGCAGCGCAGCGGCGTCAAGGCCATCATTGCCAACTCGCGGCCCAACGACGGGACCAAAGCACTGGCTGCCATGCCCGAGACGCGGCAGGCGGGGGTGACGGTGGTGCCTTTCATCCGCCTGTACCGCAACCGCGCCGACTACGACAACTGGTTTCGCGACGAAACCATTTACGAGATGGTGCAGGCCGAGTTTGCGCGCGGCGTCACCGGCGCCCAGGCGGGGCCTTACAAGGGCATTGGCGAGTTCCATCTGTACGACAGCGCCAATGCCAACGGGCCGGTCGCCAAAAAACTCATGCAGTTTGCCGAGAAAAACAACCTGGCCATCCTCTCGCATGTGGACGACGTGGCCATCGACCTGCTGATGGCGCATGCACCCAAAGCGCGGCTGATCTGGGCCCACACAGGCATAGGTGGCGCGTCGGCCGCGCGGGTGGACGCGCTGTTCGCGCGTTACCCGACGCTCATGGGCGAGTTGTCGTACCGGCCCGGTCTGACCTGTGGCGAAGGCTTGCCCGGCGCCGGGCCGCCCCAAGGCGGGCACGCCCCCTCGGGGGGCAGCGAACGACACGCAGTGCGGGAGCGTGGGGGCCCACGTTTGTGCCCCGAGTGGCGCGCGCTGCTGCTCAAATACCCGGGCCGTTTCATGATCGGTTCCGACACCTGGGTCAACCAGCGCTGGCAGTATTACGACGAGCTCATGAAGGGTTACCGCGCCTGGCTGGGCGACCTGCCACCCGATGTGGCGCGCAAAATTGGCTGGGACAACGGCGCCAGCCTCTTTGGTATCAAGGCACCGTGATTCAGCTGCACTATTTTCCGAGCACGGCGGCCATGGTGCCGCACATCGTGCTCGAAGAAATCGGCAAGCCCTACCAGCGTGTGCTGGTGGACCGCACGCACAACGCGCACAAATCACCGGACTATCTGAAGCTCAATCCGAACGGTCTCATCCCGGTGCTGGTTGATGGTGATCTGGTGCTGTACGAAACCGCGGCGATTTGCCTGCATCTGTGCGACACCCATCCCGAAGCAAAACTGGCGCCACCTGTGGGAAGCGCAGAGCGTGCGCACTTCTACAAATGGCTGATGTGGCTGACCAACACGCTGCAAACCACGCTGATTGTTTACTTCTATCCGGAGCGCATGGTGGCCCCGGGCAACGCGTCGGGTACCGCCGAGGTCAAGGCGCAGGCCGAGGCCAGAATTGCCGGCCTGCTGGACCAGCTCGACGCAGAGCTGGCGCGTCACGGTGGCCCCTGGTTTGGCGGCGGGGACTACAGCGTGCTCGACGCTTATGTGTTCACCCTGTGCCGCTGGACACGCAACTTCAGCTCGCCTGCGGCGCGTACGCGTCCGCACCTGGGGCCTTACTTGCAGCGCATGCTGGCCCGGCCAGCGGTGCAGCGCGTGCTGGCTGCCGAAAAGCTGGCACCGCCTTTTGTTTAGGGCCTGTTAACGCTATTTTCATCCCGTTCGCATTTGCAAAAATAGCGTTAACAGGCCCTGGACCTTACCGCGCAGTTCTGGCCAGGTACTGCTTGCGCCAGAACACCGTCACCACGACGACCACCAGCAGAATCATGAAACCAAACACCCACCAGAAGCCGGTGCGGGTGTGGATCAGCGGCAGGAACTCGAAGTTCATGCCGAAAAAGCCGGTGATCAGGTTCAGCGGCAGAAAGATCGCTGTGAGCGCAGTGAGCGTGCGCATGATGCTGTTGGTGCGGTTGCTCTGCGCACTGAAGTGAATCTGCACCACCGTTTCGGCGGATTGTTCCAGCCGGCGCGCGTGATGCACCACGCGCTGGATATGCTCAATCACATCGCGCGCCCGCGCCACCATCTGGTCGCGCCGCGTTTTCGCCAGCTGCTCATCGGCTGCAAAGGACGACATCGGCTGCTCGCGCAATGAATCAAGCCACTCCTGCATGGCGTCGTGCTGCTCGTCGCACAGGTCTTCCAGCACATGCAGCTGGCTGCGCGCGCCCATCAGCGAGCTCCAGTTGATGAACCGGGAATCGGGCTTGAGCAGCTCGGCCTGCCAGTGTTCGAGCTGAGTGGTGAGTTCCTTGCGCACGTCGAGGTAGCTGTCCACCATGGTGTTGACCATGCGCAGCACCAGGTCGGCCGGGCTGGAGGGGATGCGGCTTCGCGCGGAGGCGCTGTCCACGCTGAACTTGGCGTCGGTCAGCGAGCGCTGGATGAAACTTTTGGCGGTGTAGCAGCCGCGCGGGTGCACGCTGATCAGCAGCCGGTCGAACACAACAAAACCCACAGCCCTGGAACTGATGCGGTTGAAGGCGGGCAGGCCGCCGCGCGGTTTGGCGCGCGGCTGGCCGCTCTGGCCGTGGTAGGCCTGGACCGCCGTCTCGTGTTCAACCTCGGCCCGGGTTTCAACCTGCGTGGCCAGCCGCCGGAAGATGATCAGGTCGTAGATGGATGTGTAGTCGTAGTGCGAAGGATGGGCCGGGTTGCGCAAGTCCTGGTTGTGCAGGTCCAGCAGGGTGGAGCCGCCCAGTTGCTGCGAGGCCTGCTGCAGCAAGGCCTCGTGGACTTCGAATTCGTCGCGGTCAAGAAACAACCACACAAACCCATTCGACGGTGCCTGCGCCGGCAGGGCATCGGAAAAACGCAAGCTGTCTGCGGTGAATTCAACAATTTGCACGGTGTCTGTCCGGTTGAGGGTCAAGTGTGCCGGTGGCCCTTTTCTGGCGGGCGCATACAGCTATGTTTTTTGTAGCAAGCGCGCTGCCGCCATGGCAAAGTAGGTCAGCACGCCATCAGCCCCGGCGCGCTTGAAGGCCAGCAGGCTTTCCATCATCACCGCGTCGTGGTCCAGCCAGCCGTTCTGGGCCGCGGCCTTGAGCATCGCGTACTCGCCACTGACCTGGTAGGCAAAGGTCGGCACGCCGAATTCGTCCTTGACCCGGCGCACCACATCCAGGTAAGGCATGCCCGGCTTGACCATGACCATGTCGGCGCCCTCGGCAATGTCCATGGCCACCTCGCGCAGGGCTTCGTCGCTGTTGCCCGGGTCCATCTGGTAGACCTTTTTGTCGGCCTTGCCGAGGTTGCCGGAGGAGCCGACCGCGTCGCGAAACGGGCCGTAAAACGCGCTGGCGTACTTGGCGCTGTAGGCCATGATGCGGGTGTGGATCAGTTTGCGCGATTCCAGCGCCGAGCGGATCGCACCTATCCTGCCGTCCATCATGTCGCTGGGCGCCACGATGTCCACGCCGGCTTCGGCCTGCACCAGGGCCTGCCCGACCAGCAGTTCTATGGTTTCGTCATTGAGGATGTAGCCCGCTTCGTCGGGCAAGCCGTCCTGGCCGTGGCTGGTGAAGGGATCCAGCGCCACATCGGTCATCACGCCGAGTTCGGGAAAGCGCTTTTTCAGCTCGCGGACCACCCGCGGCACCAGGCCGTCGGGGTTGAGCGCTTCCTTGCCGTCAAAGGTTTTCAGCGAGCCGTCAATCACCGGAAACAGCGCCATCACCGGAATGCCGAGTTGCACGCATTGCTCGGCTACCGGCAGCAGCAGGTCCAGGCTCAGACGCTCCACGCCGGGCATGGACGCGACCGGCTCGCGCCGCTTGCTGCCCTCTGTGACAAACACCGGGTAAATCAGGTCATGGGCGCTGAGCGCGTTTTCGCGCACCAGGTTGCGCGTGAAGCTGTCGCGGCGCAGGCGGCGCGGCCGGCCGGACGGGTAGGGGGCGTATGCTGTCATCGGCAAATTGTGCCAAAGCTTTCCCGGGCGCGACAAAAACAATTTTCCCGGCCCGCTGCGCCGCGGCCGGACAACTGAGGGAAACGCCCTAGTCACCGGCGACAGGGCGTGGGTAGAATTAATACGTGTTGTTACCATTTTTGGTAACGGCATCCCGCTTTTCCTCCCTGAGCGGGCGCCTTGACGTGTCACAGCAGCAAGGCTTACCCGCCCGGTTGACCTCGTGTCAGCCGGGCATTTTTTTGTCCTCACGCCGTCACAGGAGATGGCCAGGTTTCAGACCAGCAGGGGCCGCGGAACCGGCTTCGCCGGGCCGCAGGCGCAGCGGCCCCAAACCTGCTTGAGCAGGTTTGGACGGGCACTAGAAGCGAAGCCTCTGGCGAGCGGCGGCTTGCAAGGTGCGGGCGCTACACGCAGTGAGCAACCGTGGGGGCTACACTTTCACAATGCTCTGGGTCAAATCACTTCATATCGTTTTTGTGGCCAGCTGGTTTGCCGGCCTGTTTTACCTGCCGCGCATCTTTGTCAACCTGGCCATGGTGCCGCCGGAAAGCGTGGCCGAGCATGAGCGGCTGGTGCTGATGGCGCGCAAGCTGTTGCGCTTTACCACCTTGCTGGCGGTACCCGCACTGGCCTTTGGCTTCTGGCTTTACCTGGGCTACGGCATAGGTCGCGGGCCGGGCAATGGCTGGATGCACGCCAAGCTGGGCGTGGTGGTTCTGGCCATCGGCTACCACCACGCCTGCAGCCGCATCCTGTCCAAGTTTGTCGCCGGCCGCAACACCCGCAGCCACACCTGGTTTCGCTGGTTCAATGAGGTCCCCGTGCTGCTCCTGCTGGCCGCGGTGGTTCTGGTAGTCGTCAAGCCGTTCTAGCATCAAGGCCCTGAGCGTGCCCCCCCCGCCTTCACCAGCAGACGCAAGCGAACCGGCTTTGCCGGGCGCGATGCGTCGCCCCCTGCAAGGGGGGGAGGAACTACACGAAGCGAAGCGCAGTGAGAACGGCGGGGGTGTGCTAAAGACAGCCAGTTGGCCTCTCGCACTGGCGACCATGTGCCTGATCATCTATGCCAGCCTGTACCCGTTTGCGGACTGGCGCAACCAGGGTATCTCGCCCTTCGATTTTTTGACGGCGGCGTTGCCCCGCTACTGGACGGGTTTTGATGTTGGCGTGAATCTGGTGGGTTATGCGCCCCTGGGTTTTCTGCTTGCCCTGGCCGCCTTGCGGACGGGCCGCACGCGCTGGGCCGTCAGTGTGGCTGTTCTGGCGGCCGGGGCCCTGTCGCTGTGCATGGAAGCGCTGCAAAGTTATTTGCCCTCGCGCGTTCCTTCCAGTGTGGACCTGGCGCTCAATACGGCGGGCGCATGGCTGGGCGCTTGCAGCGCCTGGCTGCTTGAAAAAGCCGGCGCGATTGACCGCTGGAGCCGTGTGCGTGCGCGCTGGTTTGTGCGTGAGGCGCGCGGCGCTCTGGTGTTGATGGCCTTGTGGCCGGTGGCGCTGCTTTTCCCGGCTTCGGTGCCCTTTGGTTTGGGTCAGGTGCTGGAGCGGCTCGAGTTTGCCTTGTCCGAAGCTCTGGCCGACACACCTTTTCTGGAGTGGCTGCCGGTGCGCGACATCGAGATGCAGCCCCTGGTGCCCGGCGTCGAGGTGATCTGTGTGGCGCTGGGCGCGCTGATTCCCTGCCTGCTGGCGTATTGCATAGTGCGCACTCTGCCGCAGCGCGCCGTCTTTTTGCTGGGCACACTGGCTGCCGGCGTGGCGCTGACGGCACTGTCTGCCGCACTCAGCTACGGCCCCGACCATGCCTGGGCCTGGCTGGACCTGCCGGTGCAGGTCGGCATAGCGCTGGGCGGCCTGCTCGGCTTGTTGCTGTTGCCGGTGCCGCGCCGCGCCAGCGCAGCCTTTTTGTTGCTGGCCCTGAGCATTCATCTGTCGCTTCTGAACCAGGCGCCGGTCGGCCCTTATTTTGCAGAGACACTGCAGATCTGGGAGCAGGGGCGGTTTGTCCGGTTCAACGGGCTGGCGCAGTGGCTGGGCTGGCTGTGGCCCTATGCCGCCTTGCTGTACGTGCTGGTGCGTTTGTCCAGTCGCGCCGCAGCTTCTCCCGCAGAAAAGTAAAATCCGCTGATGACACCCACCCGCGACCCGGGCGCCGCATCCGCTGCCGCGCCATCTGCTTCTTACTACGAACGCCATATTTTCTTTTGCCTGAACCAGCGCGACGGCGGCGAAGACAGCTGCGCCAACCACAAAGCCAAAGAGGCGTATGAGCGCTGCAAGTCCCAGGTCAAGGCGGCCGGGCTGTCCGCGCCGGGCCAGGTGCGGGTCAACCAGGCCGGCTGCCTGAACCGCTGCGCGGCCGGGCCGGTGGCGGTGGTTTACCCCGAAGCCGTCTGGTACAGCTATGTGGACGCGCACGACATCGACGAAATTGTCGAGTCCCACCTCAAGAACGGACAAGTCGTCGAGCGCCTGCGCACACCTGCCCATCTCGGGCGCTAAGCCCGCCGCAGTTCCTGCGTCCGCATATGCGGATGTTTTTGGCAATTCGCCCTTTAACGACGGAAATAGTTTGCTACTGATTTAATAGCAATATTGCCGAAACCGGTGGTCCATCTTGAACGCACACACCCAGAAAACAAGTTTTGCCGGCCCGGCTGGCGCGATAGAAATCGCCATTGACGCGCCCGCAGGCGCTTCGCGCGGCGTGGCGGTGATCGCCCACCCGCACCCGCTGTTTGGCGGCACGCTGGACAACAAGGTGGTGCAGACGCTGGCGCGTGCCTTCACCCAGAGCGGCTGGACGGCTGTGCGTTTCAACTTTCGGGGCGTGGGCGGCACAGAAGGCGCCCATGACGAAGGCCGCGGCGAAACTGAAGACATGCTGGCGGTGGTGCAGCAGGTGGCTCCATGCGGCGCGCTGGCCCTGGCGGGGTTTTCCTTTGGTGCCTTTGTGACTTCCCATGTTTTTGAGCGCCTGCACGCCACACGCACCATCGACAAACTGGTGCTGGTGGGTGCTGCCGCCAGCCGCTTCACGGTGGCTGCGATTCCAGAAGCTGCCCATGGCGACACGCTGGTCATCCATGGCGAGCAGGACGACACCGTGCCCTTGCAGTCGGTGCTGGACTGGGCGCGTCCGCAGGCACTGCCTGTTACGGTTGTTCCCGGGGGCGGGCATTTCTTTCATGGACAATTGCCGCTGCTGAAAAACCTGGTGCTTCGCCACCTTCGCTGACCTTCCCGCCCCTTACTTCAGGTTCCATTGCCCATGCATCGCTTTCTCCCTGCTTCTGGCGGCGTCGCCGCTTCGTTTTTTCTGGTCTCCTGCCTGTTGTTGGCACCAGGCGCGCAAGCCCAGGCGCCGCAGCCGCCCGAAGTGGCTGCCCGCTCCTACCTGCTGCTGGACGTCACGGCCAACCAGATCCTGGCGGCCAAGGACATTGACACCCCCATCGAACCCGCGTCGCTCACCAAGCTGATGACAGAGTACCTGGTGTTTGACGCCCTCAAGTCCAAAAAGATTGACCTGAAGCAGACCTTTGCCGTCAGCGAGCGGGCCTGGAAAATGCCCGGCTCGCGCATGTTCATTGACCCCAAGATGCAGGTGCCGGTCGAGGACCTGATCAAGGGCATGGTGGTGCAGTCGGGCAATGACGCCACCATGGCGCTGGCCGAAGGTGTGGGCGGCACAGCCGAAAACTTCGTCAAGCTCATGAACGAGCAGGCCAAAGCACTGGGCATGAAATCCACCAGTTATAGAAATCCCGAAGGTCTGACCGAAGCCGGGCACACCACCACGGCGCGTGACCTGAGCATTTTGTCGACCCGCCTGATGCAGGATTTTCCGGAATATGTCGGTTTTTCAGCCATCAAGAAATACCGCTACCCCGGCACACCTGCCACCAACGACACCAACCGCAACACCCTTTTGTTTCGCGACCCGACGGTTGACGGCCTGAAAACCGGCCATACCAACGCCGCCGGCTACTGCATGATCGCCACCGCGAAGCGCGAATTCCCCAACCTGGGCGCAGCCGGTGCCCCGGGCAGCCGGCGGCTGCTGGCGATTGTGCTGGGCACGTCCAGCGACAGCGCCCGCGCCAATGAGTCGCAAAAACTGCTCAATTGGGGCTACACCGCGTTTGAGGCAATCAAACTGTTTGACGCCGGCCAGGCCGTGGCCACGCCGGCGGTCTGGAAGGGCAAAACCCCCAGCGTCAAGCTGGGACGGGCCGAGCCCATCGTGATCGCCGTTGCTGCAGGCAGCTCCGGCAAAGTCCAGACCCAGTTGGCACGGCCCGACCCGCTGGTCGCGCCTTTTGTCAAAGGCCAGCCCCTGGGCAGCCTGAAGGTCAGCCTGGGCGCCGGTCAGACCGTGCTGGACGTGCCTCTGGTGGCCCTGGAGGCGGTGGAAGAAGCCGGTATCTTCGGCCGCGCCTGGGATTCGGTCCGCCTCTGGATCAAATAAGCAACAGGGGACCGGGCGCGGCATGGCGCTTCCCGGCGGGTAATTTGCCGATTGCCCCCCAAACTGCTACACTCGAAGGCTTTTCCGGAATTCCGGAGAGATTCACGTTTTCACGAAATATTCACGTATTTAGTCAAGTCAGTCAGTTTCCAGACGTTTAGGGACGTTTTTAAATGCCAACCATCAATCAGCTAGTTCGCCAGGGGCGCGAGGTCGAAAAGATCAAGTCCAAGAGCCCTGCGATGCAGAACTCTCCCCAGCGGCGTGGCGTGTGTACCCGCGTGTACACCACCACTCCCAAGAAGCCAAACTCCGCTCTGCGTAAAGTCGCCAAAGTGCGCCTGACCAACGGGTTTGAAATCATTTCCTACATCGGCGGCGAAGGCCACAACCTGCAGGAACACAGCGTGGTGCTGGTTCGTGGCGGTCGTGTCAAGGACTTGCCCGGTGTGCGTTACCACATCGTCCGTGGCTCGCTCGACCTGCAAGGCGTGAAAGACCGCAAGCAGTCGCGCTCCAAGTACGGTGCGAAAAAGCCAAAGGCCAAATAAGCCAAACCGGCTCGGTTCCTCGTCATTGAGGGGCCGCGCCAGAAGAAGTTGTCACATTCATTTGTGATGATTCCTTCAAAACCGGTGTTTGATCCGTCCTGGCAGGCGGCTTGAACCAAATGACCCAAGTGCAAATTGTTGCGCCGGTCAAGTAAGTGAGGGTTTTGATAACCCTCGCGGCACGGCCCGACAAGGCAGTGCCAACTGAAGCAAAGAGGTGAAAAAATGCCACGTCGTCGCGAAGTCCCCAAACGTGAAATTCTTCCTGATCCTAAATACGGCAATGTTGACCTTGCCAAGTTCATGAACGTGATCATGCAAGGCGGCAAGAAAGCCGTCGCAGAGCGCATCATTTACGGCGCACTCGATTTCATCGAGAAAAAGAACCCCGGCAAAGATCCGCTGGAAGCCTTCCACATGGCCATCGGTAACATCAAGCCCATGGTTGAAGTGAAGTCCCGCCGCGTTGGTGGCGCCAACTACCAGGTGCCGGTTGAAGTGCGCCCGGTCCGCCGCATGGCCCTGGCGATGCGCTGGCTGAAAGAAGCCGCCAAAAAACGTGGCGAAAAGTCCATGTCCCTGCGTCTGGCCAATGAGTTGATGGAGGCCACTGAAGGCCGTGGCGGCGCCATGAAAAAGCGTGACGAAGTTCACCGCATGGCCGAAGCCAACAAGGCGTTCAGCCACTTCCGCTTCTAAATCCGGTTGGCAGTGTTTACTGCGCCGGTTTGAAGGGTTGCCGAGGGGCGGGGTGGTGCAGTCCACCTTGTTTCCCGGCGGTTCAACCCCAATTTCCGTCGACTGGGCGTACAACGCGCAGCCGATGGACGCGTAGAGAAAACATAAAAAAGATGTTTTAGCAACGAGTCTGTGTTCGCTTCCCGAACTGAAAGTAATTTATGTCCCGCGCTACCCCCATTCAAAACTACCGCAACATTGGTATCTCCGCGCACATCGACGCCGGCAAGACCACCACCACCGAGCGGATCCTCTTTTATACCGGCGTGAACCACAAGATTGGTGAAGTGCACGACGGCGCGGCCACCATGGACTGGATGGAGCAGGAGCAGGAGCGTGGCATCACGATTACTTCCGCAGCAACCACCTGCTTCTGGAAGGGCATGGACACGTCCCTGCCTGAGCATCGCATCAACATCATCGACACTCCTGGCCACGTTGACTTCACCATTGAAGTGGAGCGTTCCATGCGTGTGCTGGACGGTGCCTGCATGGTTTATTGCGCCGTGGGCGGCGTGCAGCCCCAGTCCGAGACTGTCTGGCGTCAGGCCAACAAGTACAAAGTGCCACGCCTGGCCTTCGTCAACAAGATGGACCGCACCGGCGCCAACTTCTTCAAGGTCGTGGATCAGATGAAACTGCGCTTGAAGGCCAGCCCTGTGCCCATGGTGATCCCCATCGGCGCTGAAGAAAACTTCACCGGCGTGGTGGACCTGCTCAAGATGAAAGCCATCATCTGGGACGAAGCTTCGCAGGGCATGAAGTTCACCTACAGCGAAATCCCGGCCGAGCTGCTTGAGCTGGCCAAGGAGTGGCGCGAGAAGATGGTCGAGGCTGCTGCCGAGTCGTCTGAAGAATTCATGAACAAATACCTTGAAGAAGGTGATTTGACTGAGGAAGAAATCAAGCTGGGCATCCGCACGCGCACCATCGCCAGCGAAATTCAGCCGATGTACTGCGGCTCCGCGTTCAAGAACAAGGGCGTACAGCGCATGCTGGACGCCGTGATCGAGTTCATGCCTTCGCCCATCGACATTCCGCCCGTCAAGGGCATGGACGAAGACGAAGCGCCCGTCACCCGCAAGGCTGACGACGGCGAGAAGTTTTCTGCGCTCGCATTCAAGCTGATGACTGACCCGTTTGTGGGCCAGCTGACGTTTGTGCGCGTGTACTCCGGCGTCCTGAAAAAGGGCGACAGCGTCTACAACCCGATCAAGGGCAAGAAAGAGCGTATCGGCCGTATCGTGCAGATGCACGCCAACAACCGCGAAGAAGTCAGCGAAATCCGCGCCGGCGACATCGCCGCCTGTGTGGGCCTGAAAGACGTGACCACGGGCGAAACCCTGTGCGATCCGGACGCCATCGTCATGCTCGAGCGCATGGTCTTCCCCGAGCCTGTGATTACCCAGGCCGTGGAACCCAAGACCAAGGCCGACCAGGAAAAAATGGGCATCGCCCTGCAGCGTCTGGCGCAGGAAGATCCGTCTTTCCGCGTCAAAACCGACGAAGAGTCCGGCCAGACCCTGATCGCCGGCATGGGCGAGCTGCATCTGGAAATCATTGTGGACCGCATGAAGCGCGAGTTCGGCGTGGAAGCCAACGTGGGCAAGCCGCAGGTGGCTTACCGCGAAACCATCCGCAAGACCATTGAAGACGCTGAAGGCAAGTTTGTGCGTCAGTCTGGCGGCAAGGGCCAGTACGGCCACGTTGTGCTCAAGATCGAACCCAATGAAATGGGCAAGGGCATTGAGTTCATCGACGCGATCAAGGGCGGTGTGGTTCCGCGCGAGTACATCCCTGCAGTTGAAAAAGGCATTCACGAGGCTGTGACCTCGGGTGTGCTGGCCGGTTACCCGGTGGTTGACGTCAAGGTGACGCTGCACTTCGGTTCGTACCACGACGTGGACTCGAACGAGATGGCCTTCAAGATGGCCGCGATCTTCGGTTTCAAGGAAGGCTGCCGCAAGGCCGGCCCGGTGATTCTGGAGCCGATGATGGCTGTCGAGGTGGAAACGCCTGAAGACTACGCCGGCAACGTGATGGGCGATTTGTCCTCACGCCGCGGCATGGTGCAGGGCATGGAAGACATGGTCGGTGGCGGCAAGGCCATCAAGGCTGAAGTGCCGCTGTCCGAAATGTTCGGTTATTCGACCACGCTGCGCTCGATGTCGCAGGGCCGTGCAACCTACACCATGGAGTTCAAGCACTACTCCGAGGCCCCGCGCAATGTGTCCGAAGCCATCATGGCTGCTAGAGCAAAATAATTTGTGGGGCAGACCGAAAGACGCGCGAAGCGCCCTTTCGCTCTGTCCTCAAACTGGCTAATCCCCGATTTCTTGTCTGCGATTGTGTGCCCCTCACTGCCCGTGGTGATGGAATCAGCAATACAGTGCAGACGTTAAACCATACACGGGCACGTTCTTTACTGGAGTTTTAAATGGCAAAAGGCAAATTTGAGCGGACCAAACCGCACGTCAACGTAGGCACGATCGGGCACGTTGACCACGGCAAAACCACCCTGACAGCGGCGATCACGACAGTGCTCGCAGCCAAATTCGGCGGCGAAGCCAAAGGCTACGACCAGATCGATGCAGCGCCGGAAGAAAAAGCCCGCGGCA
>JAKFXR010000122.1 GCA_021731285.1 Polaromonas sp. | reverse complement strand
GCACCGCAGCGAAATTGGCGTCTGACCCCAATAACTCAACCTGCGGTGCTCGCCGAAAGTGGGGTCGAGCTCGAACTCGCTTCGCTCAGACAATCGCTCGCCCTGATCCACTTTCGGCTGCGCTCCTCGGCGCATACAGAAGGGGGTGGGATCGGATGCGGGGAGACGATACGGGGACGCAGCGTGACGCCGGATTAACCTACGCTATGCCGGACTACCCCAGCTTGCCCAGCAACAAAAACTCCATCAAAGCCTTCTGCACATGCAGCCGGTTCTCAGCCTCGTCCCAGACCACGGACTGCGGTCCGTCGATCACCTCGGCTTCGACCTCCTCGCCCCGATGCGCGGGCAGGCAATGCATGAAGAGGGCGTCGGGTTTGGCGGCTTTCATCATGTCTGAATCCACGCACCAGTCGGCGAAGGCTTTTTTGCGGGCCTCGTTTTCTGCCTCGTAGCCCATGCTGGTCCACACATCGGTGGTCACCAGGTCGGCGCCGGCGCAAGCCAGCATCGGGTCTTTGAACACCTTGTAGCTGTCGGCGGAGCGGATCCCGGCGACGGACTGGTCGACCTCGTAACCGCTGGGTGTGCTCAGGTGCACCTTGAAGCCGAGGATTTCGCTGGCCTGGAGCCATGTGTTGGCCATGTTGTTGCCGTCGCCGACCCAGGCCACCGTCTTGCCCTTGATGGATCCGCGGTGCTCGATGTAGGTGAAGATGTCGGCAAGAATCTGGCAGGGGTGAAACTCGTTGGTCAGGCCATTGATCACCGGCACGCGTGAATGCCCGGCGAACAGCTCGATCTTGGTCTGCTCGTAGGTGCGGATCATCACCAGGTCAACCATGCGGCTGATCACCTTGGCGCTGTCTTCGATCGGCTCGGCGCGGCCCAGCTGGCTGTCGCCGGTTGTCAGATGCACCACGCTGCCACCAAGCTGGTACATGCCGGCTTCAAAACTCACGCGGGTGCGGGTGGAGGCCTTCTCGAAAATCATGGCCAGGGTGCGGTCCACCAGGGGCTGGTGTTTCTCGTAGGCCTTGAATTTTTTCTTGATCAATGCGGCTCGTTCAAACAGGTAGGCGTACTCGCCGGCATTGAAGTCGCTGAACTGCAGGTAATGTCGGATTGTGGAAAGGACGGTGGCGGTCATGCGGCGGCTTTTTCTTTGAGCAGTTGCCTGATCAGCGGGCACAAAATGGCCACCACTTCATCGGCTTCTGCCATGGTCATGGTCAGTGACGGAATCAGGCGAACCACGGTGTCTGCCGTGACGCTGAGGAGCAGGCCGTTGTCGGCGGCGCGCTTGAGCAACTCGCCGCAAGGTTTGGCCAGTTCGATGCCAATCATCAAACCGCGGCCGCGGATTTCCTTCAGTCCGGCCTCGCCGGCCAGCTCGCGTGCAACGGCCTGACGAATGTGGTCACCGACCTTGACCGCGTTGGCAAGCAGACCCTCCTCTTCCATGATGCGCAGGGTTTCAACACCGGCCCGCATGGCCAGCGGGTTCCCGCCAAAGGTGGTGCCGTGGTTGCCCGGCTGGAAGATGTGCGCGGCCCGGGGCCCTGCCACGACGGCGCCAATCGGCACGCCCGAACCCAGGCCCTTGGCCAGCGGCATGACGTCGGGTTTGATGCCGGCCCACTGGTGGGCAAACCATTTACCGGTGCGGCCCATGCCACATTGCACTTCGTCAATCATCAGGAGCCAGTCGTTCTCGTCGCAGAGCTTGCGCGCTTCCCGCATGTAGTCGTCGCTCATGCTGTTGATGCCGCCTTCACCCTGAATGGCTTCAAAAAACACGGCCACCACATTGGGGTTGTTGGCCGTCGCCGCTTTCAGGGCGCCAATGTCGTTCAGGGGGACACGAATAAAACCCTCGACCAAAGGGCCAAAGCCGGCCTGCACCTTGGTGTTGCCGGTGGCGCTCAGTGTCGCAATGCTGCGGCCGTGAAAGGCTTTTTCATAGACCACGATCTCGGGCCGCTCAATACCCTTGTCGTGCCCGAACTTGCGTGCCAGTTTCAGCGCCGCTTCGTTGGCCTCCAGGCCGGTGGAGCAGAAAAACACGTTTTCCAGACCGGACAGTTCGACCAGTTTGGCCGCAAGTGTTTCCTGCAGCGGCACATGGTAGTAGTTGGAGCTGTGGATGAGTTTGGCAATCTGGTCCTGGAGCGCGGGCACCAGCTTCGGGTGGTTGTGACCCAGGGTGTTGACCGCAATTCCGCCCAGACCGTCGATGTAAGCCTTGCCATTGACGTCCCAGACGCGGCAACCCTGACCATGCGACAGCGCAATCGGCAGGCGGCCATAGGTGTTCATCACGTGGGGAGAAGCGGCTTCAATGTGATGAGGAAGGGCAGCGGTCATGGAAAACTCCGGAAAATACAGGAAAACAGCAGGCCGCCATCATGCGGGGTGAATTGATTTTAGGCGCAGACCCTGCGGCGGTTTGTGACCATTCTTCATCACAGCGATGCGCCGGGAGAGACTTCGATGCAGGCCTCAAGTCTTATATAAGATACAATCTTTGTGCGCTGCAGCATGGGCTGACACCTCGCCTCTGGCACGCGAAAAACCTTCCAACAGATGGTCTCCAACTCCGCCAAAGAAGTCTTCATCCAAGGCATCACCCGCGACGGTAAAACCTTTCGGCCCAGCGACTGGGCTGACCGCCTGTGCGGCGTGATGAGCCCCTTCCGCCCGGGCGGAGCCCAGCCCGGCAGCCACCTGACTTACTCCCCCTGGTGTGTGCCCACGGTGATCAACGGCGTCAAATGTGTGGTGGTCAACAGCGAGCTGCGCGAGTTCGAGCCCATGGCCTGGGACTTTGCGATCAACTTTGCCAAAGACAATGATCTGCAGATCGCCGAGGCCTGTTTATTGCCGGATGCGGGATCGGGGAGCTGATTGGTTGGGGACACAGAGCGACGAGGGGCTGCGCCCGTTCGTCGGTCTGTCCGCCAAAATATTCGGGTGCCAGCAAAGCTGCGTTTCGCGCAGTTTTGCTTCGCCAAACAAAAAAGCCGTCTTTCGACGGCTTTTTTGCTTTGCTGGCAGCGCACCCTACAAAACGGCGGACTGAAAAATGATCAGTCCGGGCGATTTGCCTGAAAAATCAGGCGGTGGCCAAGGCTTTCACCTTGGTGGACAGGCGGCTCTTGTCACGCGCTGCCTTGTTTTTGTGGAAGATGCCCTTGTCGGCGATCGTGTCCACAATGCTCTGCGCCTTGGCGAAGAGTTCGGTGGCTTTGACCTTGTCGCCGCTGAGGACGGCTTTTTCGACGTTTTTCACAGCGGTGCGGTACTTGGAGCGCAGCGAGGTGTTGGCGGCATTGAGTTTGGTGTCCTGGCGGACGCGTTTGCGACCTGAGGCCAGGCGCGGGTTCTTTTTCTTGGGTTTGGCAGTAGCCATATATGGGTTCCTTTAATCCGGGGAGGAGTCTGCGGATGTTGCTAGCAAAGCCCACGATTATATAACAGCCCCCACGCTTGTCGCTTCGCGTACTGCGCTGCCCCCCGAGGGGGCGCTGCGCCTGCGGGCCGGCGGAGCCGGACCCGCGGCCCCTGCTTGAAAAATACCAGCGCCTCACCAAGCCGCGGCTTCTTAATCCAGTCCGAGACGCGGAACCGGCTTCGCCGGGCCGCAGGCGGGGCGGCCCCCTCGGGGGGCAGGGAGCGACACGCAGTGCGCGACCGTGGGGGCTAAACTCCCTTTGTGTCATTATTCAAAGCCGCGTCCACCGTCTCCCTGCTGACTCTGGTGTCCCGGATCACTGGTCTGGTGCGTGAGTTGCTGATGGCGTCGACCTTTGGCGCCAGTGCCATGACTGACGCTTTCAACGTCGCATTCCGCATTCCCAACCTGTTCCGCCGCCTGTTTGCCGAAGGTGCTTTCAGCCAGGCTTTTGTGCCGGTTCTGGCGGCCAGCCACGCCAGGGAGGGTGAGGCTCATACCAAGGCGCTGATCGACCGGGTCGCCACCTTGCTGGCTTGGGCACTGCTGCTGACGTGTGTGATCGGCGTTGCTTCTGCGCCGGTGCTGGTGTGGATGATGGCCAGCGGCCTGAAGCAGGATCCGCGCGGTTTTGAGGCTGCGGTTTTCATGACGCGCTGGATGTTTCCCTACATCGGTTTCATGTCGCTGGTAGCCCTGTCGGCGGGGATTTTGAACACCTGGAAGCGTTTCGCTGTTCCCGCGGTCACGCCGGTGCTGCTCAATCTGTCCATGATTGTTGCGGCCTGGCTGGGCGCGCCCTGGTTTAAAGCGCAGGGCATAGAGCCAATTTATGCCATGGGTGCCGGCGTGATGCTGGGTGGTTTGCTGCAGCTCGGAGTGCAGGTACCCGCCTTGCTCAAGCTGGGCCTGCTGCCGCGCATCGGCTGGACGGCGAGTGCCATTCGCAGCGCCTGGGCCGATCCCGGAACGCGCAACATCGCCCGCCTGATGGTGCCGGCCTTGCTGGGCGTGAGCGTTGCGCAGATATCGCTGCTGATCAACACCCAGATCGCCTCGCACCTGACCCCCGGCAGCGTGAGCTGGCTGACCTATGCGGACCGGCTCATGGAGTTTCCAACTGCCCTGCTTGGCGTTGCCATTGGTGTGGTCTTGATGCCGCAACTGGCGGCGGCCAAAGCCGCAGGCGATGCGGACAAATACTCGGGCATGCTGGACTGGGGCCTGCGCGTGGTTGTGCTGCTGGCGGTGCCCAGTGCCGTGGCCTTGCTGACTTTTGCCCAGCCGCTGGTGGCTACCCTGTACCACTATGGCGCCTTCACGGCGGGTGATGTGTACCAGACCACCGCAGCCCTCATGGGCTACGGCGTCGGGCTGGTAGGGCTGGTGGCCATCAAGGTGCTGGCGCCTGGTTTTTACGCCAGTCAGGACATCCGCACGCCGGTGCGGATTGCTGTGGTGGTGCTGGTGATCACCCAGTTGCTTAATCTGGCTTTGGTGCCGCTGTTTCAGCATGCCGGGCTTGCGCTGGCCATAGGCATAGGAGCGCTGATCAATGCGCTGTGGCTGTTGCTGGGGCTGCTCAAGCGCGGCAGTTACAAACCGGCGCCGGGCTGGGGTGTTTTTGCCCTGCAGGTGCTGGCGGCCAGCGGGCTGTTGGCGGTGTTTCTCGCCTGGACGGCGCAGGCAATCAGCTGGACCGGCATGCAGGCTGCACTTTTCATGCGAATTGGGCTTCTGGCCCTTGTCCTGTTTGCCTCGGCTGCTATTTATTTCGGAGCGCTTTGGGTAGGTGGCCTGAAAGTGCGCAAGCTCATGCGGCGCTAGGGTCCCCAACCGATTGGAAAGAACATGCCGCGTGCATCTGCCCCGGGTTTGTGAGAAAGTAGTGCCATGCCGCTGAATTTGGAGATTCCGTCGCCATTGCAGTACTTTGCCAGCCTGGTGCAAAGCGATGAGCATTTCCCCCTGCTGGAGGCCGCCATCAGCGTCGCGCAGGACGAATACCCCGATCTCGATGTTCAGCAGGTGCTGGGAGATGTTGACCAGCTCTTGGCCCGTGTCAAGCGCCGCCTTCCGGCTGATGCACCCGCTTTGCAGCGCCTTCGGGCCCTGAACCAGTTCTTCTTCAGGGACCTGAACTTCGGCGGCAACATCAATGACTACTACGACCCCGACAACAGTTACATCAACGCGGTTCTCAAAACCCGGCGCGGCATTCCGATCACCCTCGCGATCTTGTGGCTGGAGCTGGCAGCCGGAATGGGCCTCAATGTGCGCGGCGTGGCTTTTCCGGGCCACTTCATGGTCAAGGTGAACCTGCCCAAGGGTCAGGTGGTGATTGACCCCTTCACCGGCCAGTCACTGAGCCGGGAGGAACTGGCCGAAAGGCTGGAACCCCTGCGCCAGCGCAGCGGCCTGGTCGATGAGTTTGAAGTACCGATTGGCCTGTACCTGCACTCGGTGCCGTCGCGCGACATCATTGCGCGCATGCTGCGCAACCTCAAGGACATTCACAAAACCCAGCAGGACTGGACCCGCCTGATTGCTGTTCTCGATCGCCTCATTGTGCTGAACCCAGAAGCCTGGCCCGAATACCGTGACCGGGGGCTCGCGCTGGCCGAGCAGGGCGAAGCCGGGCGTGCGGTTGAAGACCTGGAGACCTACCTGGGTCACGCCGAGGAAGCGCTGGATCTCGACGCCGTGGCCGACCGCCTGGCCCAGTTGCGCCGCCAAAACAGTTAACCTGGACTTCCTTGGTTTTATTCAAGCCGGGGCCGCGGAACCGGCTTAGCCGGGCCGCAGGCGCAGCGGCCCCCTCGGGGGGCAGGAAGTTACGCGAAGCGAACGACCGTGGGGGCCAGTCAGCCGCTACGCTTTAAAAACTGCGGAATCGAGCCGCTGTCGGCCAACCGGGCAGGGCGCACCAAGGTCGGCTTGCCTGTCGCCTGCAGCGGTGCCGTGGCTGCCCGGCCCGCGATAAGGGTGGACAGCCGCCCTCCCTGCACCATGGACTCCTGCGCCGGCATCAGGCTGTTGGAGATGGAGCCGCGGTGTTTGGAAACCACTTCGGCGGGAACGTGGTGCGGAGTCGCCGCGGCCTTTGGCGGCGGGACGCGCGGGGCAGGTTTTGCAACGCCGGCACTGTCATTGGCAGCCTGCGGCGGATAAAGCTGGGGTTTGAGCCATTGCAGGATGGGTGCCCACTGCGCCAGATCGGCCGCTGCCTGTTGCTGCTGCAAGTCAAAAATGGTCAGTCCCCGCTCCAGGCTGCGTACATACAGCTGGGTTTCGCGCAGGGCGCCCAGAAAGGGAACACCCAGCGACTCAGACCATTCCTCGAGGGTTTGGGCCGCATTGGTCCGTGCATCGATGCGCATGCCGACCACCGCCAGACGGCAGCGCCCGCTGGCGACGCGCGGCATGGTCATCAACTCTGCATGGCAGGCCGCCGCGGACTCCCGGTCAAACATGGAATTGCAGACAGGCATCACGATGCAATCGGCAAACATGACCACCCGTGCCAGCTCGAACCCGTGCATGCCGCCAGGTGTGTCGAGCACCACGTGGGTGATGCCGGTTGGCACACGCAGCATGTTTTTCTGATCGACCGCCCAGGGTGCAATCACCGGCAATGAGGCCTCGCGCCGTTTCAACCAGGCGCGCGCCGACTGCTGGCGGTCTACATCCCCGAGCATCACGGAGCTGCCGTTGCGTGCGCACCATGCCGCGATGTGGGCGGCCAGTGTGCTTTTGCCACTGCCTCCCTTGCGGTTGACGACTGCGATAACCGGCATGAATGCTCCAAAAAGGAATCGACCGAACAGTTTGATACAAATTGGGTGAAAAGTCTAGCGCGCCCAGCTTGCATGAGGGCAAGCAGCTAGTATTTTTGTAGCAAAAAAGGCGCAATGCCGGCTGGCCGCGCCAAAGGCGGGGGGGGTTTGGGTCCCCCGGGCACTCAGCCCACGACGACGGGCGCACCCTCACCGCGCGGGGCAATGACACCAATCTCGTAGACCTGCTCACCGGCCTCGCGCAGCGATGTGGCGGTGGCCTGGGCGCTGGCGGCGCTCGTCACCACCACCATGCCGATGCCGTTGTTGAAGGTGCGGTTCATCTCGAAATCGGAAATCGCCGCGGTCTTCTGCAACCAGGCAAACAGCTCGGTCTGCGGCCAGCTCCCCTTGTTGAGATGGGCGGCCATGCCCTCGGGCAACACGCGCGGAATGTTTTCAAGCAGGCCACCGCCGGTGATGTGGGCCAGCGCCTTGATGGGATGCAAGGCCAGCGCGGCCAGCACGTTTTTGACATACAGGCGCGTTGGCTCCATCACCGCCTGGCGGAAGGGCTTGCCGTCCAGGGTGGCTGGCAGATGAGGGCCTGCGCGCTCAATGCATTTGCGCACCAGACTGAAACCATTGGAATGCACCCCGCTGCTGGCCAGGCCCAGCACCACGTCACCGGGCTGGATGTCCCTGCCTGTGAGGATTTTTGATTTTTCCACTGCGCCGACCGCAAATCCGGCCAGGTCGTATTCGCCCTCCGGGTACATGCCCGGCATTTCGGCGGTCTCGCCGCCTATCAGGGCGCAGCCGCTGAGCTCGCACCCTTTGGCAATGCCGCCCACCACGCTGGCGGCGGTGTCCACATCCAGCTTGCCGCAGGCGAAGTAGTCCAGAAAAAACAGGGGCTCGGCGCCCTGCACCAGCACGTCGTTCACACTCATGGCCACCAGGTCAATGCCGACGGTGTCGTGCATATTCCATTCAAAGGCCAGGCGCAGCTTGGTGCCGACGCCGTCGGTGCCGCTGACCAGAACCGGCTCCTTGTAGCGTTTGGGCACTTCAAACAGCGCGCCAAAGCCGCCTATCCCGGCCAGCACCCCTTCGCGCATGGTTTTTTTGGCCAGCGGCTTGATGCGTTCGACCAGGGCGTCGCCCGCGTCAATGTCAACGCCGGCGTCTTTGTAGCTCAGGGGGGAAGGGGAAGAGGTGGTCATGCTGCTGCTTGGGTGAGGTGGGGCCGCGGTTCGGTCAAGGCATCAAGCCCGATAGAATCCAGCCTGAGATTCTAAGGGTTCACCCCTTCCACCCTCCTGCCTGGCCTCATGCAATTTACCCCCACCCAGAAACGCACCGCCTCCTGGTGCCTGATCGCCGCCCTCCTGGTGCTGGCGCTGTGGTTGCTGGGCCCCGTGCTGACGCCGTTTGTGGTGGCCGCGGTATTTGCCTACGCCCTGACCCCGCTGGTTGACCGCCTTGACAGTCTCGGTCGCGGCCGGATGCCCCGTGTGCTGGCGGTCCTGATCGTCGAAACAGCGTTCGTGCTGGTGCTTTTGTCTGTTGTGCTGCTGGTCGTGCCGATTTTCGCCAAGGAACTGCCTTTGCTGCGCGAGCAGGTGCCGCTGCTGGCCGACAGGCTCAACAACTCGCTGGGTCCCTGGCTGGCGCAGTTCGGCATCCAGGTCTCACTTGATGTCGCCAGCATCAAGGCTTTTGCCCTCAAGTACCTCAATGCCAACTTTGAGGACGCTTTTGGCTCGGTGCTCTCCTCATTGAAGCTGGGCGGCAGCGTGGCGCTGGCCATCATTGGCAATCTGGTGCTGATCCCGGTGGCGCTGTTTTTCCTGCTCAAGGACTGGGATCGTTTTGTCGCCCAGGTCATGGAACTGGTGCCGCCTGCCATGCGGGCTTCGGTCGACAGCTTCACCCAGGAGGCCGATGAGGTGCTGGGTCAGTACCTGCGCGGGCAGTTGCTGGTGATGGGTGTGCTGGCCATTTACTTCAGCGTGGCGCTGGCGCTGTTCGGCTTCGATCTGGCCGTGCCGGTTGGCGTGTTCACCGGACTGGCTTTTTTCATTCCCTACCTGGGGTTTGGTCTGGGCATGTTGTTGGCGCTGCTGGCGGGGGTTTTGCAGTTCGGTGGGCTGTATGGTGTGCTGGTAGTTGTCGGGGTCTACGGTGTGGGCCAACTGGCCGAGAGTTTTTACCTGACGCCGCGCCTGGTGGGTGAACGGATAGGCCTGCATCCGCTGGCCGTCATCTTTGCCTTGCTGGCCTTCGGTCAGGTTTTCGGATTTCTCGGTGTATTGATTGCATTGCCGGCCAGCGCCGTGCTTCTGGTTGCAATCCGCCGCTTGAAGGCGACATACCTGTCCAGCAAGCTTTACCAAAACTGATCAGCGCATGAAGCAGATCGCACTGGATATAGGGCTGGCCTCGCCTCCGTCGTTTGCCAATTTTTTTGCCGGGCCCAACGAAGCTGCACTCAAGCACCTGGAGCTGTGGGCCGGCAACAGCCTGCGCTCGCCCGTGCCCACTTATTTGTGGGGGGAGCCCGGCAGCGGCAAGACGCACCTGCTCAAGGCGGTCAGCGAAACCCTGCGGGAACAGGGGGCGGCTGTTGGCTGGCTGGATGCTTCCATGCTGGAGCCGGGTGAGTTCAACGAGAGCTGGGCCGCCGTCATTCTGGATGACTGCCATTTGTACACCGCCGTGCAGCAGCAGGCCGCCTTCAACTGGTTTGTCAACGCGCTCAATGCCGCCGACGGCCACCCGCGCTGGGTGCTGGCCGCCGGAAGCGCCCCACCGGCAGACCTGGCGCTGCGCGAGGACCTGCGCAGCCGTCTGGGTTGGGGTCACGTCTTTGCCTTGCAGGCGCTCACCGACCCGGAGCGCCGCGCCGTGCTGCGTCAGGAGGCCGACGCGCGCGGCGTGTTCCTCAGTGACGAGGCCATGGATTTCATTCTGAGCCGCTTCTCGCGCGACCTGGGCAACCTGATGCAACTGCTGGACCAGCTGGATGCCTATGCACTGCAAACCCAGCGGGCCATCACCATTCCGCTGATCAAATCGATGTTGGAGAATTCGTGAAGCTTGCCCTTTTTGACTTGGACCATACCCTGATCCCGTTTGATTCGGATTACGAATGGGGCGAGTTCACCATTGCCCTGGGCTGGTGTGACGGTACCGAGTTCAAGCGCCGCAACGACGAATTTTTTGCCCATTACCGGGCCGGCACGCTCGATATCCATGCCTATGTGCGCTTTGCCACACAGGCCATACGCGAGCAGGGCCCCGCCAAGGCCCTGGCCGCCCACGAGCGCTTCATGAAGGAAGTCTTCGAAAAACGCATCCAGCCGGTCGCGCGCGAACTGGTGCGCAAGCACCAGGCTGCGGGCGACCAGGTGGTGATCGTCACAGCCACCAATGAGTTTGTGACAAGGCCTATTGCTACAGCATTTGGCGTCAAGGAGCTGATTGCCGTGGAGCTCGAGCGTGACGCCAGCGGCAACGTCACGGGCGAGATACGCGGTACGCCGTCTTTCCGCGAGGGCAAGGTCACGCGCGTGGAGCAGTGGTTGGCCGGGCGTGGCCTGACCCTGGACAACGTGGAAACCACCTTCTACACCGACTCCATGAACGATCTGGCCTTGCTGGAGAAAGTCACCCACCCCGTGGCCACCAACCCTGACGAGCGTCTGCGGGCGCTCGCCACCGAGCGCGGATGGCGCATACTTGAGCTGTTCTAACTGCCGGAAACCGCCGCCCTTACCCGGCGAGCGCATGTGGTCCGGCCAAATTCCCTGATTCAATGATCAAAAAATTCATCGACAAGCTGTTCGGCAATTCCGGCAGCCCTGCCAGCGGCGCGAAGCGCCTCAAAAAACCAGCGTTCGGCGAACGCCTTGAAGTCGGCCCCAAAGAGCACGGGATTGACCCGAGCCTGGTGGATGAACGCGCGATGGACGTGGTGCGCACCCTCAAACACGCCGGCTTTGAAGCCTATGTGGTGGGTGGCGCGGTACGCGACCTGCTGGTGGGTTTGCGACCCAAAGACTTTGATGTGGCCACGGATGCCACGCCCGAGCAGGTCAAGAGCCTGTTCCGCCGCGCTTTCATCATTGGCCGGCGTTTTCGCATTGTTCATGTGGTCTATGGGCGCGGGCGCGAGCATGAAGTCATCGAGGTCTCGACCTTCCGCGCGCATCTGGACAGCAGCCTGGCCGAGCAGGTGGGCGGCAATGAGCGAACCAGCAAAAGCGAGCTGGCCGGCATGAAGCACGCAGTCGATGCGTCTGGCCGTGTGCTTCGCGACAACGTCTGGGGTCCGATGGAAGAAGACGCGGCGCGTCGCGACTTCACCATCAACGCCATGTATTACGACCCGCAAGCGCAGATCGTGGTGGACTACCACCATGGCATACGCGACGCGAAGAAAAAGATAATCCGCATGATTGGCGACCCGGCCACGCGTTACCGCGAGGATCCGGTGCGCATCATCCGCGCTGTGCGTTTTGCCGCCAAACTGAGCGCGCTGGGCTTCAAGTTTGAAAGCAAAACCGCCGCTCCTTTGCGCGAGATGACCAAGCTGCTCGCTGATGTGCCGCAGTCGCGCCTGTTTGACGAAATGCTCAAGCTGCTGCAAACCGGCCACGCGATTGCCAGCATCGCCCAGCTGAAGCAACTGGGGCTGAACACCGGCATCTACCCACTTCTTGACGTGGTGGTGGACACAGCTGAAGAGCCGTTTTTGCAACTGGCCTTGCTCGACACCGACCGCCGGGTCGGCGAAGGCAAGCCGGTCGCACCCAGCTTTTTGTTGTCCTGTGTGCTCTGGGCTGATGTGCGCACGGGGTGGGAGCAACGGCGCCAGCGCGGCGAGCATGTCATGCCTGCCCTGCAGGACGCGATTGACGATGCCTTCAACGCCAAAATTGGCGATGTGTCGGGCCGCGGCAAACTGGGCACCGACATGCGCGAGATCTGGACCATGCAGCCACGGTTTGAAAAGCGCACCGGCAGCTCGCCCTATTCTTTGCTGGACCAACCGCGCTTTCGCGCCGGCTTTGACTTTCTGCGCCTGCGGGCGCAGACCGGCGAGGTCGACACCGAGCTGTCCGAGTGGTGGGAAAAATTCAGCACCGCTTATGACGACGAGCGCCACGAGATGATTGAGCAGGTGCGGCTGGAACAGTCGCAAAAACCGCAGCAGCCGCGCACCCGTGTGCGGCGCGCCGATACAGATGACGCCTACCCGGTCACCCCGGGTGAGCGCATGCCGTCGGAGCAGACTGAAGGCTTCAGCACGCCGGGGCCTGCAAAAAAACGCCGCCGTCGCCGCAAACCGGCCAACCGCGACGGAGGGGCTGGAGCTCCGGTCAACCCGCCGTCAGACAACGCCCCCGACTTTTAATCCTGCGACATGGGCGCTGGCCAATCCCGCAGCGAGTCCAGAGAGCGCGTCACCGCTTATGTGGCCATTGGCGCCAACCTGGGCGACGCACGCGCCGCTGTCCTGCAGGCCATGGAGGCGCTGCACAGCCTGCCATTGACTCATCTTGCAAGCCGCTCCAGCCTCTACCGCACTGCGGCGCTGGCTGGCGAGAGCGGCGTCGAGCCTGATGTGGCGGCGCCCGACTACATCAACGCCGTGGTCGCGCTTGAAACAGGACTTGCTGCACCAGTGTTGCTGGAGCACTTGCAACAACTGGAGCATGCCGCCAGGCGCGAGCGCCCTTACCGCAACGCCCCGCGCACGCTGGACCTGGACATCCTTTTGTACGGCAGCGCCAGCATGGATTCACCGCGCTTGAGCGTCCCGCACCCGCGCATGAAGCAGCGGGCCTTTGTGCTGGTGCCGCTGGCAGAAATCGCGCCGGCACTGGTAACCCAGGCGCAACTGCAAGCTGTGGCCGGTCAGCCCATTGAACGGCTACATGATTTGTCATTGCGGACTTGATCCGCAATCCATGCTGCGCGAGCCCGGTCAGTAGTTCATCGCACATGGATCCCGGATCGAGTCCGGGATGACACCCAAGGTGCCTTCACGGCGCCAGCCGCTCCCGCAGCCAGTTCGCATCGCCCTGCAGCGTGTAGCGCAACCTGTCGTGCAGGCGGCTTTTGCGGCCTTGCCAGAACTCCCAGGTGTCCGGCTGGAGGCGGTAGCCACCCCAATGCGGCGGCCGGGGGGGCTGAAGCAAAAACTGCGCGCCATACCTCGCTGCATTGGCGATGAGCACCGCACGGCTGGAGATCACCTGGCTCTGCGGGCTGGCCCAGGCGCCTATGCGCGAATCCAGCGGGCGGCTGTGAAAGTAGGCGTCGCTTTCTTCGGCTGAAATCTTTTCGACCACGCCCTCAATGCGCACCACACGCTCGAGCTCGACCCAATGGAATTGCAGCGCGGCAAAGCGGTTGGCCGCCAGCTCTTTGCCCTTGCGGCTGTCGTAGTTGGTAAACCAGACAATGCCGCGTTCGTCGAAGCCCTTGATCAGTTGCAGGCGGGTGGAAGGGCGCAGGTTGGCGCCGACTGTCGCCAGCGTCATGGCGTTGGGTTCGGGCACCTGGGCGCTGATGGCCTGGCCCAGCCATTGCTCAAACTGTTTGAGTGGATCGGCATGGGATGCGTCTTCGTTGAGTTCTGCGCGTTCGTAACTTTTGCGCAGGTCAGCGATGTGTGAAGTAGGCTCTGACATACTTGAAGTATAGGGAGTCCCGTGCAGATGACGATGTCTTCAGTCTTGCCAGTGGTGCTCGTTCTGGCCGCCGGCCGTGGCGAGCGTTTCATGGCCTCGGGTGGCAGTACCCACAAGCTGGCCGCCCTGCTGGCGGGCAAACCGGTGCTCGAGCATGTGCTCGACGCGGTGCGGGCCAGCGGTTTGCGCTTTCACGTCGTGCGGCCCGACGAGGCACAGCCCGGCATGGGGGACTCGATTGCGGCGGGCGTTCGCGCCACCGCGGATGCGCCGGGCTGGATGATCCTGCCGGGCGACCTGCCGCTGGTACGCGGCGATACCCTGCGTCAGCTTGCAAACGCACCCGAGTCTGCCGTTGTGGTGCCGACCTATCGGGGACAACGCGGTCATCCCGTGCGGTTTTCTGCAGCTTGCGGTGCAGCCCTGCATGACCTAAAGGGAAATCAGGGTGCTGCCCTTGTGGTGCGGGAGATGTCTGCTATTGATTCAGTAGCGTTTCTGGAGCTCGATGACGTCGGCATCGTGACCGACATCGACACCGTGGACGACCTGGCGCGCGCCGAGCAACTTTTGACCAGACGCTAGTCGTTGCTGAAGCAAACCTGTGGGATGGGCTCTTTCCAGCAGGGGCCGCGGATCTGGCTTCGCCAGTCCGCAGGCGCAGCGGCCCCCTCGGGGGGCAGGGAGCTACACGCAGTGAGCGACCGTGGGGGTTCCTTTTCAGCTTCTCGCAATCACCGCGCACGCCAGGCGCGGGCCGGCGTTGCCGGTAGGCTGGGTTTTGTAGTCGTCCGGGTCGCGGTGCACGATCAGGCCCTTGCCCACAATGTCGGCCACGCCGCTGCCAACGGTGATGCTCGCCGAATCAAAGCTGAACGTTGCGACGCCACTGGCATTGGCCTTGAGGCTGGGCAGATCGCCCGCGTGGTGCGAGCCTGAACCATGGCTGCCGTGGGTGGCGCCCCGCGGGTTGAAGTGCCCGCCGGTGCTCATGCCGTCGCCGCTGGAGCAGTCGCCTTTTTCATGCACATGAAAACCGTGCTCGGCATTGGCCTTGAGCCCGCGCACCTCGCCGCTGACCCTGACCTTGTCGCCCAGTTGCTGAAAGGTGACTGTGCCGCTGCTTGTGTTGCCTGTGGTGGCTTGCAGGGCCGCCGTGGCGCGTGGCCCGGTGGGAGACACGTTGGGCGTTGCACTGCAGGCGCCCAGCAGCGCGGCAAGGGCAAGAAGGGGGAAGGCTGCTTTTTTCATGGTTGTCTCCGGGTTGTACGTGGCAGTGAACGATCAATTGACTTTAGGTCTCTGGCGTGCCGCTGGCAAGGCCTGTTCGGGACAAATTGAGCAACCGGGCCAGGGCCTCGTCCGAAATGCCGTGCTTGCGCAAACTTTCGTAGGTCTGCTGCGCATAGTCGTGTGTCGTGCCGTAGCGCCCGCAGGACTCGCTGAAAATTTGCCGGTAGCGCGCCTCGCTGAGTTGCCCGGTGAAATTGGGACTGTGCCGCGACAGGGTAAAGGCCAGGGCCTGCACCGGCCCTTTGGGGGTGGTGCAACGAAGCGAGCGCGGGTCGTAGACCCCGGTCACCATCTCACGCAGCCACAAGCGCGCCACCACTTCAGCCACCTCGTGCCGCGGCACCCTGTACACCACACCGTGGCAACTGCCTCCCGACAGCAACGCAAACACCAGTCCGGGGCATTCCGGCGTGCCGCGGTTGACGCGGCTCCACATTTTCAGGGCGCGGTGCCAGCCGTGAACCCTGGCGCGCCGCAGTTCCGCGTACTCAAAGTCCGGTCGCCAGATCAGGGAGGCATAGCCAAAAATCCACAGATCGTCCCTGCCTCCCCATTGGTGCAGAAAGCGCTCCAGCATGGGCGCCGGATCACGCACGGGTTGGAGTTCTGGAGGCAGTGTCGGGTCCACGACCAGACTTTACAATGGCCAGCCCCAAGCTGCTGCTGCGGGGATGTTGACCAGTTTCACGGAGATTTTCCCCATGTCCTCATCGGATGATGACCAGCTCGGCCTTGTGCTGGGCATCGTGTTTGTAGTCGTCGCGGCCGTGATCGGTATGCTGATTGGCGTGGCCGCAGGCCATCGTGTCAACCTCGTGGCCGATCCAGTGCCGCAGGCCCCGTCCGTGATCCCGGCGGCCCCCGTGCCGGCCCCTGCGGCTTCCGGCCCGGATGCGCAAGCGGTGTCTGATGCGGCGAGCATCACGGTCGAGTACGGGGTGGTCAAACTTTATTTTGCTTCCGGCAAAACCGCGCTTGCCGCCGGCGCCGATGCAGCGCTGTCCGATGTGGTCACAGGGGCCAGAGGGGGCAAAAAAGTGGTGATATCAGGCTTTCACGACTCCCGGGGCAATGCGGTCGCCAACGCAGACATGGCCAGGCGACGCGCGATGGCCGTGCGCGACGCCTTGCTGGCGGCGGGCGTGCCGGCCAGCCAGATCACACTTGAAAAACCTGCGCAGACGGCGGGCAGTGGCAGCGACGAAGAGGCGCGCCGCGTCGAAATTGCCTTGCAGTGAAGGCCTGCAGCTTGCCTGCCAGCGTGTTATTTGGTAACCAGTTTGTGTTTCACGTCTTTATAAAGTCCCGGGAAGCAAGTACCATAGACAAGTAATAAAGTTACCAACTGAAGGGACACCTGCAAGCCCATGACACCCCATCCCACCATCGCCGCTGTCACCCGCCAGATACGTGAACGCAGCCGCGCCACACGTGCGGCCTATCTTGAGCGACTGGATGCCACAGCCACCCGCGCCGTCAGCGTTGACCGCATGGGCTGCGGAAACATCGCGCATGCGGTAGCCGGCATGCCCAGGGACGACCGCTTCAAGGTCGTGACCGAACGCGCACCCAACATCGCCATCGTGACCGCCTACAACGACATGCTCTCGGCGCACACCCCGCTGCAGTCTTACCCCGACCTGATCAAGTGGGAGGCGCGTCTGCAGGGTGCGACGGCGCAGGTGGCCGGTGGTGTGCCCGCCATGTGCGACGGCGTGACGCAGGGCACGACCGGCATGGAGCTCAGCCTCTTCAGCCGTGACGTGATTGCCATGGCCACGGCCGTGTCACTGAGCCACGACATGTTTGACGCCGCGCTGATGCTGGGCGTGTGCGACAAGATCGTGCCCGGCCTGCTGATAGGCGCTCTGCATTTTGGCCATCTGCCGACGGTGTTTGTGCCTGCAGGTCCCATGCCTTCGGGCTTGCCCAACAAGGAAAAAGCCCGTGTGCGCGAGCAGGCAGCCCAGGGCCTGGTGGGGCGCGCCGAATTGCTGGATGCTGAACTCAAGTCCTACCACAGCCCCGGCACCTGCACGTTTTATGGCACGGCCAACAGCAACCAGATGCTGCTCGAAGCCATGGGCCTGCATGTGCCCGGCACGGCCTTTGTGCAACCGGGAAATGATTTGCGCGACGAGCTGACGCGTGAGGCAGCGCGCACCGTGCTGGGCATCGTCAAGGCCAGACGCTTTGCGCCGATTGGAAAAATTGTTGACGAGCGGGCCATCGTCAATGCCATGGTGGCCTTGCTGGCCACCGGTGGCTCCACCAACCATTTGATTCACTGGGTGGCGGTGGCACGCTCGGCGGGCATCCTGATTGACTGGAATGATTTCTCCGCGCTGTCCGACGTGGTGCCGCTGCTCACCCATGTGTACCCCAATGGCAGCGCGGATGTGAACGAGTTCCAGGCCGCAGGTGGCACGGGCTTTGTGATCCGCGAGTTGCTCGACGGCGGCTTCATGCATGAGGACGTGCTCACTGTGCGCGAAGGCGGCATACGCGAGTACACCCGCGAGCCGGCGATGCTGGACGGCAAGCTGGCCTGGCATGAGATGGGCGCCTCCAGAGACGAGGCTGTGGTGCGTCCGGTGAGCCAGCCCTTCAGTGCGAGCGGCGGGCTCAAGCTCCTGCAGGGCAACCTCGGGCGGAGCGTCATCAAGGTCTCTTCCGTGCCCGATGACCGCCACGTGATCGAGGCGCCTGCGCGCGTGTTTGATTCACAGGAAGCGCTGCATGCGGCGTTTCAGGCCGGGGAGCTGGACCAGGATGTGATTTGTGTCGTGCGCTGGCAGGGTCCCCAGGCCAATGGCATGCCCGAGCTGCACAAGCTCACGCCGCCGCTGGCGGTGCTGCAAGGCAAAGGCTTCAGGGTGGCGTTGGTCACCGACGGACGCATGAGCGGCGCGTCCGGCAAGGTGCCGGCGGCCATTCATGTCTCGCCCGAGGCCGCCGCCGGCGGGCCGCTGGCGAAAGTGCGCGACGGTGATGTGGTCTTGCTCGATGCGAACAACGGCGTCCTGCAGGTCAAGGTGTCCGACCACGAATGGGCCAGCCGCCAGGCCGCCGTCATGCCCGAGGCGCTGCGTATCAGCAATGGCCTGGGCATGGGGCGCGAGCTGTTTGCCGGCATGCGCGACCGTGCGCTGATGGCCGAAGAAGGAGCGTTGTCATGGACGTGAGCATCGACATCAAACAAGCGCTGACCGCCCTGCAGGTCATGCGCGACGCACCCGTGATACCTGTGATTGTGCTGAACGACGTGGGCCACGCCGTGCCCATGGCGCGCGCGCTGGTGGCGGGCGGCATACGCATGCTCGAAGTGACCCTGCGTACGCCGCAGGCCCTGGCCTGCATTGAAGCCATTGCCCGTGACGTGCCCGAGGCGGTGGTGGGTGCCGGCACAGTACGCAGCGCCGCCGATGTGCAGGCCTGCGCCATGGCCGGCGCGCGTTTTGTCGTGAGTCCTGGCTACACCCATGCAGTAGGCACGGCCTGCCGCGACGCGCACGTGCCCTTGTTGCCCGGGGTGGCAACGGGCAGCGAAATCATGATGGCGCAGGAAGGGGGCTTTACGGAACTGAAGTTTTTCCCGGCCCTGCAGGCGGGCGGTCTGGCGATGCTCAAAGCCTGGAACGGACCCTTTGGCGATGTGGTGTTTTGCCCCACCGGGGGCATCACCGCAGCCAACGCGGTGGAGTTTCTGACGCTGCCTAACGTGGCCTGTGTGGGCGGGTCGTGGCTGGTGCCGGGGGATGCTTTGGTGAGTGGTGATTGGGCACGGGTGACTGAGATGGCCCGGCAGGCCAGCCAGTTGCCGCGGATGTCCTGAGGGGAATTACTGAACGAATGCGAGGTTTGCCCTTTCGCGACAACGAGAGTTTGCTACTAATACTATAGCAACTGGTTTGTCATCCCGGGCTGGACCCGGGATCCATCTTTTTCTCCCGCTTTGGTGGTTTGCCAGCAAGCCGGGGGTTGCCCGGCGGCAACTCACTTTCTTTTGCTTCGCCAAAAGAAAGTAAGCAAAGAAAAGGCGACCCTGCTGTCTGCGGAGTTTTTGGGGTCAGAGTCCAAATTCGCCGAGCCTATGGCTCGCCCCTTGGGTGCGGTGCAAAGCACCGCAGCGAAATTGGCGTCTGACCCCAATAACTCAAGCTGCGGTGCTCGGTCCAGCCGGGGTCTCGCTCGAACTCGCTTCGCTCAGACAATCGCGAGCCCTGATCCGGCTGAACCTGCGCTCCTCGGCGCATACAGAAGGGGGTGGGGAGCGGAGTCGGGATCGGAAGCGGGCTCCGACAAGGACACGCCTTGGCGTGTCCTTGTCTCCCCGAGTTTTTCTTTCTCCCCCAACCCGTCGGGCCGGGCCGAGGAGCGCAGCTGAAAACGGATCAGGGCGAGCGATTGTCTGAGCCGAAGGCGAGTTCGAGCTCGACCCCGTTTTCGGCGAGCACCGCAGGTTGCCCCGTAGCGCAGCGAAGGGGACCCGGAGCATCGGGTCGCCTTTCTTTTGCTTACTTTTCTTTGGCGAGACAAAGAAAAGTGAGTTGCCGCCGGGCAACCCCCGGCTAGCAGGCGTAGCACCAAAGCAGGGGAAAACATGGATCCCGGGTCAAGCCCGGGATGACACGGCAGACGC
>JAKFXR010000080.1 GCA_021731285.1 Polaromonas sp. | reverse complement strand
CAAGGAGTCCTACACCCGGCCAGCCAGCGTCGCCGCCCGGGAGTTCGGCAAGGCTGTCTATGGCGGCCATCCTTATGGGTATGAAGTGACAGAGGCCAGCCTGAGCCGCATTGAGGTGGCCGACATGCGGGCATTCCATGCCAGGTACATCGCCCGGTGCAACGCCCGTGTGAGTGTCGTGGGTGCGCTCAACCGGGCCCAGGCCGATGCGATGGTCACCGGCCTCCTGTCACGTTTGCCGGTCGCGGACTGCGCCAGTGCGGCGGCATTGGAGCCTGTGCCCGAAGTGCCTGCGCTGGAGCGTGCCCAGTTGCTGCGCATCCCTTTTGATTCAGCCCAGGCGCATGTGCTGATGGGCCAGCCCGGCTACAAGCGCAACGATCCGGACTTTTTCGCCCTGACCGTCGGCAACTACATTCTGGGCGGTGGCGGTTTCGTCTCGCGCCTGACCGAGGAGGTACGCGAAAAGCGCGGACTGAGCTACAGCGTCTCCAGTTATTTCTCACCGGGCCGCCATGCCGGTGCCTTTACCGTGGGGCTTCAAACGAGGCCTGACCAGGCCGCGCAGGCCATAGCGGTGGCGCGGCAGGTGCTGGCCCGCTTTGTGACAGAAGGTCCCGGGGAGGCGGAACTCAAGGCGGCCAAGGACAACCTGACAGGGGGGTTTCCGCTGTTGATCGACAGCAACCGCAAACTGCTGGGCAATTTGTCCGGCATCGCCTGGAACGACTTGCCGCTGGACTACCTGGACACCTGGACGGCGCAGATTGCCAGGGTCAGCGCTGCAGACATCCGGTCGGCTTTTGCGCGCAAGCTCCAGCCGGAAAAAATGGTCACCGTCATCGTTGGCGCCCCATGAAGCCGGTAGCCGGTAAATCTTCCAGACCATCGGCGCCCCGTGCCCGGGCGGTGCTGCCCGGCGTGGTTCGCATCATTGGCGGTCAGTACAAGCGCAGCAAATTGGCCGTGGCCAACAAGCCAGGCTTGCGGCCTACACCCGACCGTGTGCGCGAGACGCTTTTCAACTGGCTTGGTCATGATTTGACAGGCTGGCGTTGCATTGACGTTTTTGCCGGTACCGGAGCCCTCGGTTTTGAAGCGGCTTCGCGGGGTGCCTCCCAGGTGTTGCTGTGCGAGCAGGACGCGGCCCTGGTGGCCCAGCTCCAGGCGCTGCAGCTCAGGCTGAAGGCGGACATGGTCAAGGTCGAGCGGGGCGACGGGGTGGCCTTGCTCAGGCGGCAGGCCGCAGGCAGCGTACAACTTGTGCTGCTGGATCCGCCATTTGATTCACCCCTGTTCGAGCCTGCGCTCAAGGCTGCGACGCTGGCGATGGCCTCCAACGGTTTTGTTTATCTGGAGGCTCCCCAGGCCTGGACCGACGAAGCGCTTGCAGCCTATGGCTTGCAGCTTCATCGCAGCGGCAAGGCCGGGGCGGTTTATTTCCACCTGCTGCGCCAGAAGGGCGATCTCTCCGACGCGGCCTGATGGGAGGGAGAGCGGGGCATAATTGCCACCATGGCAAACAGCTCCCGCATCGCGGTCTATTCCGGCACGTTTGACCCCTTCACGCTGGGGCATGAGGACGTCGTGCGCCGCGCCGCCAGCCTGTTTGACACGCTGGTCATCGCGGTGGCGGCCGCACACCACAAAAAGACCCTGTTCGGTCTCGATGCGCGCCTGCAGCAGGTCAGGCAGGCAACGCAGGGCATCGCCAATATCAGCGTTCTGCCCTTTGACGGCCTCATCATGGATTTCTGCGCGGCGCAGCAGGCGGTGGCCGTGGTGCGCGGCATCCGCAACATGACCGACTTTGACTACGAAGCCCAGATGGCGGCCATGAACCGCAAACTCCGCCCCCAGGTCGAGACGGTTTTCCTGCTGCCCGATGCCCCCCTGCAATGCATCAGCAGCACCCTGGTGCGCGAGATCAGCAAGCTGGGTGGTGATGTGAGCCAGATGGTCAGTCCCGGCGTGGCGAAGGCCCTGCATCAGGCCCATGCGGCGGGCCAGCAGAAAGGCGTTTGAGCCATGGCCCTGCTGATCACCGACGAGTGCATCAACTGTGATGTGTGTGAGCCTGAATGTCCCAACCAGGCGATCTACCTCGGCAAGGAAATCTACGAAATCGACCCGCAGCGCTGCACCGAATGTGTAGGGCATTTTGATGAGCCGCAATGTGTGCAGGTCTGCCCCGTCGCCTGCATCCCGCTCAATCCGGTTTTCATCGAAAGCCGGGAGACGCTGTGGGAGAAATACCAGCGCTTGCAGGTGGAGCAGGCTGCGGGTGGTGTTACGGCACGAGTGCTGTAAGCATTTTCGTGACCTTGCCCTTTGATGACGGGCATAGTTTGCTATCTATTTTGTAGTGCTTCCTGTTCGTAGTGTGCCTGCAGGCCGGGTCTCGCCCCGGCGGGCGAGGTACTTTTCTTTGCTTCGCCAAAGAAAAGTACCCAAAAGAAAGGCGACCCGATGGTCCGGGTCCCCTCCGCTTTGCTACGGGGCAACCTGCGGTGCTCGGTAAAAGCGGGGTCAGGCACAAACTCGCCTGCGGCTCAAACAAGTGCCTGCCCTGATCCGCTTTGACCTGCGCTCCTCGGCCCGGCCCGACGGGCTTTCGGGAAGAAGACAAATACCAAAACCAATTCGGGGAGCAAGGACGCGCGAAGCGCGTCCTTGCGGAACCCGATCCCGCTTCCCCACCCCCTTCTGTATGCGCCGAGGAGCGGAGGTCCAGACGGATCAGGGCTGACACTTGTTTGAGGCGATAGCCGAGTTTGTGTCAGACCCCGGCTGGACCGAGCACCGCAGGTTGCCCCCGTAGCAAAGCGAAGGGGGACGCAGACAGCAGGGTCGCCTTTTCTTTTGCTTACTTTTCTTTTGGCGACGCAAAAGAAAAGTGAGTTGCCGCCGGGCAACCCCCGGCTTATAGGCAAACCCAAACGCAGGAAGCAGCCACACACCGCCGGTCAGCAGGACCTGTGCCTAGTCGTTTTCCGACGTATCCGCCTCAGGCTTGCGAGGCGGCTTCGGCCGCGGCGGCGTGCTGGTGTGAATCAGCATCGTGGCTTTTTCCATCTCGCCAGCAAGCAGGGCGGGCAGGGCCTTCAGCGCCCGGGCGATGCTGTCCTCTATCGCCGTCCTGTGCTCTTGCGACGGCTTTTTCAGCACCCAGTTGATGACTTCGGCTTTGTCACCGGGGTGTCCCACGCCAATGCGCAGGCGCCAGTAGTCGCCGGTGCCGAGCTGGGCGTGGATGTCGCGCAGGCCGTTGTGTCCGGCATGGCTGCCGCCGAACTTGAGTTTGGCCTGGCCGGGGACGACGTCGAGTTCGTCATGCGCCACCAGAATTTCCTGCGGGGCGATTTTGAAAAACCGCGCGAGTGAAGCGACCGATTTGCCGGACAGGTTCATGAAGGTCATGGGTTCCAGCAGCCACACGGTTTGACCACCTGCCGTTGTGCGTGCCACCCGGCCGTGGTAACTCTTGTCGAGGGCCAGCGGTGCCTTGAGTTCGCGTGACAGCGCGTCGGTCCACCAGAAGCCGGCGTTGTGGCGGGTTGCTTCGTATTCAGGACCTGGATTGCCCAGGCCGACAAACAGTTTGATCATGAGTTGGGAGGGGCGGGTTGTTGCTGTGCACAGCAGATTATCGCGGCCCCATGAAAAACGGCCCATGCCCGTTTCAGGACATGGGCCGCGCGTGCCGGGTAAAAGTGATTACTTCTTGGCAGCAGGCTTGGCGGGGGCCTTGGCAGCGTCTTTCGCTTCCTTGGCTTCCTTGCCGGCAGCCGCTTTGGCAGCTTTCGGATCGACCGGTACAGCGGCTGCGGCGGCAGCAGCAGCGTCGGCCTCAGCTTCTTCCGAGACGGAAGAAACAGACACGAGCACCGGGTTTTCCTGGCCTTTGGCCACGAACTTCACACCTTTGGGCAAGGTGATGTCCTTCAGATGCAGCGGGCTGCCTTTTTTCAGGCCGCTCAGGTCAACGGCGATGAATTCGGGCAGGTCTTTGGGCAGGCACGAAATGCTCAGCTCGGTCAGCACGTGGTTGACGAGGCAGTTCTCGGCCTTGACCGCTGGGGATTCTTCTTCACCGCTGTAGTGCAGGGGCACTTTCATGGTCAGGCGGGTTTTTGCGTCAACGCGCTGGAAGTCGACGTGCAAAATCAGCTGTTTGAAAGGGTGCATTTGCAGATCGCGCAGCAAAACCTTGTCGGTTTTACCGCCCATTTCCATCTCGAGGACGGAAGCGTGGAATGCTTCTTTCTTGATGGCGTGCCACAGTGCGTTGTGATCGAGTTCGATCAGCGACGGCTCACCATTGCCACCATAAACGATACCGGGCGTGCGACCGGTGATGCGGAGACGGCGGCTCGCACCCGTACCCTGCTTGGCGCGCTCAAAAGCGACGAATTTCATAATCTTCTCCAAAAGAGGCGGGCCGCGACCAGCTCACCCCGACTCGGAAAGTCCCATAAATCCCGTCTTTGGGCGCATGGCGGCGTTGCGCGGAATCCTCATGCACTGAAGTGCATTCCGGTGTCCTGTGCTCCGGGCGCCTTGCCCTGCATCCCAATAACGGAATTTCTGGAATTTTCCGTAAAAAGCTGCTGCAGCACTTTGCCGCGGCAGCCACCTTTTGTTTCAGATCAGAACAGGTTGTCCTGGTCCGAAAACAAACTCATGACCGACTCACCCCTGGCGATGCGCTGAATTGTTTCAGCAATCAGCGGCGCCACGGAGAGCTGGCGTATCTTTTTGCATTCCTGCGCGCTCTGGCTCAAGGGAATGGTGTTGGTGATCACCACCTCGTCCAGCGCGTCGCCCTTGGCAATGCGCTCAATCGCCGGGCCCGAAAAAATCGGGTGTGTGCAATAGGCGTACACCTTCTTGGCGCCGCGCTCTTTCAATACTTCTGCCGCCTTGACCAGTGTCCCGGCGGTGTCAATCATGTCGTCCATGATCACGCAGTTTCGGCCGTCGATGTCACCGATGACATGCATGACTTCCGAGACATTGGCCTTGGGACGGCGCTTGTCGATGATGGCCATGTCGCAGCCGAGTTGCTTGGCCAGCGCCCGGGCGCGCACCACGCCGCCCACATCGGGCGAGACGACCATCAGGTCGTTGTAATTCTTCAGCCGCAGATCGCCCAGCAGCACCGGCGACGCGTAAATATTGTCCACCGGGATATCAAAAAATCCCTGAATCTGGTCGGCATGCAGGTCCATGGTCAGCACGCGGGATACGCCCACCGCCTGCAGCATGTTGGCCACGACCTTGGCGCTGATCGGCACGCGTGCCGAACGCGGGCGGCGGTCTTGCCTGGCGTACCCGAAATAGGGGATCACCGCGGAGATGCGCTCGGCCGATGCGCGCTTGAGCGCGTCCACCATGATCAGCAGTTCCATGATGTTTTCGTTGGTGGGCGCGCATGTCGACTGCACCACAAAAACATCCCGGGCCCGCACGTTTTGCTGGATCTCGACGGTGACTTCGCCATCGGAGAACCGGCCGACATGCGCCGCGCCCAGCGAGATACCGAGGTGCTGCGCAATCTCCGAGGCCATGCTCGGATTGGCATTGCCAGTGAAAAGCATGAAATCGGAGTGTTGCGCTTGCATGTGTGACCCAGTTGAGCGTGGACCCCCATGGGTCTAAAAACATGGGCCCCGCCTTGGGGCCTGAAACACGGATCCTCATCGAGGATCAGAAAATTTGGCAGGGGTGGAAGGAGTCGAACCTGCGAATGCCGGAATCAAAATCCGGTGCCTTAACCAACTTGGCGACACCCCTACACAGGTTCACTGTCAATGCCAGCAGACGGTCAAAATGACAATCTGCGGGTACCGGCAATCAACCTAGTATTCGTCATTTCCGGAAACAAACTCCATGGTGGTCAGCTTACCAACCGGCCAGGGGATGCGCTTCCAGATTGCTGCACTTGCGGACCTTCCAGTCGCCGGGGGCGACTGCGAGTTCCCTGTCGTGCAGCAGATGCGCAAAAACAGCACTTCCCGAGCCGGTCATGCGGCCCTGCAAGTGCTGCATGGCAAGCCAATCAAGCGATTGACCAACCTGCGGACACAAGGTCTGCGCGACTGGCTGCAAGTCGTTATGGCCGAATTCGTAAACAGGGCCATTTGCGTTTGCAGCAAAGCCTCGGATTGTAGCAGTTTCTGTGTCCCGCTTGAGGCCAGGCGCCCGGAAAATGGCGTCGGTTGGCAGGCCCGCGGGAGGTTTGACCACCACAAAACGGGCGGCGGGAAGGCTCACAGGCGTGATGTGTTCGCCAATGCCCTCGACCCAGGCATGACCTCCACTGAGGAAAAACGGCACGTCAGCCCCCAGGCGCAGGGCAATCGCCTGCAACTGGGCTGCGGGGAGCCTCACCCCCCACAAACGCTGCAGGGCGAGCAGGCAACTGGCCGCGTCGGACGATCCGCCACCCATGCCCGCCTGGGAGGGGATACGCTTTTCGAGCCCGATGTGCACCCCCAGCGTGGTTCCGCTGGCCAGTTGCAGCGCCCGCGCAGCACGAACCACCAGATCTTCTGCCGGAAGTGCCTCGCTGCCCTCGCTGCCCAGATCGGTGCGGGTGATCTGCCCGTCGGTGCGCAACTCAAAATGCAGTGTGTCGCACCAGTCGATCAGCATGAAGACTGATTGCAGCAGGTGGTAGCCGTCATGCCTGCGGCCGGTGATGTGCAAAAAGAGATTGAGTTTGGCTGGCGCCGGCACGTCGTAGATGGCCTTCAGTGGCGCGGCATGTACCGGCTGCTGGTCCATGTTCACGGACTCAGGACGATGCGCAGATCAGCGCGGGGCGTGGGTGCGGTCCGGCTGGCCGAAATGCGGCCCTGGGGGTGTTGGGACAGATCGGCGTTCCATCCATGCAGCGCCGTGTTTTTGCCGTTTAGCCAGTCAAACAGCGCTGGCAAGGGCACCGCAGCGCCGGTGGCTTTTTCAAGCAGTTCGTCGACCGATGCAAAACGCTGGATCTGGTTGCCGGAGTCAAGCACCGCCTCCTGCGGAGACCAGCGCAGCACGGCCAGGTTGTTGCCCAGCGGTGTGCTCAGAGCCAATTCGCCTTGCGAGGGGCTGCCTTTGAGCTCGAAACCCGCAAAAAAGGCTTGCGGTGGCTCACTGCTGATTTGCAGGCTGATGCGACCAGCCCAGGCTGAGTGGGCGGCATCTGCAGGCTCCGGGGTCGTCACGGGGTGAGCGCATCCCGCTATCAAAAGCGTAGCGGTCAGAAGAAGGGTGGAAAGGGCGCTGCCGGGCCGAGGGGACAGGATGGGCAAGTTCGGTTCCCGCTTACGGCTTGACGCGAAAGCGCTTGATGGTTTCGAGCAGGGTTTCGTTTTCCGGATTGAGCAACAAGCCTTCCTTCCACAGCGCGAGAGCCCGGTCACGCCGACCCAGGCTCCACATGACCTCGCCAAAATGTGCCGCTATCTCTGCATCCGGTTTGGCTTTGTAGGCGGCTTCGAAAATTTTCACCGCTTCGGCTTTGTTACCCATGCGAAATTCAACCCAGCCCAGGCTGTCCTTGATGAAAGGATCCTCAGGGGCGTATTCCAGGGCTTTCTGTATGAGCTGCTTGGCTTCGGGCAAGCGCAGGTTGCGTTCTGCCAGCGAGTAGCCCAGTGCGTTGTACGCATGGTGGTAGTCGGGCTTGCGCAGGACCAGTTGGCGCAGCAAGCGCTCCATGTCTGCCAGTGCGCCCATTTTTTCCGCCATCATCGCCTGGTCGTACAAAAGTTCGGGCTCTTCGGGATACTTCGCGACGGCCTGCGCCAGCAGATCGTGGGCACCGCGATAGTCCTTTTGCTCACGCAGCAGGCTGATTTCTGCCATCAGCTTGGCGCGCGCATCGTCGGGGTTGCGCTCAGGCAGTTGCCGGATCAATTGCCGCGCTTCGGCCAGTTTTCCCTGCTTGGCGAGCATGGAGGCGCGCCGTGTCTGCGCCTGGACCAGCTCCTGTGAGTTGGAAATCTTGCCCAGCCAGTTTTCTGCGCCAGCGAAATCCTTGCGTTTTTCTGCGAGCTGCGCCAGCGCCAGGTAGGCCTGGGACAGCCCCCGGCTGTGCTGCTCCTGGTCGGGGCTTTGCTGGACCATGCCCACATAGCGCAGCAGGGAGGTCTGCGCCGCGGCGAGCTGGTTGTCCTGCAGTTGCAGAGAACCCAGTACCAGCCAGCCCTCGGGATGGTCAGGCCGGTCGCGGGTGACTGCCTGCAGTTGCGTGCTTGCCTCAGCGTAGCGCTGGACGTCGATCAGCGCCCGTGCATAAGCCATGCGGATCTCGGGCGTCGGTTTGGCGCTGCCGCCAAGGAATTTCTGAACCAGGGCCTCGGCCCGCGGCGACTTGGGGTCCATCAGCTCCAGCGCAAGCAGCACCGGGCCGTCTGCCAGCGGATCCTGCGAATGAGCGCGTTCCGCTGCATCGAGTGCCCCCGCGAGGTCGGCGGCGGCCAGCCGCAGGCGCGCAATGGCGGTCCAGGCGACTGCGCTGGTGGCGGGTGTGCCGGTAGCTTCGGTGAGCGCCTGTTCAAGCATGGCTGCGGCCATTTTCTTGTCACTTGCTCTTGCAAAAAAGCGCGGCAGGTTGCTGATGGCCTGCTGCCTTTCGGCGGGCGCGGTCAACTGCAGTTCGGTTTTCAGGGGCTCGACGGTTTCGCTGAGCCGGTTGAGCGCGATGAGGATTTGCAACACATACCGGTTGGCTTCCCTCGACGCCGGCTGGGCCTGACGCCATGCGCGCGCAGCCTGGAGTGCGGCGTCGCCCGACCGGGACTGCAACGCAATGTCGGCTGCCCTCTGGTAGAGCTGTGCGTCATTGCTCTTGCGGGCTGCATCCAGAATCAGCCCAAAACCTGCGGCAGGTTCTCCGTCGCGGGTCTTGATTTCACCTATCAGCAACTGGTAGAACAGCTCGCTGCTCAGGGTAGACGCGGCGGGAGGGGCGATTTGCGTTGAAGCGGGCGCCGCTGGCTGCGCGGCGGGCGGCAAGGCGGGCCCAGGCTGGGCAGGCTGGGCCAGTACCGCGGGCACGACCCAGGCGGCCATGAGGGCGCAGAAATAGTGTTTCATCGGACCATGATAATTGAACCTGCAAACCGCAGTTGATCGCTCCTGTTCCATGGGCAAGGCCGCACGAACACCCATTTTTCACTCCCGCATGCGTCCTCCGTTCAGGGGCGGCGCCTGCAACTCCAGTTTCCAGGTGGAACCATGCCCGAATTGCCCGAAGTTGAAGTCACCCGGCTGGGTTTTGCCGACCGTATTGCCGGGGCGGAAATTACCGGCCTCACGCTCGGCAAGCCGCTGCGCTGGCCGCTGGGCTGTGAGCCGTCACTGCTGGTGGGGCAGAAGGTGCTGCAGGTCCGCCGGCGCGGCAAATACCTCCTGCTCGACACCAGCGAAGGCTTGTTGCTGATCCACCTGGGCATGTCGGGCAGCCTCGGTTTTGGCAAAGTGCTGCAAGCGGCGGGTAAACACGACCACTTCGAGCTGCAGACCACAGCAGGCAGCCTGCGCCTGCATGACCCCCGCCGCTTTGGGGCCGTGGTCTATGCTGCCAGCGAAACGGACGCGGTGGCTCAAAAGCTGATTGGCCGGCTGGGCGTGGAACCCCTGAGCGACGCCTTCGACGCGCGGGCTTTTCACCAGGCCCTGCAACTCAGGCAGACAGTGATCAAGCAGGTGCTTCTGGCCGGAGAGGTGGTGGTCGGGGTGGGCAATATCTATGCATCTGAAGCCTTGTTCATGGCGGGGATCCGGCCCACCGTGCGCGCAGCGCGGTTGAGCAAGCCGCGGGCGGCGCGGTTGCATGCGGCCATCCGCGAGGTTTTGGCCCAGGCTGTGGCAAAAGGCGGCAGCACTTTGAAGGATTTTTCCAATGCCCAGGGCGAAAGCGGCTATTTCCAGCTGGAGGCCATGGTTTATGACCGGGCCGGATTGCCGTGCAGGGTCTGCGGGGCGCCGGTAAAAACCATGCGCCAGGGGCAACGCTCCACATTTTTCTGTGTCAACTGCCAAAAACCCTGAAACCGCATGAAGTCGCCAATGGCTGTTTCAGGTGCGCGATGCTATATTGATTGACTTATCTTCACGGCCCACCATGTCTTTTAACGAACAATTTGACCAGCACGGCGCCTGGCGCCGGGAGTTTGCCCTTCGGCTGAAGCTGCTGTCCGAATGGTTGAAAGACCATGACCTGCTCAACGCGGCGGTGGAAGAACGTTTGCACCGGCTCGAATCCCAGGTGCGTTCGGACAAGGTCATGGTGGCGTTTGTTGCCGAGTTTTCGCGCGGCAAGTCCGAGCTGATCAACGCCATCTTTTTTGCCGGGTACGGGCGTCGCATCATGCCGGCCAGCGCCGGCCGCACCACCATGTGTCCGACGGAGCTGGGCTATGACGCCGAGGTGCCGCCCTGCCTGCGCCTGCTGCCGATTGAAACGCGGCTCAAGACGCAGGCGCTGATGGAGTGGCGCATGGTCCCCGAGAAGTGGACCCGCGTTGACCTGGATGTGAACGATCCGGTGCAACTGGCGCAAGCGCTGGAAAAAGTGGCCGAAGTGCGCCATGTCTCCAAAGACGAGGCGCGTGCGCTGGGGTTCTGGCACGACGACAGCCCTGAGGATAATCCTCGCGTCGATGCCGATGGCATGGTCGAGGTGCCGAAGTGGCGCCACGCCCTGATCAACATTGCCCATCCCCTGCTCAAGCAGGGTCTGGTGATTCTGGACACACCGGGACTCAATGCCATAGGTGCCGAGCCTGAGTTGACCGTCAGCCTGATTCCGCAGGCCCATGCGGTGGTGTTTATCCTGGCAGCCGATACCGGTGTTACCAAGTCCGATCTGGCCATATGGCGCGAGCACTTGATCACAGAAGGCGATGACAATGACGCGCGTCTGGTGGTGCTCAACAAGATAGACACCTTGTGGGACGCGCTGAGCACGCCCGCACAGATCGAGGCGCAGATCGACCGCCAGCGGGCCACATCGGCCGAAATTCTCGGGTTGCCGATTGCGCAGGTCATTCCCGTGTCGGCGCAAAAGGGGCTGGTGGCCAAAGTCACCGGCGACGATGCGCTGTTGCAGGCAAGCCGCCTGCCTGGGCTGGAGCGGGCCCTGGCGCAAGGTGTGATGGGACAGCGTCAGAAGATCCTGCGATCTGCCGTAGCCGGCGGTATTGTCGAGCTGCGTGCGGAAGCAGGTCGCGTCCTTCAGATCCGCCGCCGCGACCTGGCCGAGCAGATGCTCGAGTTGCGTGGCCTGCGCGGCAAGAACACCTCTGTCATCAAACACATGCGCGCCCGTATCGAGCAGGAGCAGGTCGAGTTCAATACCAGCGGCGCCAAGATTCACGCGGTGCGCTCCATTCACCTGAAGCTGCTCCGGGAGGTGTTCGAGCTTCTTGGCACGCCAACCCTGAAATCGGAGCTGGCACAACTGACGGAGGCACTCAAGCAGCCTGGCATCAAGCTGGGCATCAAAAAGGCTTACGGCCAGACCTTCGCACGCCTGCGTGAAGGATTGCAGAAAGCGCAGACCACCAGCGCCGAGATTCAGAGCATGCTGAGCGGATCCTTCAAGCAGCTCAACGCAGAGTTTGGATTTTCACTTCAGGCACCCAAAGAGCCGGAGATGGCGCGCTTCCAGCTGGACCTGGAACAAATCGAGCGCAGCCACCTGCAATACCTTGGCGTGGCCAACATCCTCAAACTGGCGCAGCCAGAGTTCGCCGAACGCCTGGTGCGGGCGCTGGCAACCCGCCTGCGTGTGGTCTACGAGACTGCACTGGGCGAGGTCGAGCTGTGGAATAAATCCGCGGCTTCCCAGCTCGATGCCCAGCTCAAGGAGCGGCGTCGCAACTTCGGCCGCCGCATTGAAGCGATTGAGCGCATCCAGCAGGCCGCTACCGGGCTGGATGAACGCATTGACGAAATCGACGCGAGCGAGCGCGACCTCAACGAGCTCGATGACAAGCTGGCTGAGCTGACGGCCCGGCTGGTGGGCATGCCCGTCAGCAAGGAAGAGCCTGTGCACGCCGCTACAGAACCCGCTGCACTCAGCCAGGCTGCTTAAGCAGTTCATGGCGTCGACCGTGGCCGGGTTTTCCGCGCAGGTGGTGCGCTGGCAAAAAAGCCATGGCCGCAACAATCTTCCGTGGCAGAACACGCGCGACCCCTACCGCGTCTGGCTGTCGGAAATCATGCTCCAGCAGACGCAGGTGGCCACGGTGCTGGACTACTACACCCGCTTTTTGCTGCGTTTTCCGCAGGTGGCTGATCTGGCCGCAGCGTCCCTCGATGAGGTGTTGGGTCTGTGGAGCGGGCTCGGGTATTACAGCCGTGCGCGCAATTTGCACCGCTGCGCACAGGACGTTGTGCGCCTGCATGGCGGTCAATTTCCGCGCACGGCGCAGCTGCTGCAAACACTGCCCGGCATCGGGCCTTCCACCGCCGCAGCCATCGCGTCGTTCTGCTTTTCGGAGCGGGTGGCGATCCTGGACGGCAACGTCAAGCGGGTATTGACGCGGGTCACCGCCTTTGAAGGTGACCTGGCCTCCGGCGCGCAGGAGCGTGCCTTGTGGGAGATTGCCACCGGGATGCTGCCGCGCCGCCAGTTGCTGGAGTCCATGCCGCGCTACACCCAGGGCGTGATGGATCTGGGCGCGACGATTTGCACAACGCGTCAGCCTGCATGCCTGCTTTGCCCGGTGCGGTCGCTGTGCCTGGGTTTTGCCGGTGGCGCGCCCGAGCGTTTCCCTGTCAAGACCCGCAAACTCAAACGCAGCGCGCTGTCATGGACGCTGTTGTGGGCGCAACGCACCGACGGGGCTGTATGGCTGGAGCGCCGCGCCGCCCCGGGTATCTGGGGCGGCCTGTATTGCTTTCCGGTGTTCGCCACCGAAGACGACCTGCTGGCAGCGGTGCCGCCGCGCCTGCAGAGCGGCGTGCAGGCGCTTGCGCCTTTTGTGCATGTGTTGACCCACAAGGACCTGCGCCTGTCGCCCATGCTGCTGGAGCTGTCGGCCCGTGACGCCAGGGCACTGCGTTGGCCTGGCGCGGGCGCCTGGTGGGCGCCTGCGGACTGGGAAAGCCTGGGATTGCCTGCGCCGGTCAGAAAGCTGCTTGAGCAGGCGCGCACGGGCACTTGAAGTTTTTCAAAAGAAAATTGAAGCATTGCCCTTTGATGACGCGAATAGTTTGCTATAAATAAAATAGCAAAAAAACGGGCTACAAGGCTGCGTCCAGTTCCCGGTGACGCTTGAGCGTGACCCAGTTCTGGCTGAATGCTGCAGCCAGTTGTTCGACCAGATAGACCGAGCGGTGCTGGCCACCGGTGCATCCTATGGCAACGGTAACGTAGCTGCGGTGGTCGCGCACCAGCGCCTGCAGCCAGTGGCCGATGAACTGCTCGATATGCCTGGCCATGTCGCCTACCTCCGCATGGCCCTTCAGGTAGTCGATCACCTCGGGGTCTTTGCCCGTCAGGTGCCTGAGGCTGGCCTCATAGTGCGGGTTGGGCAGCATGCGCACGTCAAACACATAGTCCGCGTCGACGGGCACGCCGCGCTTGAACGCAAAGGACTCGAACACCAGTGTCAACTGGGTGGCCGGCGAAGCGATCAGGGCTTTCACATAACCCTGCAACTGGGACGCCCGGATCATGCTGGTGTCAATGACGTGGGCCTGCTCGCGCATGTCCCCGAGCAACTCCCGCTCCTCGTCAATCGCGTCAACCAGGGCGCGTTGCTGGTCTGCCGCGTTACGCCGCGACAGCGGGTGCAGGCGTCTGGTTTCGGAGAAGCGCCGCAGCAGGGTGTCGGTGCTGGCGTCGAGAAAAATCGATTGCACCGCTACGCCTTGCTCACTCATCTGCTTGAGTTGCTGTGGCACCAGGGGCAGGGAGGTTGCGCTGCGCACGTCCATGGCGATGGCCACCCGGGTTGCGCCGTTCTGCTTTTCGAGCGCGACAAAGGGCAGCAGCAACTCGGGGGGCAGGTTGTCCACGCAGTAGTAGCCGGCGTCTTCCAGCGCGTGCAAGGCGACGGATTTGCCCGAGCCCGACATCCCGGTGATGAGCACCATGTCAAGCACGGGGGGCGGGCTGGCAGCAGCGCTCATTGGCCCAACATTTCCTTGGCATGGGCCAGTGTGGTGCCGGACAGTTTTTCACCGCCCAGCATGCGCGCGACTTCGCCGACACGCTGCTCGCCGTGGACGGCTTCAACGGTGCTGGTGGTCTGGCCCTTGTCGGTGCGTTTGGCCACCATCAGGTGCTGGTCGGCACAGGCCGCTACCTGCGGCAGGTGGGTGACAGCCAGTACCTGCCGGTCCTTGCCGAGTTGCTTCATCAGTCGGCCCACGGTTTCGGCGACGGCGCCGCCCACACCAGAGTCGACCTCGTCAAAAATCAGGGTCTGCGCCTGCCCGAGCTGGCTGGTGGTGACCGCAATGGCCAGCGCAATGCGCGACAACTCGCCGCCCGAGGCCACCTTGCCCACCGGGCGCGGCGTGCTGCCGCTGTGGCCGGCGACCAGAAACTCGGCCTGCTCCAGGCCGTATTGGGCCGGCTGCTCCAGTTTGGCCAGCGCCACTTCAAACTTGCCGCCCTGCATGCCCAGGCCCTGCATGGCCTGGGTGATGGCTTTGGCCAGCAATGGCGCAGCCTTGCTGCGGGATCTGGAGACGGCGCGCGCTTCTTCCATGTAGGCGGCCAGGGCCTGCTGCTCGGTTTTCTCCAGCCCCACCAGATCAGCCGCTGCATCAAGTTTTTGCAGTTCGCTGCGCCATGACGCCAGCAGTTCTGCCAGCTCGGCGGGCGGGCGCTTGTAGCGCCGCGCCAGACCGACCCACAGCGAGAGACGTTCGTCCAGTTCGGCCAGCCGCTGCGGCTCGAGCTCGGCGTGGCGCGCATAACCGTGCAGGGTGTGCACGGCGTCCTCTATCTGCGCCAATGCACTGGTCAAAACCTCGATGGGCCCTTTGAATTCGGGCTCAATATGCTCCTGATTTTGTAGCGCTGTGAGCGCGCGGCCTATCAGCGCGGCTGCGTCCTGGTCGGCCTCCTGCAAGGCATCGACGGCTGTCTGCACGGCGTCGCGCAGTGCCTGGGCGTTGGAAAGCCGGCTGTGCTGCGTATTGAGTTCTTCCCATTCATCCGCGCCGGGCGCGAGCTTGTCGACTTCGCCGATCTGCCAGGCCAGGCGCTCGCGCTCGCGCTGCAGGCTGTCCTGCGCATCGCGCGCGTCCTGCAGCGCCTTGTGCGCCCCACGCCAGCTATGCCAGGCTTGCACCAGCGGCTGCAGGGACAGACCGGCATACGCATCGAGCAGGCCGCGCACCGCGTCAGGTCGGGTCAGGCTTTGCCAGGCGTGCTGGCCATGGATGTCGACCAGCAGGTCGGCGATCTCGCGCAACTGGGTGGCGGTGGCCGGACTGCCATTGATCCAGGCGCGGCTTTTGCCCTGCGCGTCTATGGTTCTGCGCAGCAGCAATTCGTCGTCGGCCGCAAAGCCGGCCTGCTCCAGCCAGTCGCCCAGCGTGGCTGGCGCATCAAAGGCAGCGCTGATCTCGCAGCGCGCTGCGCCTTCACGCACCACACCGGCGTCGGCACGTGCGCCCAGCGCCAGTTGCAGCGCGTCGATCAATATCGATTTGCCGGCGCCGGTCTCGCCGGTGAGAACGGAAAAACCGCTCTCCAGATCCAGCGCAAGTTCGCGGACGATGACAAAGTCGCGCAGGGTGATGCTTTTCAGGCTCATGAGATGACCTTCGCTCTATGAGCTGCGGTATTCGCTTTGGGGACGGCCCGGCAGCTCATGCCACACCTTCGTTCCAGTGAAGTTTTTTCCGCAGGGTGTCAAAGTAGCTCCAGCCGCGCGGATGCAGAAAACACATCTGGTGCTCGGACCGGCGCACGCTGATGCGGTCGCCGTGCAGCAGGCTGGCGAGGGACTGCATGTCAAAGTTGGCACTGGCGTCCCGGCCGGAAACCACCACGACGGTGATCTCGCCCCCATCGGACAGGACGATGGGCCGGTTGGACAGCGTGTGCGGCGCGATGGGCACGAGTACCCAACCGGGGATGGAGGGGTGCAGCAAAGGGCCACCTGCCGACAGCGCATAGGCGGTCGAGCCCGTCGGCGATGCGATGATCAGGCCGTCGGCGCGCTGGTTGGACAGAAAGCGGCCGTCGACCTCCACCCGCAGCTCCACCATGCCGGCCGTTGCCCCGCGGTTGACGACCACATCGTTCATGGCCGTGGCATTGAAGACGCAGCGGCCGTCGCGCTCCACCCTGGCCTGCATCATCCAGCGCCGGTCTTCCTCAAACTCGCCGCGCAGCATGGGCTCCAGCGCGGTCTGGAAGTCTTCAAATGCAATGTCGGTGATAAACCCCAGCCGTCCCTGGTTGATGCCCACCAGCGGCACGCCAAACTGCGCCAGTTGCCGCCCAATGCCCAGCATGGTGCCGTCGCCGCCCACCACCAGCGCCAGGTCGCACTCCTTGCCGATGCCGGCAACGTCCAGCACAGAGTACTGCGTCAGGCCGGTGTTGCTGGCCGTGTCCTGCTCCAGCGACACATCGCAGCCCTGCGCCAGAAGAAAGCCGGCAATTTCCTCAAGGGCAGAGCTTGATCCCTGTGCCTGGTACTTGCCGATGAGGGCGACGTGACGAAATTGCGACTTCATCGTCAAATTACATCACAACATCCGTGACAAGCTTCGTAGAATGACTTCATGCTTGACGAACGTGCCCGCCTGTTGCTTAAAGCGCTTGTAGAGCGCTACATCGCCGATGGCCAGCCGGTCGGTTCGCGCACCCTGTCCCGGGCCTCAGGGCTGGAGCTGTCGCCGGCCACCATACGCAATGTCATGAGCGACCTGGAGGAGCTCGGCCTGATCGTCAGCCCGCATACCTCGGCCGGGCGCATTCCGACGGCGCGCGGCTACCGCCTTTTTGTGGACACCATGCTGACCATGCAGGGCGACCAGTTCTCTGCGGCCAATGCGCTGGTCCATCCCAAGCTGGCGCCGGACCAGCCGCAAAAGGTCTTCACCAACGCGGCTAACATCCTGTCCAGCCTGTCGCAGTTTGTCGGCGTCGTCATGGCGCCGCGCCGTACCTCGGTGTTTCGCCATATCGAGTTTTTGCGCCTGTCTGAAAAGCGCTTTCTCGTCATCATCGTGTCTCCCGACGGCGACGTGCAAAACCGCGTCATCTTCACCGAGACCGATTACACCCAGACACAGCTGATCGAGGCCAGCAACTTCCTCAACTCGCATTACGCAGGCATGGCGATCGAGGAAGTGCGCGAGCGTCTGCAGCGCGAGGTCGAGGCCCTGCGCGGCGAGATCGCCACCTTGATGCAGGCGGCGGTGCAGGTCAGCTCGGAAGCGATCGAAGCGCGTGACGAGGTGGTGATCTCGGGTGAGCGCAACCTGCTGACCGTCAGTGACTTTTCGGGCGACATGGGCAACCTGCGCAAACTGTTTGACCTGTTTGAGCAAAAGGCGCAGCTCATGCGCCTGCTTGACGTCTCCAGCCGCGCCGAAGGCGTGCGCATTTACATCGGCGGGGAGAGCCAGGCCGTGCCTTATCAGGAGCTGTCGGTGGTCACCGCGCCCTACGAGGTCGATGGCCAGGTGGTCGGCACCCTGGGCGTCATCGGCCCCATGCGCATGCCCTACGAAAAAATGATCCAGATTGTCGACATCACCGCCAAGATGGTCAGCACCGCCCTGAGCCACAGCAAGTAGCCCCTTACAATCTGCATTGCGTGGGGCGTTAGCTCAGTTGGTTAGAGCAGAGGACTCATAATCCCCTACATTGGGTTTTCCTAAGCCCTTGAGCAGCTTGGAGAAAACCAGAAATATTCTCCTAAGTCGTTGATTTATAAATAAATTACTCAACGATGCACTTCGCCTGACTTGGATGGGCTTGGTTGAACTTGTAGCCTAGATGTAGCCTACTTGTAGCCTAGGAAACGTCCAAATGCCCAAGCTCACGCAATCCGTCGTCAAGTCGCTCACCCTCGCTCCGGGTGAGTCTCAAAAGTTCTATATGGATGATGAGTTGACTGGGTTTGGGGTGCGTGTGTCCCCGACCAAGAAGGTGTTCTACCTGCAGATGCGGGTGGGTCACAAGGTCATGAAGCGTCGACTTGGGGAATACGGCATCAAGTCCGTAGATCAAGCTCGGAAGCTTGCCTTGCAAATGAAGGCACAACTTCAGTCTGGAGTCGATCCCTATGCCGCGAAAATCAAAGGCGTAACGAATGGGACGTTAGCGGAATTGTTCTCCGAGTACACGAAAGATGTCGAGCACAAGGAAAACACCCGCATCAGCATCGAACGTGCGAAGAAAAAATTCTGCGACGTGATGGGTCAAGCGTTCAAGACGAAGCCGAATGGTCGTAGATTCGAAACTGTTGAGCTCGTACCGGTGCAGTTGGCTAGTTGGATGAAGCGTCGGTATCGGGACATCACTCAGGACGAAGTCCTTGCCCGATTTGATGCGATTTCTCGAATGGTTCCGGCACGCAAACTCGGGGACAAGCCTGCGCCGATCACGCGTACTGCCAACCAGGCCTTCAAGTATCTACAGGCTGCCTATAACTACGTCATCAGAAAACACGGCCTGACGAAGATGGGTTTTGAAAACCCTGTAGACATCCTGAAAACGGCGAGACGGTGGAGTCGTATAAATCGGCGAAGTAGCTTCCTCGACACCAGTCAGCCTAGCTTTGTTCAATGGTGGAAGGCGTGTGAGGCCTGTGAATCCCGCGTTGCCGGCGATTACTTCCTATTTACGCTATTGCAAGGTGGTAGATCAATCGAGTGCGCAACGTTGAAATGGGGCGATATTGACTTCAAGAAGCGAGAGGTGGCATATTGGGACACCAAAAATGGTTTGGACTACGTATTTCCGTTGACCCCGCTGGCACTGACCATCTTGGGGAGGCGCCGGAAAGAGAAGGTCAATGACTTTGTCTTTGGCTATAAGGAATCGAAAACCGGGCGCATCCCATGCCCGCCCCAGCAGGCCATCAAGAAAATCCGGCGGGCATGTGGCGAGCATTGGTCCATGCATGACTTGCGACGAACCTTCACGACGACCATGACCTCATTGAATGTGCATGCATTCACGATCGCCTATTTGATGAAGCATTCGCCGACGATCACTATGACGCTTTCTTACGCGCCGCCAACCAAAGAGCAATTGCTTGATGCATTGATGCGATTCGAACAATACGTGTCTACACGGGTGTGACCTGCACTTCACGCAGGCATACGAAAACTGTTGCGAGGGGGGCTGACTGTCACGCCGGGGGGCGCGGGTTCGAGTCCGTCCACCCCCGCCTCTACCCCCACTTTGGAATCGGCTTTGATGAGCCATGTTGATTTGTCTTGGGCGGATTCATGTGCGAAGCAAGGCACAACAGCGAGCCAGAAGGAGGGCTGTACCGCTGGCAGAGCAGCCCCGCGGCTGAGGTGTGGGGCAGGGTGTTTGGGATCAGAAGGTGATGCCCGTCTGCAGGAACTCTCGCGGCAACCGCAGTGCCTAGAGTTCCACCGGCGCCTGGCCGATTGTCGATAGCAATGGGCTGGCGCAGGATCTCTTAGAGTTTTGGTCCGATTACGCGTGCGAGCGCATCGGTTTCGACCCCTGGTGGGTGGGGTACAACGATCGTGATCGGTCTGGCGGGGAATGCGTGTGCTTGTGCATGTCTGGGATTGAGGCCTGCGATTGCGCATAGGAGCGAAATCGCCGAAAGCCCATGCATAAGGCGGTGGAAATTTACAAATCGCATGAAGTCTTCGTTGGGTTGAATACGCAGACCCATTCTTTGATTCGACCCCATCGCTGGTAAAGCTACTTCATGTTGTGCGCTTATGAGCAAAGAGCATTGTCTTCGCCATGCTGCTGGTAATCTTTGGAGCAGAGCCTTCAGTTCACCGAGTAACTCCAGAAGCGGGAGGCCATCTCGTTTGCTCATGACCCTGCGACTTCACATCGCTTTACCGCGCAGGTTGCCTCACCCAGAATCGCACCGTC
>JAKFXR010000106.1 GCA_021731285.1 Polaromonas sp. | reverse complement strand
GCTTGGCCGCACCCTTGTCGCGGTTGGCCAGGTCTTTGTAGACCTCGGCCATCTGCTCCACGCCCGGGCCGGTAGCCAGCCATTCGCGGATGCGTGTGGTGCGCTCCCCCGAGGTGGGCGCGGAAAAGGCGCCGCCGGTGAGTCCATCCAGCGGATGTGTGTCGGAAGCTTTGATGGAGGACGTTTTCACGTTGGAGATTTCTGGCTTGGGAGTTTTGGACATGGGGAAACGCAGCATATATATAGGAGGGACCCGGGGAGCAAGGGTCTGCTCTGGGGAAATCGGAAATTCGGGCCTGGCCCCGGGGTCAGGCGATTGCGCCAACTCGACGGACGCTACAGAGGTAAATAACTGGAGCCGCAGACAAAAAGCCTGCAACCCCGACCTGCTTCAGTAATAAAAGCACTGCAGCTATTTTCGCTGTTTTTCCGGCGACACCCCGCAGCGGCTCTTGTTTGCTTCTGATCACGTGCGTCATCCTTACCAGGAAAATGGACCCCACGCTTCGCTGCGCCCTCCGTGGAGGCCCTTTTGTCATGGGCCGGCCCGGCAAAAAAAACCCCGGGCAGCGAGGCTGACCGGGGTTGACGACGGACGTTATGCCCATGTCGTCGGGCTTCGCAAAGAAGAGTAGTTCGTCTCCAGTGCGATGAAAGCAAGTGATTGCTCTCGGATTTACCAGGAGTGGATACCCGGTGATGCTTGAGTGATCAAGCAATTGCAGGTTAAACCTCTGCCAGCGGCTCCGCAAGCTCAAATTTGTAATCAAAACCGTGTTTTTGTTTGATGTTTTCTAAAAAAATCGGGCTGAGGAGCCTGTCCTACAAAGAAACAGGCAAGGAGCTCCATGACATCCCGTCGATCCGCTTTGTATGGTTACCGCACTTCTTTGAGAAATCGCTCCAAACCCTTGCCGGGCAAGCACTTCCTGTAAAAACGTACAGGCCAGAGCGTCCATTTTTACGCTTGGCCCCAAATTAGACCAAAAGCCCAAGATTAGGCTGAAGGCGCCAAAACAGGGGGCTGAAGGCTTGAAAATCGATTGTTTATTCCATATTTATACTATTAAATAGATTTAATATTATTGACAAGTTATTAAGCGGCCCAATAGAATTCGCCATCCCAAGAAAACCGAGGGAGAACCCGAACCCGCTGCCGAACCCGGCAAAGTCAAACAAAGGGGTCAACACCTGCAAGGCAAGGCCTTGGTTTGATGGCGACCCAATCAAAGCGCACCGATTGAAAACCGGTACGCATAGAAAGGAGTGCTATGACAGCGCTAGGACAATCCAGCCCGCTATCCCTGATGCGGGCCATCCAGAAGAATACCGGCGACAGCCTGGCAAACATTGCCGAGGACATCGCCCACGGTTTCTTCGAAATCACGCACAACAGCTTTGCCCTGCTGGGCCTGGCCGTCGTGTTTGCCATCATTACCCTCACCGCCCGCCCTGACCTTCGTGAAGCTGGCGAGTCGAAACTGACGACCTGGTTGCTCGAACGCAAGGAAGCCGCCATGGGCTTTTCAGAGCCTGATGCCATCGACCGCGCCACCGCCGCCAACCCCCGGGACCTGCCTCAGCAGCAGGCTGCCCTGGCTTTCTGGCTCAGCCGGAAATACGGTGTGGCGCCCGAGCCGCTCAGCGCGCTTGTGGCCGAAGCCTTCGAAATCGGCAAGAAAGCCAAACTCGATCCCACGCTGATCCTGGCGATCATGGCCATTGAGTCCGGTTTCAACCCCTTTGCCCAGAGCCCTGTGGGCGCGCAGGGCCTGATGCAGGTGATGACAAAGATCCATCACGACAAATACGAAAATTTTGGCGGCAAGCTTGCCGCGTTTGACCCTTTGACCAACCTGCGCGTCGGGGTCAAGGTGCTCCAGGAATGCATTGCCAGGGCCGGTTCCGTGGAAGCCGGGCTCAAGTATTACGTGGGCGCAGCCAACATGGAAAACGATGGCGGCTATGCCGCCAAGGTTTTGGCTGAACACAGCCGCCTGCTGGCTGTCGTCAGCGGCCGCGCGCCGGCCTACGCCCCTGCCCTGCGGTCGCCGCAGGCCATTCCGGTGAAGACTGAAAATATGGACATCCCGGCCGACAAGGCTGTCGACAAGGTCGCGCTCCTCTCCATCTCCTGAGCAGGTCGCCGCGCCGCGGCGGCGTGGCGAGTCCGTTACACTATGCTTGTGCGCGACTGGCGATAGGCAGACCCCTTTTTACAGGGCATTTGCCGACGTGGGATACCACTGGGAAGCGCACCGCTGCTGTCACCGATGGCAACAGCGTTCAGCCGTTCGCCTGGGCAGCCCTTGTTTCATTCAGACAGGGACCACGTCTTAAAGGACTGCCATGTACGACCGTACTATTCTTGTAGAACAAACCGATCCCGAACTGTGGGCCGCCATCCAGGCCGAAAACGCGCGCCAGGAACACCACATTGAGTTGATAGCCAGCGAAAACTACGCCTCACCCGCAGTGATGGCCGCGCAGGGCTCACAACTGACCAACAAATACGCCGAAGGCTACCCCGGCCGCCGCTACTACGGTGGCTGCGAGCACGTTGATGTGGCCGAACAGCTGGCGATTGACCGCATCAAGAAAATTTTCGGCGCTGACGCCGCCAACGTGCAGCCGCATTGCGGCGCATCCGCCAACGAAGCGGTCTTCCTGGCTTTTCTCAAGCCCGGTGACACCATCATGGGCATGAGCCTGGCCGAAGGCGGCCACCTGACCCACGGCATGGCCCTCAACATGAGCGGCAAGTGGTTCAATGTCGTTTCCTACGGCCTGAACGACAAGGAAGAAATCGATTACGACGCGATGGAACGCAAGGCGCATGAGTCCAAACCCAAACTGATCATCGCCGGCGCCTCTGCCTACTCGCTGGGGATCGACTTCGCGCGGTTCGCCAGGGTGGCCAGGGATGTGGGCGCTATTTTCATGGTGGACATGGCGCACTATGCCGGCCTGATTGCCGCGGGTGTGTACCCCAATCCGGTGCCCCATGCGGATATCGTGACCTCGACCACCCATAAAAGCCTGCGCGGTCCGCGGGGCGGCATCATCCTGATGAAGGCCGAGCACGAAAAAGCCATCAACAGCGCGATCTTCCCCGGCCTGCAAGGGGGACCGCTGATGCATGTGATCGCCGCCAAGGCGGTGGCCTTCAAGGAAGCCTTGAGCCCCGAGTTCAAAAGCTACCAGCAGCAGGTTCTGAAAAATGCGCAGATCATGGCCGACACCCTGACGCAGCGCGGCCTGCGCATTGTCAGCGGCCGCACCGAGAGCCACCTGATGCTGGTGGACCTGCGCGCCAAGGGAATCACCGGCAAGGAAGCCGAAGCGGTGCTGGGCAGTGCCCACATGACCATCAACAAAAATGCGATCCCGAACGACCCGGAAAGACCCATGGTCACCAGCGGCATACGCGCTGGCACCCCGGCCATGACGACCCGTGGTTTCAAGGACGAGGAAGCCCGTTTGACAGCCAACCTGATCGCCGACGTCCTGGACAATCCGCGCGATGCGGCCAACATTGATGCGGTGAGGGCCAAGGTCCATGCACTGACCAGCCGCTTCCCGGTGTACCGTTAAACCATGGTCGCGTACAGACGCTACTTTTTTGATAGCTGTAGGTGCGCGTCACTGAAGGGCGAATGGGCTGTTTTGCTCCCAAGTTCCGGTGACCAGGCATGAAATGCCCTTTCTGCGGCAACCTCGAAACCCAGGTTGTTGAAACCCGGGTGGCAGAAGACGCAGACTTCATACGCCGCCGCCGACAGTGCGGCGCGTGTGAAAAACGCTTCACGACCTACGAGCGGCCTGACGTCAACTTCCCGGCTATTGTCAAAAAGGATGGTCGCCGCATTGAGTACAAACGCAGCAAAATCATGGACTCCATGAACCTGGCGCTGCGCAAACGCCCGGTCAGCACCGAGCAGGTGGACTCGGCCATTGAGCGAATCGAAGAAAAACTGCTGAACCTGGGACTGCGCGAAGTGCCCTCCACCCGTCTGGGCGAGCTTGTCATGCGCGAGCTGCGCAAGCTCGACAAAGTGGCCTATGTCCGCTTTGCCAGTGTGTACCGCAGTTTTGAGGACATTGACGAGTTCAAGACCTTGGTGGATGAAGTCAGGCGCTAAGGGCTTCCCATCGCCTCTTCCGACAAGCTATTTCCAGCACTCCTGAACAGTCAGTCCCGAACTTGTCCCTTTCACACCCGTATTGGTGAGCGTTAGGTTGGCACAATCGTCAGCGGATCGGGGAGTTGCAGTCAGGGTGTACGAATCCAGCGCGGGCGCCCCCAAAGTAATATCGTATTTTGGCGCGTCGACCGGGACCGCTATCACGCGGGCGGGCAAAACCACCCTCGTTGTGCCCGCGGCGTCAGCGGTGTAACGACTGTTGACCGCGTAGTAGCGCTCCATGAACTGCTGGGCTTCGAGCAAACCTGCTCGTGCCGCAGCGCGGTTTCCTCGCTGGACAGATTGTGTGTAACTTGGAATTGCAACGGCAGCAAGTACACCAATGATGACAACGACGATCATCAGCTCAATAAGGGTAAAGCCGTGACTCCTCCGAACAGAAGGACCAGAGATAAGGCGCAACAACATGGAGACTCCTTGTCAATACGATCAGCGGATAGGCGGGTTGATGATACGCCGCTGTATGCGTTGAATCTGCCGGGTAATACCTCCCGCAGTTGTAGGTGTGACGGTATCAGGAATACATACCATGGACTGGCCTGTCGCATTTTGAATACTGACCGGCTTGAATCCGGGTGCGCAAATCGTCCCCCCACCAACACCTCGTACCAACGCCCGGATACCCACTGAGGACGTCTGTACGCCGATGATTGAAAGATTGTCACTGCTGTTGATGAAGCCGTCTCCATTCGTATCAAACAAGGGAGCTGTCGACGCGGCACCATTTTCAGCGTTCAGCACGAAATCGATTCCCAACCCCGTACTGGCGTCGCAAACCGCAGCCGACTGCGGCACGGCTACCGCAGTAAGTTGCACAAGCGCCGAGCTGACAATCTGGCTGGGATAAATGACCCGGCTGCCAACAATGGCAGGGGAAAGGTCGATATACCAGCCCCGTTGGGTTGTCCAATCGACCGCAGTACCACTCAAAGTATAAAAAGTGGTCGATGCTGCGGCACCGGTGCCAGCCTGCGAGGTCAGTGTCCGTGGCGCCAATGCAGTTCGGGTGAAAGGCCGCGGCACCGTGTCTGCCGTCTTATCCCATATGCCGTACATGGACTGGGTTTCTGTGTTTGTCTGATCGGCCGCGGCGAACAACTTTCCGGTTCCAAAGATCACGATTTTTCCACCTGATGTATGGTCGAAAACAGAAGGTGGTTGCGTGATGGCCTGTGCAAGCGACGTAGGACCGGTCGCCGTGAAGAACGCTCCCCCGCCGGACACCACAAAAGGAATCGATGGCGTGTTGTAGTCAAACTTCCACAGCTTGCCCTTCAGATCACCAGCGTACAGGTTGGTAATTTGACCAAAACTGTTCTTTATCACGCCGACGCCGCCCAAACCGTTGCTGCCGGTGGTGTCGACGTTGAGTTTGGTGATAGCCGCGGTTTCAAGATCCACCACGAACAAGGTTGCGTATTGATTGGTACTTGAAAACCCGTTACCGAAAATCGCAACCCATTTGCCACTGGGCAAAACACCCACCTCAATCGGCGCGAGTATGTAACCCAGGTCAGCGTCTGTGGTGCTGGAAATTTCCCACTTGATGTTCGACGCGCCCAGATTGGGTGAACTTGTTACATCAAGCGCATAGATCGCACGGCCGCCGGAGCCAAGGGATCCTACAAGAAAGTTGCGCCAGCAAGTCGCCCCGGCCGTGCATGCCGGATGTCCCGAAAACGCAGCATAGGCAGGTCCTGAAACAAAGGCGTCATACTCCCTCTGCGGCCCGTCCACAAAGAATTTGTGGGGGGTAACGCCAGTTCCATAAGTTTTCTCACTCAATCTATACAAATCGGGATACCCCGCCCGAGGCACGTAGGCAAAAACTTCCTGACCATCGGTCCCGGCTGTCGACGCCGCTGGAGGCTGCGCATTCACGTCTTTAAACCCGTGCAGCATGCCGTCGTTGGAACCAACAAAAAGCACGGCGTCTCGTGCGGCCTTGGCAGCGGTGAAAATCTGGTAGGCATTGGTCCCCCCCAGGTTCAAGCTGCTGTAGGCGCCGTCAAACAGGCCCTTGATGAGCACAGGGTTGGAATTGACAAAATCACCCAGAACAAATGCAGTGCCGGTAGGATTTTTGCGTTCACGGTAAGGGTTGCCGGGCTGAGTTGAACTCACCTCATTGGTGTGATCCCCGCGGAGAAAATCCACCAGATTGCTGGACCCGGAAGTCATCGCCGCCTGATTGGTGGTACTGAGCGATGCCCAGGTAAACGTAACACCACCCGGGGTAGAGGGCGAAGCAATTGGCGCGGTGTCCCAGGTGTAGATATTTCGGGAGCCCCAGGCTGGAACCCGCGACTCTGCATTCCAGACTGCGGCTGTTGTTTGACCATTTGCATCGAGGGGCAAGGCCGAGATATCTCCGCTCCAGACGTTACCGTTGTAAGTCGGGACATATTTCCGGTTACCGTTTTCCAGAACCGAGGAAACGGTCGCCACACCGGCAGTTGCGCCACTGCCGCCTTGAGCACCGGTCAACGCCCCGGCGATGGCGGTGGCCAGGCTTGCAGGATCCTTGGCACTGTAATAGGCGCCACGGCTGTTGATCGCGGCGTGCCAGAGGTCATCAATATTTGCAGCCAGAGCAAGCGTTGTGGAAGGCTGTCCCCACGTCTTTGTGCCCGCCGTCAGCGCCGGCAGATCGACGGCCGAGTCCAGAGCACCCCGTACTCCCAGACCCACTGTGAAATTGGTCATGCTCTGCCAATAGGACGGATCGACACTGTTCGCAACAACCTTGTTGTCGATATTGGGCTGAAGATCGGACTTCCAGTACTTCATCGCCACGTCGGCAAGCGTATTGGAGTAACCATCTGTATAAGGTCTTGTGTTGGCTGCAAACGCAAAGCTGCCACCGGCGATCGTGGTCCCCGCGGTACTGTCCAGATCTCCAACGGTGGGCGGTGTGCCGTTCCAGTATCCATCTGTCACCATCAAGTGATAGGAGCGCCGGCAGCTCTTGTTGTTTGCGACAACATTCGTGCTGACGCTGGGATCGTCGGTGTACGGCCCTCGCGTGTCCGTGCGGCTGTAATACTGACCGATTGCATTCATTGCGGTAGGCAGCGGCGTACCTCCATTAGCAGGCAGATCTTCCAGCCACTTGTATAAATTATTCTTGCGGGTTTGTGTGAAATCCCGCAGACCTCCGCCGCCATAGGTGGCGGTATTGGATTCAATCACTGTCGTGGAGACGCCGTCAACCGACGCAGACCCTTTGTTGATCCGGCCAAAACCCAGGCGAATGGTGTTTCCTACACTTGCAAAGGCCTCCATCATGGCACCCCGCGCAAGCAAATTGCGGCTGCGATAGTAGGTAAACCAATTGGCAAAGTTTTGCCTTTCCTGCGCTTGCGTGCAGCCCGAGGCGCCAACCGCACCTGAACAATCGGTTCGCGCCGCCACCTTGGGAAATGAGGTGCCGGTGTTGACGCTGTAGCCGGTGTAGTTGGCTTGGGCGTTAACCGCCTTGTAGGCTTCTGCGACTCCGGTCCCCGACCCGGCCCCGGTTGCGGTGAAAGTGACACCAACGGTATTGGATGCAGCGCCAATCAAGGTGAAATTGGTGCTTCCAACTGTTGTGATCGTGTACGAAACGCCGGTCACAAAAGAACCGGCACTGACATTCTGTTTTTGCAGCCTGAAAAACACACCCGGATCGTGCGTGAATGAAGCCGTGGTTGCACAGCCACCACCAGTCCCCGTACCGGTTCCTGTCGTATTTGACGCGTTGGCATAACACCAGGTGACCGGACTCGTGTCACCAAGATGGGCTGTCCCGCCTCCTGTCCCAGCACCGGTCGCGATGAAGACTGTTCCTGCACTGCTGTCGGCAGCGCCAATATTGGTGAAGTTTGTCCGGTTGCCACCGGGGCCACGGCTGATAATGGTGTATGTCTGCCCAACCACAAACGAACCCGCATTGACAACGGTCAACGTCACGGGTTCCGTCCTGTTGGTGTTCAAATTAATAACAGTACCTGCCGCGCCAGTTCGGACGAGCGGGTCCTTGTAGGCTGCCGTGAACGGTGAATTGGGCAAGCGGGTAACGCCGTCGCTTGTCATCCAGGGCCGATATACAGTCTCCGGGTTATAGAAAATGGAGTTGGTATCGGCAGAACGCAAGGCCTTCAACACATAGTTGGCAGAACTGATATTCCCAGGCACCGTTCCAATGAAATTGACGCCAATGTTGTAGTCATCTCTCGGATCCCACCGTACCGTGTGGCTGCCCACGGGATTCGTGGTCGCAAAAGTTCCTCCGGCAAACAAAGTTTCAGGTATGTGCTGAAAATGCATGGATCCCGAATCGTCCATGGTCAGCATCAAATTGGGGGCGACCCCACCACCGGTCAGGGTGAGCAAAGGCGTTTGCGCGGGAACAGGCTGCGATTGAACGCCGGTATGCAATGCCATCCAGAAGGGCACCGCAATGAGCGAGACCCGGAGAATCCTGCGAAGAACATTACTTTTGGACATGTGGATCTCCGGTACTACAAATTCAAAATCGACTGCAGCCACACCACCGCGCCATTGGTGGTATTGCCATTGTTGTCAGCGCGGTAGTCAGGACTGAAGCCTCGCGCAGTGACGACCGTGACGGTGAAAGTTGGACTTCCCAGCGTCTGGGTTTCAGCCACGCATTCAGGAGCCTTGCCAGGTGTGTATGAACTGCCCGACGAACTGTATTGGCTTGACCCCAAAGCGGTGCGTGTAGCAGCAGCTCCGCCAGCGTTTACGGCGCCCGTCCACGACAGGGGATTCTCCCAGGCACCGGTGGCACCGGTGACAGTCATGTCCACGGCAGGAATAACAGCCGCTTTCAGACTGTTGGGTCTGGAAGCATCTGCCAGTTGTAATTGCGCCTCGCAATACCGTAATGCCGCCTCCGCATATTGTTGCGCCACGAAGTCCATGCGAACGTTGTTTGTCACTCGCTGGCTGGAGGTCGCACCACGCATGGCCGAGGCAGCCGTCAGGCTGATGACCACCATCAGAAGCAGCACAATGACAAGTGAAACACCCGTCTGACGAACCGGCTGACCAAGGTTGTTTGAATTAATCACCATCAACTTCTTTCAAATCGGCATCCTGATGCGCACACTGGCAGTGGCAAAGTAGGCCCGGCGCAGGTACCCATCTGCCGAGGTTTGTGACGCCGAGTCGCAATCAAGATAAGTAAGCGTGAGGTCCCCGGAACTTAGCACACGCTCCGCACTGCGCACCAACACGCAAACGCGTGCGCTGACGACGCGCCCCCACTCAGCGGGCGCCCCGGCCCCAAGCGTCGCAATTTGAGTGGCAGTCACGTACCGCACAACCTGTGTTGGGCTTGCAGCAACAGAAACGCCGTACCAAATTTTCATGTTTTCAATGTTTTCAATCAGGGGCTGCGCAGTATTGGCGGAATTGTTGCTGGCGCAATAGAGCTCGGGCCTTCCGGAGTTTCCGGATGAAATGAAATAGCGGTTGCGCGCCACATAGGGAGCTGCTCCAGGGATACCGTTACCAAGGCAATCAGAAGGCACACCCCCGCTGGTGAGCACCGTGTTGTCTCCATCCGCCTCATAGGCGACCTCAAATGCTGCTGTCGTGCCGGTACCGCAGGCCAGTACCGCTGCCCGGGGATCCGCAAAACCGGTATCGCATCCGAATACAAAAGTGCTCGTACCCAGGGTTGATGACGTCAGACTGTAGGTTGGAGACGCTGCACCGTCGGAGGTCAAAGCCGTCGGCTGTGAGTAACCCGTCATTTGCAGGTCCCGAGTGAGAATGCTCAGCCCAATCTGGGCGTCTTCGTTCATGCCAGCATAGGCTGTTTGAAACAGGCTGGCCTTGCTGGATCCAATGGTGCTGACCAACACTGCACCCACCACTGCAAGGCCAATCACCATGGAGATCATCAACTCGATCAGCGAGAAACCCGCTGCGCCGCTGCGTAACGACATCCTCTTCATAGATTGATCCTGAAATAGCTGCAGCGCACGCTGGGTTCACCCGCCACACTCAAGGCGCCCGGGCACTCGGAGCCTGTGGTGGGCGTATCGTCCGCGGCTACAGCAGGGTCTCGCCAGACGATCCAAACGTCAGCGGCGCTCTGCACATTTTGATATGTAATAAAAGCAGACCCTTGCGGCAACTGGTCCCGCAACACCACCTGCCAAGTCTGCAAGTCATAAGCAGCGAGCTGCGCTGCCGTACAGGTAGTCACATATGAGTCGCACAAAGGAGAGGCCGCCGCAGGCAGCGTGGCTTGTGTCGCAAAGTCCGAACCCAAGGCATAGCTTGCTGCACCCGCCTTGTTGGCACGCATCCGTTCGCCTATATCAGCCGCTAATTGTGTGGCGGTGCCACGGTACTGGGACATTTTTGTGTATCGAACGGATGAAGTGTTGACACCAGCCAAAGCCAGCAGGCCAATACTTGCCACAACGACGGAGACAAGCACCTCAATCAATGAAGCTCCCGACATTCGACGACGGTTCCGGAGGGCCATGGTGGCGGGTTTCAGCATGAAGTGGTTCCCTCCGCTCTCAGGGCAGGCCGTCCGTTGACTGAGACGCAGACAAGTCGCGTGGAGCCAGCCGGAACAGTGCCCGTGGGCGTGAAATTGAAGGTCTGGGTCGCCGCCTTCGCCCACCCTGTTGGCTCGTACCTGAATGTCGAAAGAGTGCTCGAAGGATTCGAATCCTGCTGAATGGACGCAATATTGGAAAACGACTGCTGCACCTTCATGATCGAGTCGCCGGCATCAACCGTGCCGTCAGCATTCATGTCAACAAACACAATCCACCCGTCGCTCCAACTGCCAGTGCCAGCACAACTGGTTTGATTGACCGAACGGCAAATGACCGTTCGGGTCGAGCGTTTGAGTGCCTCCGACCGGGCAAAGCGCATGTCACTCACCAGGGTATCTGCGGCCGCCTTGACAGACCGCTTGACAATCAGCGCGTTAAAGCTTGGGGCGGCCAAGGACGCCAGTATCGCGACCAGCGCGACCGTGATCATGAGCTCAATGAGAGTGAAACCGGATTGGCGGAACTTCATGCCGTGAAGGGTAGCGGAAGCTGTTTTACGGGGATACCTCAAGGCGACATCTGGCATGAATAATCCGCCAGGCGGTAAACTGCACGCCTCTGGAGCCCGGAAATGATTGAACGCGCCATCGAACTTGCCGCCCTTGGTCGGGCGGCCTCGCCGCCAAATCCTTCCGTGGGCTGCGTCATCGTCTCTGCGGACGGTGTCATTCTCGGGGAAGGGCATACCCAGCGCGTGGGTGGCCCACATGCAGAAATCATGGCTTTGCGCGACGCAAAGGCGCGCGGCAAGAACATCCGGGGCGCTACGGCTTATGTCACGCTTGAGCCCTGCTGCCATCAGGGGCGCACCGGACCCTGCTGCGACGAACTGATCGCTGCTGGCATCAGAAAAGTCGTGGCATCCATGGCAGACCCCAACCCGCTTGTTGGCGGCCGCGGTTTTGAACGCCTGCAAGCTGCCGGCATTGAGGTCATGGTGGGCCCGGGGGCCCCGGAATCCCGTGAGCTGAACATCGGCTTTTTCAGCCGCATGATTCGTAAAACGCCCTGGGTGAGGATGAAGGTGGCCGCTTCGCTTGATGGCAAGACCGCGCTCAACAACGGGGCAAGCCAGTGGATCACTTCCGAAAGTGCACGCACGGATGGTCACTTGTGGCGGGCCCGGTCCTGTGCGGTGCTGACCGGCATCGGCACGGTGCTGGAAGACAACCCCCAGCTCAATGTGCGCCTGCCCAACACTTCACGCCAGCCCGACATGGTGCTTGTCGATAGCCGCTTGCAAACGCCACTGGACGCAAGGTTGTTTGGAAGTGAGCGCCGGGTGTTTATCTACACAGCTACGCGCGATAACGCGCAAAAAGCGGTTCTTGAGACACGCGGCGCAACTGTCATCTTCCTGCCCGGTGCCAACGGCAAAGTCGATCTGAAAGCGATGCTGAGCGATCTGTCCAGCCGCGAAATCAATGAGGTCCACGTCGAAGCGGGCGCAAAACTTAACGGATCCCTGATCCGGGAAGGTCTTGTGGATGAGTTTCTGGTCTACCTTGCCCCCAAATTGATTGGGGAGGGGCAAGGCATGGCTCACTTTGGTCCGCTCACCGATCTGGCCCAGGCCCTGCCCCTGGAATTCAAATCCAGCGAGCCAGTTGGAGCAGATATCAGAATAGTGGCCAGAGTCAGCCAACGTGACCACTTCTAGGCAGGCCACCAAGCGCCGAAAGGCAGCAGGTGCCACTGACGGTGCACCGGAGACCAACCAAAATGCCAGGGCGTCCTTATTGCTGGCCTTGATGATGGTGCTCTTGCCTGCACTCGGCGTGACACATGAAGAGATGTTGCAGGACACGTTCAAGTCGATCCTCTCCGCCTTCTTCATTTTGAGCGCGATGCTGGTGTTTGTCTGGTATCAACGCAAGCAACAGCAGCCTCTTCAATTTCACGGATTGCTGTGGCTGCCGTTGGGCCTCATGGTGTATGCGCTCGGCAGCATGGCATGGTCGCACGCCTACCTGGGCGGCGTGGAAGCCATCCGGTGGTTTCTCTTTGCTCTGGTGTTCTTTTGGGGTGTGAACGTTGCCAACCCCACCTCGGTCAACCGGATGGTCTGGGGCATCCACATTGGCGCCGTGCTTGCATCCCTTTGGGCAGCACTGCAGTTCTGGAGCGGGCTCACCCTCTTCCCGCAGGGACCGGTACCAGCCTCAACGTTTCTCAATCGCAACATTTTTGCGGAGTTCCTCGTCTGCACACTCCCCTATTCGGTGCTTCTTTTGGCGAGGGTTAGAGACAAAACTTCTGTGTTTGTATTGACACTGTCTCTTGCATTCAACATCGTGGCTCTCATGATGAGCGGCACGCGTTCGGCACTGACAGGCCTGCTGGTATTGATGGTTTTGCTGCCGCTTATCACCCTTGTCTACCGAAAGCAGTGTCAATCAACTGGCTGGCGGCCAGGCCACTGCATCGCTCTGGGCATGGTCCTGATCGTCTCGGTGGGAGTTCTCGGCTCCATTCGAACCGGCAATCCCAAATTGATTGCGGAGTCAGGCAAGGTCAACGCGCTAGAACTTGCCGGCGCCCGCCTGCTGTCGATCACCACCAAGAAAGAATACTCACGCGGTACTTTCTCCCACCGCACGCTCATGTGGAGGGCAACCGGCGCAATGATCCAGGACAACCCGGTGACCGGGGTCGGGGCCGGGGCATGGGAAGTGCATGTTCCGCGCTACCAGGGTCCCGAAAGCCAAACCGAGCTGGATTTCTATGCGCACAACGAACTGTTACAGCTTGTCGCAGAGTACGGGTCGGTGGGATGGCTGTTCCTTTTGAGCCTGACTGCTTACCTGCTGTGGGCCAGCTATGCAACGCTGAAAATCCGCAGCGCTGAAGGCAAGCAGGAAGCCCCCTTGCGGGCGCTGGTCTTGTCCAGTCTGCTGGTTCTCTTTCTCGTGAGCAACGCCGGATTTCCCTGGCATATGGCGGGCACCGGCGCACTCTTCGCGATAAGCCTGTCCCTTCTTGCTGCCTCAGACCTCCGCCTTGGATGGACCCGGCAGGTCTTCGCGCGTTCGCTTGCCTGGAAAAACAGTTATGGCACCTACGCCTTCGCCACAACCGTCCTGTGCATGGCCCTGGCAGTGCATATCTCGCGGCAAGCCATCGAGTGTGAAAGCAAGCTCGTACAGGCCCTCAAGATCGGGTTGCAAATTACCCAGTCCGGCAAAGCCACCGATCCCCGATGGGATCCGGCCAAGAACGAGATGCTCACGCTCATGAGGGAAGCGATTGCAATCAACCCCCATTACAGGAAACTCACCTCCAATGCTGCAGACGCGATGGCAAACTGGGGGGACTGGAAAAATGCGACCTGGATCTGGGAATCTATCGCCACCTCACGCCCCTATGTTGTGGCCATCCTCACCAACATCGCCAGAGGCCATGTGCACGGGGGCGAACTCGCCAAAGCCGGGGAATACCTCGAACGTGCCAGAAGCCTGCAGCCATCAGCGCCTGCTGTAGCGTCCCTGGAAGTCATGCTGTTGAGCCGGGCCGGCAATGACAAGGAAGCAGCACGGCTCGCCAAAAAATACTTTGCGGACGGCGTTTTTGACTATGACCTCGTGAGAGCCGCGTACTTCCTCGGGATCAATAACGAGGACTTCGATCTATCCATCACGGCGCTGGAGTTGCGCATCAAGCACTGGCCCGCGCAAGCGGTAGACAGCTGGTTGAAGCTGGGAGACATCCATGCGCTGCCAAAAGTCAACGATATTCCAAGGGCCATCCATGCCTACCGGACTGCCCTTGAAGCCAGCCCCCCACACGCCCGGCCGGCGGTGATGGCCTCGATTCCTCCGCACTTTCGCAAGGCGCTTGAATAAGCGTCTATTTGCCCGCCCGCAGGCATGGCCGATACCCGGAGCGAATCTCTGCGAAAATACCCGGATGTTTACCGGAATCATTACCGGCGTGGGGCGCATCGTCGCTGTCCAGCGCCTGGGCAGCTCTTTGGACCACGGCAAGCGCCTCTCGGTTGAGGCGCCTGCGGGTTACCTTGATGACGTGGGTCTGGGCGACAGCATTGCACTCAATGGCGCCTGCATGACTGTCACCGCGCTGGATCTTCCCAATCAGCAGTTTTTTATTGAAATTTCTGCCGAATCCCTGGCCAAAACCAGTGGGTTGACCGACTCCGGTCCTGTCAACCTTGAAAAAGCCCTGCGCGCCCATGATCGTCTGGGCGGGCACATCGTGGCCGGTCACGTCGATGGCATTGGCGAGGTTGCACATTTCTCGCAGGTCGGCGAGAGCTGGGAGCTGCGAATTGTGGCCCCGCATACATTGGCCAAATACCTCGCCTACAAGGGTTCCATCACCGTCAACGGTGTGAGCCTGACGGTCAACCGGGTGACCGACCTGCCCGGTGACGGTGCAGGTTGCGAGATCAGCATCAACCTGATCGCCCACACCGTCCAGAACACCACCCTTCACCACCTGCGCGCCGGCTCGCAGGTGAACCTCGAAATTGACCTGATCGCGCGTTATGTCGAGCGCATGCTCCAAGACAAGAAAGCCTGAGCCCATGACCATTGCCATCTCCCCTGTTGAAGACATCGTGGCCGACATGCGCGCCGGCCGCATGGTTATTCTGGTTGACGAAGAAGACCGCGAAAACGAAGGCGACCTGGTGCTGGCAGCAGACCATGTGAGCGCCGACACCATCAACTTCATGGCGCGTTATGGCCGCGGCCTGATCTGCCTGACGCTCACCCGTGAGCGCTGCGAGCTGCTGCAGTTGCCGCCCATGGTGGCGCGCAATGGTACAAAAATGGGGACCGCCTTCACAGTGTCGATTGAGGCAGCCGAGGGCGTGACCACCGGCATTTCTGCCGCCGACCGCGCCCGCACCGTGCAGGCGGCCGTGGCCAAAAACGCCAAAGTCAACGATCTGGTGCAGCCCGGTCACATCTTTCCCCTGCAGGCCGTTGACGGCGGCGTGCTGATGCGCGCTGGCCACACCGAAGCCGGCTGCGATCTGGCCAGCATGGCGGGCTGCTCGCCCTCGGCGGTGATCTGCGAGATCATGAAAGACGACGGCACCATGGCGCGCCTGCCCGACCTGCAGATATTTGCCGCCGAGCATGGATTGAAAATCGGCACCATTGCCGATCTGATTGAACACCGCAGCCGCAACGAATCCCTGATTGAGAAAATCGGCACCCGGACCATTCAGACCGCCTTTGGCGAGTTCTCCGCTCATGCCTTCCGGGACAAGCCCAGCCAGGGACTTCACCTGGCCCTGGTCAAGGGCCAATGGGCAGCCAATGACATCGTGGCCGCGCGTGTGCATGAGCCGCTGTCGGTGCTGGACGCGCTGGAAACCGGGCGATCCATGCATTCCTGGAGTCTGGACCAGAGCCTGGCGCACATTGCCAAAGAAGGCAAAGGCGTGGTCGTTCTGCTCAATTGCGGCGAAAGCGCCGCGCAACTGCTGGCCCAGTTTGAAGGCACCGCCTGCCCGGCACAGGCCCCGGAGCGTGGCCGCATGGACCTGCGCACCTACGGCATAGGCGCGCAGATTCTGCGCGAATGCGGCGTGCACAAAATGAACTTGATGGGCAACCCACGCCGCATGCCGAGCATGACCGGCTACGGACTTGAGATCAGCGGCTACATCGCGCAGAAATAGACAGCAACAACAAAGGGAATCACTGTGTTTGGTGCAGAAAAAGGCTCAGCCGACAAACTTGACGGCAAAAAACTCGCGATCGGTATTGTCCAGGCACGCTTCAACGAAAGCATTACCAGGGCGCTGGCGCAGGCTTGCCGCGCAGAACTGCTGGCGCTGGGCGTCGAAGAAAAAAACATTCACCATGTGATGGTGCCCGGCGCACTGGAGATCCCTTCCGCCCTGCAGGCGATGGCCGAGCGCGACCAGTACGACGCCCTGATTGCACTGGGTTGCATCATCCGTGGTGAGACCTATCACTTCGAACTGGTAGCCAATGAGAGCGGCGCCTCGGTCAGCCGGCTGGCGCTGGACTACCAGTTGCCTATCGCCAATGCCATCCTGACGGTTGAAAACGTCGCGCAAGCCGAGGCCCGCCAGATCGACAAGGGCCGCGATGCGGCACGTGTGGCGGTAGAGATGGCCAATTTACTCAACGAACTTTCCTGATACCGACCCCAACCAACCGGCGCGCCATGACCGACAAGACCCCCACCAAACCCAAGCGGCCTCCGCAAACCCGCACCGGTCTTACCGACACAGGCGTCAAGAAAGCTGCAGACAAGTCCGCCCGCACCCGCGCGCGCGAGTTCGCGCTGCAGGCCCTCTACCAGCATCTGGTCGGCCGCAACGATGCCGGGTCGATAGACGCTTTCACCCGCGACCTGGTGGGTTTTCACAAAGCCGACTCGGCGCACTACGATGCCCTGCTGCACGGCTGCATCACCGACGCACAGGCGCTCGACGATGCCATCACGCCGCTGCTGGACCGCAAGATGACAGAGATTTCGCCGGTGGAGCATGCGGTGCTCTGGATAGGCGCTTACGAATTCAAAAACTGCCTGGACGTCCCCTACCGGGTGGTCATCAACGAGTGCATCGAACTGGCCAAGGCGTTTGGCGGTACCGATGGCCACAAGTACGTCAACGGCGTGTTGCACAAGCTGGCGCCCCTGTTTCGTGCCGCCGAAGTCGCTGCCGACAAGGCTTGAGAGGACCGATGCGAATCGCCCGCCGCGCCGAGCGCATAGAGCCCTTTTATGTGATGGAGGTGGCCAAGGCAGCCGCAGCCCTGGCCAGTGAAGTGGCGCACACTGCGCAGCCCATGATTTTCCTGAACATAGGCGAGCCAGACTTCACCGCGCCGCCGCTGGTTCAACAGGCAGCCACACGGGCCATCCAGGCGGGCAACACCCAGTACACACAAGCCACCGGCCTGCAGGCGCTGCGCGAGCGCATCAGCCGCTGGTACGCCACCCGCTTTGGCGCTGATGTTGCAGCTGACCGGATTGTCATCACGGCGGGCGCCTCGGCGGCGTTGCAACTGGCCTGCCTGGCGCTGATAGAAACCGGCGACGAGATCCTGATGCCGGACCCCAGCTATCCCTGCAACCGGCATTTCGTCAGCGCCGCCGATGGCAACGCCGTGCTGGTGCCAACCACCGCGCAAGAGCGTTTTCAGCTCAGCGCCGCCAAAGTGCGCGCCGCCTGGACCGGCAACACCCGCGGCGTCCTGCTGGCATCGCCCTCCAACCCGACCGGCACCTCGATCGCGCCGGAAGAGCTGCGCAGCATCCATGAGTTTGTGCAGAGCCGGGGCGGCATCACCCTGGTCGACGAGATCTACCTGGGGCTGAGCTACGAGGAACACTTTGGCCACACCGCGCTGGCCATGCCCGGCGGCCTGGGCGAAAGCGTCATCAGCATCAACAGCTTCAGCAAATACTTCAACATGACCGGCTGGCGGCTGGGCTGGCTGGTGGTGCCGCCGGCGCTGGTGCCGGTGATCGAACGCATGGCCCAAAACCTGTTTATCTGTCCCAGCACGGTGGCGCAGCACGCGGCGCTTGCCTGCTTTGAGCCCGAGAGCCTGGCCGAGTACGAGCGCCGGCGTGCCGAGTTCAAGGCCAGGCGTGACTACTTCATTCCCGAGCTCAACCGTCTGGGCCTGACGGTTCCTGTCATGCCTGACGGCGCTTTTTACGCCTATGCCGATTGCACCCAGGCCGCCAGGCGACTGGGCGTCAATGGCAGCTGGGACTTTGCTTTTGAGCTGATGAAGCGTGCCCACATTGCCGTCACACCGGGGCGGGATTTCGGCACCGATGCGCCAGATCGCTACATCCGGTTTTCTACCGCCAACTCCATGGAAGAACTCAAGCTGGCCGTTGCGCGTCTGGAGGCTGTGCTTGGCTAAGCCCAATGGTTTCCGGTGGCCTCTGCGCGTGTACTGGGAAGACACCGACGCTGGCGGCATTGTGTTTTACGCCAACTACCTGAGATTTTTTGAACGATCACGTACGGAGTGGCTCCGATCTCTTGGGATTGAGCAGCAGAAACTGCGCGAAAACATAGGGGGGATTTTCGTGGTTACTGAGACAAGCGTGCGCTACCACCGCCCTGCCCGCCTCGATGACGAACTCATTGTTACGGCCACGCTGATCGAAAAAGGCCGTGCGTCCTTGATAATCGGGCAAACTTCGCTATTGAAATCAGAGCAATCGGAAATATTGCTGTGTGAGGGCACGATACGCATTGGCTGGGTGGATGCCAGCACACTGAAACCTGCAAGAATTCCCGCTTCACTCCTTGACCGTCTGGAAACCACAACATGAACCAGGATTTATCCATCGTCAGCCTCATCCTCAACGCCAGCTGGGTGGTCCAGGGCGTGGTGGCCCTGCTGGTCGGCGTGTCGATTGCAAGCTGGGCGGCGATCTTCCGCAAGATCATTTCCCTCAAGCGTGTGCAGTCACTCAATGACGAGTTCGATCGTGAGTTCTGGTCCGGCACCAGCCTGAATGATTTGTTCGCAGCGGCCACCCAGAACGCCCGCCACACCGGACCGATGGAACGCATTTTTGCCAGTGGCATGCGGGAGTTCCAGAAGCTGCGCGAGCGCCGCATGGCTGACCCCAGCACACTGCTCGATGGCGCCCGCCGTGCCATGCGTGCCAGCTACCAGCGCGAAGTCGATGCGGTCGAGTCCAACCTGTCTTTCCTGGCCACTGTCGGTTCGGTGTCGCCCTATGTGGGGCTGTTCGGCACGGTCTGGGGCATCATGCACGCCTTCACCGGCCTGGCCGCGCTGGAGCAGGTCACCTTGTCCAGCGTTGCGCCCGGCATTGCCGAGGCGCTGGTCGCCACCGCCATCGGCCTGTTCGCGGCCATTCCCGCCATCGTGGCCTACAACCGCTTTGCCCACGACATCGACCGCGTTGCCAACAAGCTGGAGACCTTCATCGAGGAGTTCTCCAACATCCTGCAACGCAATTTAGGCGCCCAATCCCCCTCCGGGCATTAAGCAAGATGCCAGCAGTTTCATCCCGCGGCCGGGGCCGCCGCACCATCAGTGAAATCAACATGGTGCCCTTCATTGACGTGATGCTGGTGCTGCTGATCATCTTCATGGTCACCGCCCCCCTCATCACACCGAGCATGATTGCCCTGCCCAAGGTGGGCAAGGCGCCGGGCCAGCCGCCCAAACCTATCCAGATCGAAATCAGCAAGGATGAAGTCATCCAGATCAAATCGGGCGGGCCGGCCGTCACCACACAGCTCAGCGAGGTTGGCGCGTCTGTCAAGCGCCTGCAGCCTGCCGTTCCGGCCGGTGAACAGCTCACACCGGTGGTCATCAGCGCCGACAAATCCATCAAGTACGAAACCGTCGTCAAGGTGATGGATGCCCTGAACCGGGCCGGCGTGGCCCGCGTCGGTTTGTCGGTTCAGACCGGCAACTGAAGTCGTCGCTCCAAGTTACAAGTTCTTATGCCCAGCGCTGCAGACCGCCTCGAATTTGCGCCGCACCGGGACCCGGGCGCCCTGCGCTCGTTCAGCCTGGCCATGCTGGCTCATCTGCTGCTGCTGGGTGCGCTGACCTGGGGCGTCAACTGGAAGCACAGCAATCCCGACATATCGTTTGACGCAGAGTTGTGGTCCAGTGTGCCGCAAGAAGCGGCGCCCAAACCTGTGGAGGCGCCACCTCCC
>JAKFXR010000032.1 GCA_021731285.1 Polaromonas sp. | reverse complement strand
TGCCGCCGGCGGCCAGCGCCTTTTTGACCATCTCGTCCACTTCCTCGCGGCTGGCGCAGGACAGCGCAATCAGCACCTCGGTGGTTTGGGTCGCATCGGCAATCGGCTTTTGGGTGAAGCCCTGAAAGAAGGGCTCGACCAGCAGCATCACGTAGTTGTGGTCCTCGCTGATCACCATGCAGGCACCCTGCTCGTTGGTGAACTGGGGGTTGAACGAAAAGCCCAGGCTTTTGAAAAAAGCCTGGCTGCGTTCCATGTTCTTGATGGGCAGGTTGACAAAAATCTGGCGTGGCATGTAGTTCTCCTTGAGGTTCAGATCGATGAAGGTACGGCCATGTCAGGCGCCTTCAGCGCGCAATTTCAATTCGGCCAGGCCTTCCTCGAAGGCGCCGCCGACCATCTTGTCCATGTTGAAAACGACGCCCATGACCTTGCCCAGGAAGGGGCTGTGGCCCTGCATCGTCCAGCTGACGCGGGTGGCGCCGCCTTCGGGCGCCAGTGTGAACAGCACATCGTTGTGCGCCGCCATCGGTGAGCTCATGTCGAGCTTCATGGCGACCCGGGTGGGCACGGCGGTGTCGGTCACGCGCAGACTGCCGCTGCCGGCCTGTTTGCCCTCGAAGACATAGGTGGCGCCAGGTCCGGCGCCCGGGCCGCTGTAGCTGCCCTTGACCTGCGGATCCCGCTTGACGAAAGGGTTCCAGCTGTTCATCTGCCGGAGGTCGGCGATCAGCGGGAAGATGCGGTCGGCCGGCGCTGCAACCAGCGTGCTGCGCTGCACGCGGAAAGTGTCAGGCTGGCGCACGGCCAGCAGCAACACGGCGGCGATGGCCAGCAGCAACAGTCCGAGCGTGACAAGAAGAATGGTCTTGAGCATGGCGGTCTCCCTATTTCTGGCTCGGTGTGTTCATCTCGCGGAAGCGGTCAACCTGCGGACCGGGTTCGAAGTCGTCGAGCTCATAAAGCTGGCGCACCTCGATCACCGCCCTGGCATTTTCCCCAACCGGGTTGGGATAACGGCGCGACCATTCCATGGCCTCCTCGCGGCTGCGCACCTGGATGGTGGTGAAACCGGCAATCAGCTCCTTGGCTTCCGCAAACGGGCCGTCGACCACCGTGCGCTTCTGCCCGTCGTAATGGATGCGCCAGCCCTTTCGGCTGGGTTGCAGGCCGCTGCCGTCCAGCAGTACGCCGGCCTTGGACAAGGCCTCGTGGTAATCGGCCATGGCGGCCATCAATTTTTCGTCCGGCACCTGTGGCGTGGTTTCGGCTTCGAATTCGGGCGTCGATTTGACGATGATCATGAACCGCATGGCTCCTCCTTGACAAGAAGCCGGGGACCGGGAGGCCCGCAAAATGGGCGGCTTCTGCCCACACGACGAAGCAGCCGGCACAAAATCGACAACCTTCCGGGAAAAGTTTTTTTGTTACTTTTTCCGGGTTGGCCTGCCAGGTCGTCTCAGGCGAAACACGGGCCCAGTCCGCGCACTTCCAGCGTGGCCCATTCTGCGGCCGGGCATTGGCCCGCGATGGTTATGGCTTCCTCGCGGGTGTCGCAAGCCAGCAGGAAGAACCCGCCGACCATTTCCTTGGCCTCGGTGAAGGGGCCATCGAGCACGCTGGCCCGGCCCCCGCTGACCCGCACGCGCGCGGCGTCGTCCTGCGAGGCCAGCGATTCCGTGGCCAGCAACAGGCCGCGCGCCTTCAGGCCGGCCGCAAAGTCCAGCATGCGCCCGTAGACGGCGCGGCCCTCGGCCTCGCCGCGCGCCTGGCGCTGGCCGACCGGTTCATGGATCAACAACATATAAGGCATGGGCAGGCTTCCTCTGAAAGTCAGGGATGCAGTATGCCGTGTCTGCCCCAAGCACGTCCCGGCGTCTGTCCCGGGACAGGATTGCCAGCAAATCGATAGCTGCTTGCGCAGCCTGGATATGGGCTGGAGGCCTATTTTGTGCTTAAAACAGCCCTCAGGGTATCGGCCACAGCCCTTGCAAAGGCCGGATCATTGATGTGGCACGGCAGGGCGGTCAGTTGATGGTCCGCGGTGGGCTTGAACAGCCGGCGCAGGGTGTCGAAGAAGGCGGCGTTGGCGCCGGGATCATGAAAGGGCTGGCCCGGCGCATCCAGCATCGACAGGCCGCCCAGCGGCAGCAGCAGGTGCACCGGACCGGCTGCGCGGTTGAGCTGCTCGGCCAGCCGCCGTGCGGCCGCCTGCATTTCCTGCGCATTGCTGCGCATCAGGGTCACGTCGGCATTGTGAACATGGAAGGTGCGCCCCTGGTACCGGGCGGGGATGCTGGGCGGCGCGCCCCAGTTGATCATGTCCAGCGCACCGACAGAACCGATCCACGGCAGGCCATGACGAGCCGCCGCATCCAGCCGGTTCGGCCCCGCATCACAGACACCGCCTGCAAGGTGCTGTCCCACCTCGGTGGTGGTGATGTCAACCACCGCCCGCAGCATGCCCGAGGCGGCCAGCGCCTCCAGCGTTCGGCCGCCCGCGCCGTTGGCATGAAACACCTGCGTGTCGAACGTGTCCGTCAGCAGTTCGCGCACGGCCTGCACGCAGGGCGTGGTCACGCCGAACATGGTCAGTGCGATGGCCAGCTTGTCCTGCGCGTCATCGGCCGGCGCCTGGTGCAGCAGCATGCCCGCCAGCGCGTGCGCGGCGTTCGCCAGGATGGTGCGCGACAGCCGGTTGAGCCCGGCAATATCCGTCACCGGGTACATCAATGTCATGTCCGTCACACCCACGTAAGCCGACACATCGCCGGCCGCCATGGTGGACACCAGAAGTTTGGGCACACCGATCGGCAGCAGGCGCAGGGCCGGCGCGATCATGGAACTGCCACCCGAACCGCCGACGCCCAGCATGCCGTCGATTTCCCTGGCAGCCAGGCGTTCCCGCACCAGGACAGCCAGGGCCTGGCTCATGGCGATCACGGCGACACCCCGGTCGGTGGCATTGAACACCGCACCCGCACCGTCTGGATGGTGGCCCGCTACCTCCTGCGCCGCTATATCCGCCACGCCCGCCCGGCTGCGCGTGCCGACATCGACGGTCACGGTACGCAGGCCTGCAGCGCGCAGCAGGCCTGCGATGTAAAGCAGCTCGGCAGCCTTGGTGTCGAAAGTACCGACCACCCAGGCGGTGGCGGGCTCGGCACTCATGGCTTGCGGCCGTAATGCGCGTCCACGCACGCGAAGAAGGTACGGAAGGTGGCGGCGACCCGCTCGACGGCAGCGGCTTCCTGGTCAGCCGGCACCTCCCATTCGGCCCACCATTCACCGAAGCACCGATTGCCCTCGGTGACGGGCAGCAGGTGCATCTCGGCCACGTAGTGTGTCCAGTCCGCATCGATGTGCAGGATTTTGTAGCGGCAGCGGTGCTCATCGTCGGACAGGGCCAGCAATTGTTCGCGCAGGTAGCCCCCGCCGTCGCGCACGCTGAAATGGCGCACGCAGCCGATCTGGTCGGCCGGCTTGCCTTCCTCGATGTAGGACTTCTCGAAAAACGGGTGGTAGTTGCCGAGCGCGCCGAAATCGCGCAGCAGGCTCCAGGCTTCGTCCAGCGTCGCATTCATCACCGCACTCACATATACCCTGGCCATGGTTGTCTCCTGTGTTTGTTCAGAAAGTCAGTTGCTTGTACTTTTGCACATGCGATGTGATGGCGATCTCGGTCGGCAGGCGCTCCATGCTGCTGGCGCCATAAAAGCCGTTGCAGTGCCGGCTGTTCTTGAGCACGTAAGCCACATCCTCAGGCGAGGAAATCGGTCCGCCGTGCGCAATCACGATCACGTCCTTGCGCACGCGCCTGGCCGCCTCACCCCACTCGTCGATCAGCTTCACCGAATCCGCAAGCGACTTGGCGGTGGTGGCGCCTATGGTGCCGCCGGTGGTCACGCCCATGTGCGGCACGACAAAGTCCGCCCCGGCCTCGGTCATGGCCACCGCTTCCTCGGCCGAAAATACATAGGGCGTGGTCAGCAGGTCGATGGCGTGGGCTTGCCCGATCATCTCGACCTCGGTGGAAAAATTGATGCCGGTTTCCTCCAGGCTCTGGCGAAAGGTGCCGTCAATGATGCCAACGGTCGGGAAATTCTGCACACCGGAAAACCCCAACTCCTTGAGCTTTTTCAGGAACACCGGCATCACGATGAAAGGGTCGGTGCCGTTGACGCCGGCGATCACCGGCGTGTTTTTCGCAACCGGCAGCACCTCTCCCGCCATCTCGAGAACGATGTCATTGGCATTGCCGTAAGCCAGCAGGCCGGCCGACGAGGCCCGGCCGGCCATGCGGTAGCGGCCCGAGTTGTAGATCACGATCAGGTCGATGCCTGCAGCCTCCTCGCATTTGGCCGAAATGCCGGTTCCGGCACCGCCGCCGATGATGGGCACGCGGCGGCGGACCATGTCCTGGAATTTCGCCATCAGGGCTTGGCGTTCAAAACGCGGCATGAAAATCTCCTTGAAACATTTGCTGAAAAGGGACTCGCGGGGACTCAGGGCCCGGTGCGCGGAGGGGTTCTGAGCGCCTTGACCGCACCAGCGATACCACTGCGGAAGGAAAGCACACACACCATGAAAATCAGGCCGGTGACCAGGGTCACCCAACCGCCGAAAGCGTCGAGGTAGTACTGCAGCCCCGTCACCAGGGTGGCGCCTATGGCGGGGCCAAAGACGGTGTGCATGCCGCCGAGCAGCGCCATCAGCACCACATCGCCCGACAGGTGCCAGTGCACGTCGGTCAGTGCGGCGAGCTGGAACACCAGCGCCTTCATGGAGCCGGCCAGGCCGGAGAGCGCGGCCGACAGCACAAACAGCATCAGTTTGTAGCGCTCCACCGGGTAACCCAGTGAGCGTGCGCGCGGCTCATGCTCCCGGACCGCGACAACCACATGACCGAATGGCGAATGCACCACCCGGTGGATGAGCCAGAGCCCGCCCAGCGTCAGCAGCAGCACCAGGTGGTACATCGCGAAGTCGTTGCGCAAATCGATCAGGCCGAACAGGGTGCCGCGAGGGATTTGCTGCATGCCGTCTTCTGCGCCGGTGAAGGGCAACTGCAGGAAGATGAAATACACCATCTGCGCCAGCGCCAGCGTGATCATCGCCAGGTAAATGCCCTGGCGATGGATCGCCAGCGCGCCGAAGACGGCGCCCAGCAAGGCAGCAGCCAGCGTGCCGGCCAGCAGGCTCAACTCCGGCGGCAGCCCCCACAACTTGGCGGCCACGCCGGTCGCATAAGCCGCAGTTCCGAAAAAGGCGGCATGGCCGAAGGACATCATGCCGCCAAACCCCAGCAGCAGGCTGTAGGCACAGGCGAAAAGGCCCATGCACAGCAGCTTCATCACAAACACCGGGTAGACCACCTGCGGCGCCCAGGGCACGACCAGCAAGGCCAGCACCACCACGGCGATCAGGACTTTCTGCCATGTTGAAAAATAGGCGTTCATGCCGCGCCCTCCTTGCCGAACAGGCCGCGGGGGCGAAACAGCAGCACCAGCGCCATCACCACAAAAATGACCGTGGTGGACGCCTCGGAGTAGAAGACCTTGGTCAGCCCCTCGATCACGCCTATGCCCAGGGCGGTGACGATGGAGCCGAAGACCGAACCCATGCCGCCGATGACAACGATGGCGAAAACAATGATCACGAGGTTGGAGCCCATGCCCGAGTTCACATGCAGGATGGGCGCAGCCAGCACCCCCGTGAACGCTGCCAGCGCAATGCCGCCCGCATAGGTGAAGGTGAGCATGCGCGGCACGTCCACCCCGAAGGACTGTGTCAGTACCGGCCGTTCGGTGGCAGCCCGCAGGCGTGCGCCCAGCGAGGTGCGCTCTATCAGCCACCAGGTCAGGCCACAGGCGGCCAGCGCCGCAACGATGACCCAGGCCCGGTACACCGGCAGCACCATGAAACCCAGGTTGAAGACGCCCTTGAGATTGTCGGGAACGGGATAAGGCTGCCCGGAGGTGCCGTACATGATCCGGAATCCCCCCTCGAGCACCAGCACCAGCCCGAAGGTGAGCAACAGGCCGTAGATCGGGTCCAGGCCATAGAGGCGGCGCAGCAGGCTGCGTTCGAACAGGCCGCCGAGCGCCCCCACCGCCAGCGGGACCAGCAGCAAGGCGACCCAGTAGCCCCAGCCCAGGTAATGCTGCAGCATCCACGCGGCAAAAGCACCCGTCATGAAAAACGCGCCGTGCGCAAAATTGACGATGCGCAGCAGACCGAAGATCACGGCAAGGCCCAGGCTCAACACCGCGTAGAAGCAGCCGTTGACCAGGCCCAGCATGATCTGGCTCGCCAGCACCGGCAGGGGCAGACCAAAAATTTCAGGCATGCCGCCCCCTTGTCCCTATGATCTGCAATCCATGGCAAAACATCCTGATATCTCCAGAGAAACCCTTGTGCTGGGTGATGAGACGGTCCAGAAGGTGGTGCGCGCCGAACACTGTGAAGCCCTGGCCGAACGGCGCATCGCCCATGTATCGGTGGTGGACGCCGCTTCGCCCTACACCGTGGTCCGCACGCACCTGAGCGGAGCCTTCATGCAGGTGTGCCTCGGCGGTGAAGGGCAGACCCTGCTTGACGGCCGCTGGTACCCGCACACGCCCGGCAAGGTGAGCTTTGCGCCAGCGCATGTGCTGCATGCTTTTCACTGCGTGCCCGACAAGCGCTGGCGACTGGCCTGGGTGCGCTTCATGCCGGATTCCGCCCGGTCGGTGGACGGCGCGATGGCTCCCACCATGAGTGCCTTCGACGGCCAGGTGCTGGAGCACGCCATCCTCGGACTGTGGGGCGAAATGCAGGGGGCTGCCGACCCCGGAACCTGCGTGGTCTGGGTCGATGTGATCGAACGTTATGTGGCGCGCATCCTGGAGCCCTTGCAGCGTGAGCCGCGGCTGGTGCCGGTATGGAACGCCGTCAAGGCCGACCTTGCGCGCGACTGGACCCTGAAAGACCTGGCCGTCCTGGCCAACACCAGCGAGGAACACCTGCGCCGGCTCTGCCAGAAAAGCCTGGGGCGCAGCCCCGGCAAGCAGCTCGCGGCGCTCCGGATGGCCCATGCGGCGCACCTGCTGGTGACCACCCCCGACAAGATCGAGGCGATTGCAGGAAGTGTGGGCTATGCTAACCCTTTCGCGTTTTCCAACACCTTCAAACGGCTCACAGGATTTCGCCCCTCGGATTACCGGGCCAAGCCGCATGGTGCGCGGGGAGAACAGGCTGCGCTGGATGGCCATTGATCAGACCCCGATGCGCGCCGTGATGCGGTCAAAGTCACGCAGCAGCGTGGCCGCATCAAACATGTCGGTCACCTGCCCCGACTCCATCAGGTAGTGCCTGTCGGCCAGCTCGGCGGCGAAATGAACATTCTGCTCCACCAGAACAATGGTGTAGCCCCGGCCCTTGAGCTGGCCGATGAGCGCCCCGATGCGGTCCACAATCACCGGCGCCAACCCCTCGGTGGGCTCGTCGAGCAGCAAGAGGCGCGCGCCGGTGCGCAGAATGCGTGCGATCGCCAGCATCTGCTGCTCGCCTCCCGACAGGTGGGTGCCGGCCGATGCGGCGCGCTGCGCCAGGTTGGGGAACAACTCGTACAGTTCCTCCTCGCTCATGCCGCCTTCGGCCACCACCGGCGGCAGGCGCAGGTTCTCGCGCACTGAAAGCGAGGCATAGATACCACGGTCGTCCGGACAGAATGCAACGCCCATGCGGCCGATGCGGTGCGGCGCCATTCCCACCAGCTCCTGGCCCTTGAAGCGGATGGAGCCCTGGCATTTGTTCATCATGCCCATGACTGTCTTGAGCAGCGTGGACTTGCCCGCGCCGTTGCGCCCCAGCAGCGTGACGAGTTCGCCCTCGCAAACCTCCATGCTGGCGCCGTGCAGCGCCTGGCTCGGGCCGTACCAGGCGCGCACATCGCGCAGTGTCAGCAGCGATTCACGCATGTTGCACCCCGGCGCTGCTGTTGTGCTTGCGTTGCCCGGCATGCCCGTGGCCCAGGTAGGCCTCGACCACACGCGGGTCCGCTGAAACCCCGGCATAGTTGCCTTCAGCGAGAACCTCGCCGCGCGCCAGCACGGTGATGCGGTCGCACAGGTCGGACACGACCGACAGGTTGTGTTCCACCATGAGCACGGTGCGTCCGCGCGCGGCCTGCCGGATCATTGCCGCGGCATGGGCAATGTCTTCGGTGCCCATGCCGGCCATGGGCTCGTCGAGCAGCAGCACACGCGGCTCCAGCGCAAGCGTGGTGGCCAGCTCCAGCGCCCGTTTGCGGCCGTAGGGCAGCTCGCCCGCGAGGTGTTCTGCCCAGTCCGCAAGCCCGGCTTCGGCCAGCAGTTCGTGTGTGCGTTCGTCATAAGCGCTCAGCGCGCGGTCGCTGCGCCACCAGTCGAGCGAGTGCCCGCGGCGGCGCTGCACGGCCAGGCGCACATTCTCGAACACGCTGAGCTGGCCAAACACTGCCGAGATCTGGAACGAGCGGACCAGGCCCAGACGGGCCACCGCATCGGCAGGCGTACGTGTAATGTCCTGCCCCTGGAAGCTGATGCTGCCGGCGCTGGCGTCGATAAAACGCGTGAGCAGGTTGAAGCAGGTGGTTTTGCCCGCGCCGTTAGGCCCGATGAGGGCGTGGATGCTTCCTTCCTGCACCGACAGGTTCACATCCGATACGGCGTGGAACCCGTTGAAGGTGCGGGAGAGCCCCCGTGTTTGCAAAATGGCTGTCATGAATCGTCCTGAGCGTATCGGACCCGGGCGCGCGCACCCGGGAACCTCTGGCGCCTGCCGCCGCGTGCGGCGGGCGCCCATCCGCGGTCACTGGTCAGCGTTTGACCAGGTAGCAGGTGCTCTGGGCCAGCGGCATGAATGCCTGCTCGGCGGGAATTGTCTTGATCAGCTTGAGGTAGTCCCAGGCGTATTTGGACTCGGCTGGCGCCTTCACTTCCCAGAGGTACATGTCGTGCACCATGCGGCCATCAACGCGGATTTTGCCGTTCCTGGCGAACATGTCGTTGATCGGCATTTCGCGCATCTTGGCCGACACCGCGTCCGGGTCATCGCTGCGCGCGGCCTGCACTGCCTTGAGGTAATGCATGGTCGACGAGTAGTCACCCGCATGCGCCATGTTCGGCATCTGGCCGACACGCTGCATGTAGCGCCTCGCGAACGCCCGCGATTCGTCGTTCATGTCCCAGTACCACGCGTTGGTGAGTTGCAGGCCCTGCGCAGTCGGCAGGCCCAGTGCATGCACGTCATTGATCCACAGCAGCAGGGCAGCGAGCTTCTGGTTCTTGGTGACACCGAATTCGTTGGCGGCCTTGATCGCATTGATGGTGTCGTTGCCGGTGGAAGCCAGGCCGATGATCTTGGCCTTGGACGCCTGCGCCTGCAGGACGTAGGACGAGAAGTCCGTCGTGCCCAGCGGGTGGCGCGCGGCGCCCACCACGCGGCCCTTGTTGGCGCGCACCACATCACCGACCTGCTGCTCCAGGCCGATGCCGAAGGCAAAGTCCACCGTCAGGAAGAACCAGGTGTCGCCGCCGCCTTCCACCACGCTGCGCCCGGTGCCGTTGGCCAGCGAATACGCGTCGTAGGCATAGTGCACCGTGTAGGGTGAGCACTGCGCATTGGTCACGCCGACGTTGGAGGCATTGTTGACGATGGCGTGACGCTTCTTCTCCTTGGCCACACCGGCCACAGCCAGCGCAACGCCCGAGTTCGCCAGATCGTTGATCATGTCGACGTTGCCCGAGTCGTACCACTCGCGCGCTTTCGCTGCACCCACATCGGCCTTGTTCTGGTGGTCTGCAAAAACCACGTCGATGGGCTTGCCGAACATCTTGCCGCCGAAGTCCTCGACCGCCATCTTGACGGCCTCGACAGCGCCTTTGCCGGAGATGTCCGCATACACGCCCGAGATGTCGGTCAGCACGCCGATACGCAGGACGTCGTTGGACAGTTTGCCGTCCTGGCCGTGGGCCACGCCCACGCCCGCCGCCACAACAACGGTTGCGGCTGCCCAGTGTTTCAGATTCTTTTTCATAGTCTCCTCTTTGGTCGTAAGCCCGAACCGGGGGTGGTCGAGTCGAACCAATACTAGGGGAGCGCCATGGCAGCAGCCATGGCCTGAAAACACAGGCATCTACTCAAAATGCACATGGGAGTGCTGGAAAACCCTGAAAGCCAAAGTCCAGAAACCGCCCGCTGCGGGGTCCGGTCCTGCAGGCGCAAGCTCAGACCTTGCTGAAATCCGGCTTGCGTTTTGCCATGAACGCGCCGAAGGCTTCCTTGGCGGCCGGTTCACCAAGCATGCGGCCAAAACTGGCGCCTTCTTCGTCCATCTGCTGCTGAACCAGTTGCTGCTGGCCCTTCTTCATCAGCCGCTTGGTTTCGACCAGCGAGCTCAGGGGTTTGGCCGCGAGCTTGCGCGCGACGGCCTGGGCCAGGCTACTGGCTTCGGTGGGCGGCACGACGCGGTTGACCAGGCCGACCTCGAGTGCCGCCTCGGCCATGAAGGGCTCACCCAGCAGCAACGCCTCGGCCGCGCGGTGGTAACCCAGCATCTGCGGCACCAGCAGGCTGGAAGCCGCCTCCGGGCACAGGCCCAGATTGACGAAGGGCATGGAGAAGGCCGCGTTGTCGCCGGCATACACCAGATCACAGTGCAGCAGCATCGTGGTGCCCACACCCACGGCCGGACCGCAAACGGCCGCCAGCAGCGGCTTGGGGAAAGCGGCAATGCCACGCAGGAAACGGAACACGGGCGAATCCATGCCGGCAGGCGGCTTGTTCAGGAAGTCCCCGATATCGTTGCCGGCGCTGAACACGGTTTCGTTGCCTTGCAGCACCACGACACGCACACCGGGATCCTGTGCAGCCGTGGCCAGCGCATCGGCCATGGCGCCGTACATGTCGGAGGTGATCGAATTCTTGCGTTCCGGCCGGTTCAGGGTGATGGTCATCACGCCGGCTTCTGTATGGGTGAGGATGTCTGTGCTCATGCTGCTGCTTTCAATGCTTGTTGTACAAAGTCGAGCCGGTCCTGCCCCCAGTGCATCTGGCCATCGACGAAAAAAGTGGGCGCGCCGAACACGCCACGTTCGACCGCCTCCTGGGTGATGGCCTTCAGGCGGTCTTTCACCGCCTGCTCGCCGCTCATGGCCAGCAGCGCGCCGGGATCAAAGCCCGCGGCCTGCAGGACGGCGCCGACGGTGGCGGGATCGTTCATGTTTTTCGCGTCAGCCCAGATCGCGTCATACAGCGCATCCACGTAGGGCACAAAGCGCACAGGGTCCTGCATTTGCAGGCCGGCCGCGCCGCGCATCAGCATCAGGGTGTTGATCGGGAAATGCGGGTTCTCCCGGAAGGCCACGCCGTAACGCGCGGCGAAACGTCCCAGGTCGTCCATCATGTAGCGGCCTTTGGCCGGCACGGTGGTGGGCGAATGGTTGCCGGTCGCCTGGAACACACCGCCCAGCAACATCGGCTTGTAATCAACGGCAGCGCCGGTTTCAAGGCAGATCTTCGGCAACTGCTTCCAGGCGATGTAGGCAGCCGGGCTGCCCACATCAAAAAAGAACTGAACGGTTTCGGGCATCAGAACTTCTCCATGTAAGGCCGCAGGTCGAGCTCGTGGGTCCAGGCGTCGCGCGGCTGGCTGTGCAGCATCCAGTAGCTGTCGGCGATGTGCTCGGGGTTGACGATGCCGTCCTCGGACTTCAGCGCGTAACGTTCGGGAAAGTTATCGCGAATGAAGGCGGTATCGATGGCGCCGTCGACCACCACGTGCGCCACATGGATGCCGCGCGGGCCGAGCTCGCGTGCCATGCTTTGCGCAAGTGCACGCAGTGCCATCTTGGCACCGGAAAACGCGGCGAAGTTGGCACCACCGCGCAGCGAAGCGGTAGCGCCGGTGAAAATGATGGTGCCCTTGTGGCCGTCACCGCCGCGCTGCACCATGCGTTTGGCCACCTCACGGCCATTGAGGAAGCCGCCGAAACAGGCCATCTCCCATATCTTGAAATACTTGCGCGCCGTTTCATCAAGAATGCTGCTGGGGGCGTTGGCGCCGATGTTGAAGACCATCACTTCGATGGGGCCCAGCGTGCTTTCGATCTGATCGACCAGCGCCACCACTTCTTCTTCCTTGCGCGCATCCGAAGCAAAGCCGTGCGCCACCCCGCCTTCGGCGCGAATCTGCTCCAGCAAAGGCTGCAGCTTGTCAAGGCTGCGCCGCGTCACACAGGCGGTGTAGCCCTCGCGCGCGAAGCGCCTTGCGATGGCGCCACCGGTAGCGTCACCTGCGCCGATGACCAAAGCTACTTTGTTCATGGTCATTCCTTGTAGTAAACCACTTGATGGGTCGTGACCAGCAACTGACCCGCCTCGTTCCACAACTGGGCCGTCTGGTCAAAGTAGCCCTTGCGAAAAGCCTGGGCCTGGGCCTGACCCAGCAGGTGGCCGCTGCCGGTGGACTGCAACAGCGCGGCATCGGCGTGGTAATAAACCGTCATCGACACCGTGCCTATGGGCACCAGCAGCGGGCGGCGCCGCCAGACACGCGGAAAAAAAACATCCGACAAGCCGGTCAGCGAGGCGAAATCCAGTGGCCGCGGCGGGTCATCGCGCAGCCACAGCCTGGTGCGGCTGGCGCCCTGGTCGGCGCCATGCCATTCCACCGGAATCGCGCCCTCAATAAAACGCATCTCATACCGCTTGACCCATTCGACCCGGGCTGGGCCTGTGGCACGCGCCACGTCGGCCGGCGCCGGAACTTCCGGCATCGCGTGTTCGTCGGCACCCCAGGTGTCGCGCCGCAAACCAAAAAATGCCGTGCCGGTCAGCACCGTCTCGCCGCTTTGCTGCATCTCGATCACCCAGTGCTGGGTGGAACGATTGGTGCGTGCCGGGCGCGCGCTCACCGTGAAGGGTCCGTCAGCCAGTGCCGCCGCAAAGTTGACTGTCAGCGAGATTGGATTACCCAGGCGCTGCGGATGCTGCAGCACAGCGTTGAGCGCCTGCGCTGCAGTCACGCCGCCGAAAGGCCCGACCATGTTGGCGTAGGCGGCGCTGGTGTGGCCCAGAAAGCTGCCGTCGGCCTGGGCCAGCAAGGCAACTGCGGCATCAAAAGGGTGAGAACTCATCGCACGAGTATGCCGTCGCTGGCGGGTTCAGGCAGTCGTGCTGGTGACGCCCGACGCCGGCTGAGCGGGGGCCATGCGCTCAAGCGTCTGAACCAGGCGCGGCCACAGGGAGTCGCTGAACTGCTGGCGGAAAAATCCGAAGTGCCCGATGCGTTTGACACCGAGGTCAGCCGGTTTGATGCGTTCAAAACTGCGCGCGGCGCCGGTGTACAGGTTGATCAGGTTTTGTGTCCCGCGCCAGGTCATCAGTTCGTCGTCGCTGATGGACAGCGCCAGCACCGGAAACCTCGCCTGCGCATAACGCATGCGTGCGCCCTCCCCTTCGGCGCCCACGCTGTACTCGGGATTCAGGCACCACTTGCGCCACTGCAGCATCACGCCGGCCGGCAGGTCGCCGACCTTTTTCAGTTTGCGCCCCGGGAAGTAGCCGCACAGCCGCGTGGCCAGCGGCACCAGCACGTACCAGAAGTACAGGATCAGGCGTTTGAGCTGCGGTGCATTGTCGCGCCAGTAGCCGCTGCCAGCAGCAATGCTGACCAGCCCGTCGACCTTGCCCTGGTTGTTGAGAAAACCCGGCAGTTGCGCACCGAGGCTGTGGCCGAGCAGGTACAGCGGCGCATCGGGCAAGGCTGCCTTCGCAGAATCAACCACCACCTCATAGTCATGGGCCCAGTCAAAAAGATCCGCCCTGAAGCCGCGCAAACCGCCATCCGGCGTCCCCGGCAAGGATTCGCCCGACCCACGGTAGTCAAAGGTCGTGACCCGGAAGCCCTGGCCTGACAACCATCCGGCGAACGGCGCGTAATAGTCCTGCCGCACCCCCATCGCCCCACCGATCACCACACTGGCCCGTGCCGGCCCAGCCGGTTCGTAGACCCGCAAGGCCAGTTGTGAGGTGCCTGATTCAAGAAGCTGCTGTTGCATGACCGTCTCCAGAAAATTGCACGCCGGTCTTCGCCGGTTTAAAACCACCACAACTGCCAGGGCGTAGCGAGCGGGATGAGCTGCAAGGCGGACGGAGCGGACCCACCGGAACGTACTTCAGGTACGTGAGGATGGGGAGCACCGGACCAACGCCGCAGATCGCCCGCGCAGTAGCCCTACACGCGTTCGAAGATGCCGGCGGCGCCTTGCCCCATGCCGACACACATCGTCACCATCCCGTACTTCAATTGGTGCCGTTGCAGCGCATGGATCACCGTTGCGGCGCGGATCGCGCCGGTCGCGCCCAGCGGATGGCCCAGCGCAATCGCGCCACCCATCGGGTTCACCTTTGCGGCATTCAGGCCCAGCGTGTTGATGACTGCCAGCGACTGCGCGGCAAAGGCCTCGTTCAGTTCATACCAGTCGATGTCGTCCTGCTGCAAGCCGGCATAACGCAGCGCAGCGGGAATCGCCTCGATCGGGCCAATGCCCATGATGTGTGGGGGCACGCCCTTGGCTGCGTAGCTGACAAATCGCGCGAGCGGCTTGAGGCCATGTTCCTTCACCGCCTTTTCGCTGGCCAGAATCAGCGCGCCGGCGCCGTCCGAGGTCTGCGAGCTGTTGCCGGCGGTGACTGAGCCTCGCGCGGCAAACACCGTCTTGAGTTTGGCCAGGCCTTCGAGCGAGGTGTCAGGCCGCGGGCCTTCGTCCAGGCTCACGGTGCGGGTTGTGGCGATCACCTCACCGCTTTCCAGATCGGGTGAGCGGTCGGTCACTTCCACCGGCGTGATCTCGGCCGTGAACGCTCCATCCTTTTGCGCCTTCATGGCTTTCTGGTGCGACTCCAGAGCAAATTGGTCCTGCGCGTCGCGCGAGACCTTCCACTGCTGCGCCACTTTTTCGGCGGTCAGTCCCATGCCATAGGCAATGCCGATGTTTTCGTCATTGCCGAACATGGCCGGCGACAGCGAAGGCGAATTGCCTGACATAGGAACCATGCTCATGCTTTCGGTGCCGGCGGCGATCATCACATCGGCTTCTCCCACACGGATACGGTCGGCCGCCATCTGGATGGCCGACAGGCCGGAGGCGCAGAAACGGTTGACCGTGATGCCGCCCACGCTGGTCGGCAGACCGGCCAGCACCGCACCAATACGTGCGATGTTCAGGCCTTGCGGGCCCTCGGGAATCGCGCAACCACAGATGATGTCCTCGATGGCCTTGGGGTCCAGCGTCGGCACCTGGGCCAGCGCAGCCTGCAGCGCGCGCACCAGCAGGTCGTCGGGACGGGTGTTGCGGAAAAAGCCACGGTGCGAGCGCCCGATGGGCGTGCGTGTGGCGGCAACGATGTAGGCTTCCTGGACTTGTTTGGCCATGATGTTTTCCTTAAATTCTTTAACTTTTTCGCGGGCCGGACGGAATCCAGGCCCAGACAAATTCACATTCGACCGGGTTCACCCCGGCCTCGTCCGTCACGGTGACCGCTACGGTCACTTCACCCTTGTCGCTGGCCTGCATGGCGGTGCGCTGCTCGTCGCTGAGCGTCGCTACGGCACGCAAGGCGCCGGTCGCGCGCTTTTTGAACGCCATCTTGAGTTCCTTGGCCAGCGGGATGCAGTCGTCGCGCACATTCATGCCCACCACCATGCCGGTCGCGGTTTCAGCCAGCAAATTCATCGCCGAGGCATGGATCCCGCCGATATGGTTCTGCACCTTCTTCTCGTTCTTGAGGCCGATCTCGACGCGCCGCGTCGTCATCTCCAGGAAATCCAGTCCCGCTGTACCGGTGAACGGCACGGCCCGGTGCATCACGACACCGCGGAAAAAAGTGCGCGCAAACACCGGCAGGTCGGACAGCCGGTTGAGCTGGCGCTCGAGGCGGTTGGGGTTGTTGTGAGGGGTTGTCATGGACTTTGATTGCTTATGCAAAGTGGGTGGGTGACTGAGCAAGCGTAGCGAGGGATCGGCAGGCGAGGCGCGGGCGCCCGAGCACAACCGGAACGTACTTCAGGTACGTGAGGATTGGGCTTGGGCTGCAACGACGCATGACGATTCCGCAGTAGCTTGATCAGTTACGCAGAGGCTTGCCCGTGCTCATCATCCCCATGATCCGCTCCTGCGTTTTCGGGTGTTCCAGCAATGAGCAGAACGCCTTGCGCTCCAGCGTCATCAGGTATTCTTCCGTCACCAGCGAACCGGCATCGACATCGCCGCCGCAGACCACATTGGCGATCAGGCTGGCGATATGGAAGTCGTGCGCGCTGATAAAGCCTCCGTCACGCATGTTGACCAGCTGGCCCTTGATGGTCGCCAGGCCGCTGCGGCCCACGACCGGGAAAGGCCGCTTGTGCGGTGCGCGGTAACCCGAGTTGAACAGCGCACGCGCCTCGTTCAGTGCCACATACAGCAGCTCATCCTTGTTCGGCACGATCACGTCGCTGTCGAGCAGATAACCGATCTTGCGGCTTTCGATCGCGCTGGTGCCCACCTTGGCCATGGCCGCGGCGGTAAAGCCCTCGGTCAGGAAGGGCAACACGTCCTTGTTGGTCGACGTGGCCGCATTTTCGGCCGCGCGGCGCGCGATATAAGTCAGACCGCCGGCACCGGGCACCAGGCCCACGCCGACTTCGACCAGGCCGATATAACTTTCCATGGCCGCCACACGTTTGGCCGAGTAGACGGCGAGTTCACAACCGCCGCCCAGGGCCAGGCCGCGCACGGCCGACACCACGGGAACCGACGCGTAACGCAGTTTGAGCATGACGTTCTGCATCTCGGCCTCGGCGCCTTCCACGGCCGAGACGCCGGCCATCATGAATGCGGGCAGCATGGCCTGCAAGTCGGCGCCGGCAGAGAACATTTCGTCGTTGGACCAGATCACCAGGCCCTTGTAACTTTGCTCGGCGAGGTCCACCGCCATCGCCAGGCCTTCGACCACATCGGGGCCGATTGCATGCATCTTGGTCTTGATGCTGGCAATCACCACGTCGCCCTGTTCGCCATCCAGCGTCCAGAGGCGAATCGAATCATCCTCGTGCAAGGTGGTGCCGGCCGTGGTGAATGAAGGCGCGTTGGCACCCAGCACGTCTTCGGGGAAAAACTGCCGCTCATAGACCGGCAACTTGCGGCGCGCGACGAACTTCTTCGCCGAGGCGCTCCATGAACCTTCCGGCGTGTGCACGCCACCGGCATCGGCGACCGGGCCCTTGAACACCCAGTCGGGCAGAGGCGCGGAGCTGATGGCATTGCCGGCGTCAATGTCTTCCTTGATCCAGTTCGCCACCTGCAGCCAGCCGGCTTCCTGCCAGAGTTCGAACGGCCCCTGCTTGGCGCCGAAGCCCCAGCGCATCGCAAAGTCGATGTCGCGCGCGGTCTCGGCAATCGTGGCCAGGTGCACGGCAGCATAGTGAAACTGGTCGCGCAGGATGGCCCAGAGAAAACGCGGCTCGGCACCTTCGGCCTCGCGCAGCAGTTTCAGGCGCTCACCGGCAGGCTTCTTGAGCATGCGGCCGACCACCTCATTGGCCTTGGCGCCGCCGGGCACGTACTCCATGCTTGCAGGGTCGAGACGCAGGATGTCGCGGCCGACCTTTTTGTAAAAACCGGCGCCGGTTTTCTGGCCCAGACTTTTGCTCTCGAGCAATTTCGCCAGCACCGGCGGTGTGCCGTAGATGTCGGAGAAAGGGTCTTCGGTCTTGCCGGGGCCCAGGTTGTCCTGCAGCGTCTTGATCACATGCGCCATGGTGTCCAGGCCCACCACGTCGGCGGTGCGGAAGGTGCCGGAGCTGGCGCGGCCCAGCTTTTTGCCGGTCAGGTCGTCGACCACGTCGTAGCTGAGTCCGAAGTTCCCGGCTTCCTTGATGGTGGCCAGCATGCTGGCGATACCGACGCGGTTCGCCACGAAGTTGGGCGTGTCATGCGCGCGGATCACGCCCTTGCCCAGGCCGCTGGTCACAAAGGCTTCGAGGTCGTCCAGCACCTTGGGCTCGGTGGTCGGCGTGTTGATCAGCTCGACCAGCGTCATGTAACGCGGTGGGTTGAAAAAGTGAATGCCGCAAAAACGCGGCTTGATGGATTCGGGCAGGGCTTCGCTGAGCGTCGTGATCGACAGCCCCGAGGTGTTGCTGGCGACGATCGCGCCTTCACCAATGAAAGGCGCGATCTTCTGGTACAGGTCGGTCTTCCAGTCCATGCGTTCGGCAATCGCCTCGATGACCAGGTCGCATTCCTTCAGAACGTCCATGTGTTCTTCGTAGTTGGCTTGCTGGATCAGCGCCGCGTCTTCCGGGACGCCGAGCGGCGCGGGCTTGAGCTTTTTCAAGCCCTCGACAGCCTTGGTGACGATGCCGTTTTTTGGACCCTCTTTGGCGGGCAGGTCGAACAGCACCACTGGCACCTTCAGGTTGACCAGATGGGCGGCAATCTGCGCGCCCATCACACCGGCGCCCAGCACGGCGACTTTCTTGACTTGGAAACGTGACATGGTTTTTTCTCTGTTCAACGCCAGCCGGCCAGACGCAGCCGGGATTGGCGAAGGAATGGTTTACTGAATACGAACCCAGGTCTGGGTACGGCCAAAGGGGCCGATGGATCCACGGACCTCCAGCTTTTTGCCGCCGTCCACGGGCGTCATGCGCAGCGTGTAGTCGCGGCCGTTTTCCGGGTCGAGGATCTTGCCGCCTTCCCAGACGTCCTTGCCCTCCGCCTTTTTGGCGTTGCGGATGATTTCCAGCCCGACCAGCGGCTTGCCCTTGCGGTCGTCGCTGCATTCGGTACACACGTCCTCGGGCTTGGCATCCTTGCCCAGGCGCCGGTCCAGCTTGCCGCTGAGCACACCGCCGGCCTCGACAATCCGGATCTCGGCTTTCGCCTCACCGGTCTTGTCGTCGACGTTGCGCCACAGGCCCACCGGCGTCATCTGCGCAAAGCCGGCGCCGCAAGTCGCTCCCAAAATGATAGCTATCAACGCACGGTACATAGGGGCTCCAGTGCCAAAAGGCTTGAAAGTTGCGGGAATCCGGCCATCAGGCCAGCGCGGCGTCGGTATCCATCAGGGCCTTGCTGCCGCTTCGCGCGGTGCGCATCAGCGTCGCGGTCTCGGGAAACAGCTTGGCGAAGTAAAAACGCGCCGTCTGCAGCTTGGCCTGGTAGAAGGGGTCGGTGTTGCCGGCAGCCACTTCGCGCAGCGCCACCTGCGCCATGCGGGCCCAGAAGTAGCCGAACACCAGGTGGCCGGCCACGCGCAAATAATCCACCGCAGCGGCGCCGACTTCGTCCGGGTTCTGGAAGCCCTTGAAGCCCAGCTCGGTCGTGAATTTGGTCATCTGGTCGGCCAGGTAGGCCAGCGGGTTGATGAACTCGGCCATCTTCTCGTTGACGCCTTCCTCGGCAATCAGCGCGGCGATGATCTTGCCGAACTTCTTGAGCGTGGCACCGTTGTTGCCCAGCACCTTGCGGCCCAGCAGGTCCAGCGACTGGACCGTGTTCGTGCCTTCGTAAATCATGTTGATGCGGTTGTCGCGCACGAACTGCTCCATGCCCCATTCCTTGATGAAGCCGTGGCCGCCGAACACCTGCATGCAGGCATTGGTGGCGATGTGGCCGTTGTCGGTCAGGAAGGCTTTCACGATGGGTGTCAGCAGCGCGACGATTTCGGCCGAGTCCTTGCGCACCTTCTCATCGGGGTGGTGGATTTCCTTGTCGAGCAGCATCGTGCAATAGATCGCCAGCGCGCGGCCGCCTTCGGCATAGGCCTTGGCCGTCAGCAGCATCTTGCGCACATCGGGGTGCACGATGATCGGATCAGCCGGCTTGTCCTTGGCTTTCACGCCCGACAGGCTGCGCATCTGGATGCGGTCCTTGGCATAAGCCAGGGCGTTCTGGAAAGCCACTTCGGTCAGGCCCAGCGACTGGTTGCCCACGCCCAGGCGGGCGGCATTCATCATGACAAACATCGCGGCCAGGCCCTTGTTCGGCTGGCCGACCAGGCTGCCGCTGGCGTTGTCCATGACGATCTGCGCCGTGGCATTGCCATGAATGCCCATCTTGTGTTCCAGGCCGGAGCAGAAGATGCCGTTGCGCTCGCCCAGCGAACCGTCGGGCTTGACGTTGAACTTGGGCACGGCGAACAGGCTGATGCCCTTGCTGCCCTGTGGCGCGTCCGGCAGGCGTGCCAGCACCAGGTGCACGATGTTGGCGGCCATGTTGTGCTCACCGGCGCTGATGAAAATCTTGTTGCCGGTGATCCTGTAGCTGCCGTCGGGCTGCGGCTCGGCCTTGCTGCGCAGCAGGCCCAGGTCGGTGCCGCAATGCGGCTCGGTCAGGCACATGGTGCCGGTCCACTCACCGCTGACCAGCTTGGGCAGGTAGGTCTTTTTCTGCTCGTCGGTGCCGTGCGCGTGCAGCGCTTCATAGGCGCCGTGCGACAGGCCGGGGTACATGGTCCAGGCCTGGTTGGCCGAATTGAGCATCTCGTAGAGACACTGGTTCAGCACAAAGGGAAGGCCCTGGCCGCCGTACTCGGGATCGCAGCTCAGCGCCGCCCAGCCGCCTTCAACGTACTGGGCATAGGCTTCCTTGAAGCCTTTCGGCGGCGTGACTTCATGCGTTGCCAAATCGAGCTTGCAGCCTTCGGTGTCGCCGCTGATGTTCAGCGGAAACGTCACCTCGGCGGCGAACTTGCCGGCTTCTTCCAGCACGGCGTTGATGGTGTCGGCATCGACCTCGGCATGTCTCGGCAAGGCCTTGAACTCGTCGGTGACCTTGAGCACTTCGTGCATCACAAATTGCATGTCGCGCAGTGGTGGGGTGTATTGAGGCATGGGACGTCCTTTTTGGGGGAAATTAAACGGAAGATGGGGGAGTGGCGCGTTGTGCGGCCGCCAGGCTGGCGGGCGTGCCGTAACGGGCCAGAATGCTCTGGAAAGCCTGCAGGGTCCGCTCGATGGAGCCCGGCGTCTTGAGAAAACGGGCCTCAT
>JAKFXR010000084.1 GCA_021731285.1 Polaromonas sp. | reverse complement strand
AACCGGCACACATTGCATGGTAACCAATCAGCTCGGTGTTGTCAGGTTCCACGGCGAGGGCAAAGCGCAGATTGCTCATGGTGTACTCGTGGGTGCAGCAAACACGGGTGTTGCCGGGCAGAGCGGCGAGCTTGTCCAGGGAGGCCAGCATTTGGGCCGGCGTGCCTTCGAACAGCCGGCCACAGCCTGCCGAGAACAGGGTGTCGCCGCAGAAAAGCAGGGGGCGCCCGTCCATGTCCGGGGTGTAAAAGGCAATGTGACCCGCTGTGTGGCCGGGTACATCAATGACCCGCAATGGCAGGCCCAGCGCCTGCACCGTGTTACCTTCCAGCAGCCGGGTGAAGGGCTCTGGAATGCGTTCACGCGCGGGGCCAAACACCGTGGCCCCGGTTGCTTTGCGGAGTTCATCGACACCACCGGTGTGGTCGGGATGGTGGTGCGTGACTAGAATCGACTCCAATTGCAGGCCCATTTGCTGCAGTGCGCGTTGCACGGGCGCGGCGTCACCCGGATCGACGACGATCGCGCGCTGGCCGTCGTGCAGTAGCCAGAGGTAGTTGTCGTCAAAGGCAGGGATGGGAACCAGGTACATGCGGCGTTCTTGATGGGTTCACAAATTATAGGTTTCACCGACTGGTTCAAAACCCCGCCCGGCGAGTATTTGCTGGCGTGGGAGAGGGAGCGGTTCGACCAGACCGTGGCTGATATTTTTGGCTACCACGCCTTGCAGCTGGGGTTGCCGGAGCTCGACGCCCTGCGCGCCAATCGCATGCCCCACCAATGGCTGGCCCTGCAGGGGCTGGATCCTGCGCTGGCTGCTGGTGGCAAGGGCAAGGACGCGCCAGCCAAACCCCTGCGGGTGGCGCTGCTGAGCGATTCGGCAGCCTTGCCGTTTCCGGAGAACAGCCTGGATCTGGTGTTATTGCCGCATACGCTGGAACTCAGCAACGACCCGCACGCAAGTTTGCGTGAAGTCGAGCGTGTTCTGGTGCCTGAAGGCCGGGTTGTGATCAGCGGCTTGAACCCGGCCAGCCTGTGGGGTTTGCGTCAGCGGCGGGCGCACTTTTACAGGCGCATGGGTTACGGCGAACTGTTTTTGCCGGAAGCGGGCGAATTTATTGGCTACTGGCGCCTGCGCGACTGGCTGCGCCTGCTCAGTTTCGAGGTGGAGTCGGGACAATTTGGCTGCTACCGGCCCGCCGTCAGCAGGGCGTCCTCGCTGGAGCGGTTTGCATGGATGGACGGCGTCGGCGAACGCTGGTGGCCCATACTCGGCGCCGTCTATTTTCTGGTGGCGGTCAAGCGGGTGCGCGGCATGCGTCTGCTCGAACCCAACTGGAAAACCCAGACGGCGCCTGCCACCGCCCCGGCCGCGCTGGCCAATCAGGTTCGCCGTCCCGGTGCTTTCTGATTCCCACTTGTCAATTCAACCTGGACTTGCTTTGAACCCGACTGAACCTTCCGAGACCGCGCAAACCGTGGTGATTTATACCGACGGCGCCTGCAAGGGCAACCCCGGCCCCGGCGGATGGGGCGCCATGCTGACCAGCGGCGGCACCGTCAAGGAGTTGTTCGGCGGGGAACTGGGCACGACCAACAACCGCATGGAAATGATGGCTGTGATTGAAGCCCTGACGGCATTGAAGCGGCCCTGCCGGGTCATCCTTCATGTTGACAGCCAGTACGTGCTCAAGGGCATGACCGAGTGGATTGCGGGCTGGAAAGCCCGCGGATGGCGCACGGCCGCCAGGCAGCCGGTCAAAAATGTTGATCTGTGGCAGAGACTGGATGCCCTGGTCACCGGCAGCGGCCACCAGATCGAGTGGGTCTGGGTCAAGGGGCACGACGGCGACCCAGGCAACGAACGGGCCGACGTGCTGGCCAACAAGGGGGTCGAGCGCGCCCTGGGTCGCCTTTGATACCTTGATGGACAAGGACGCACGGCAGGCCGTTTGGTAAAGCCGCTGTAAAGCTGTTGTGCCATGTCCCCGGGAATTGATCTCCCGGCAGCGAAGGGCAGGGTGTCCTGCTACATTGGAAGTTTGTGACTTTTTATAACAAAGCCCCATTTCCCATGGCCAAAAAAGCAGTTTTCGTCGTTATTGCCGTTGTGGGCATAGCCGCAGCATCCGGACTGGCCTGGTGGTACCAGCAGCCCAGGACTGCCGGCGTCGTTGCAACAGGAGTTGCAGCACCGGCTCCGGCGGCTGCGACGGCTGGATCGGGCGCAGCACCGGGCGGCAAACCCCCCACGGTGGAGGCGGCACGGGTAGAAGTCAGTCGCCTGACGGATGATGCCCAGGCGGTCGGCAGCCTGCGCTCGCGCCGCGGCGTGATTTTGCGGCCCGAGGTCAGCGGGCGCATCACCCAGCTCAACTTCACCGATGGCCAGCGCGTGCGCAAGGGCCAGTTGCTGGTGCAGTTCGACGATCAGCTCCCGCTGGCGCAGGTGCAGCAGAGCCAGGCCGAGTTGTCGATTGCCCAGGCCAACCAGAAGCGCAACCAGGAGCTGGTCTCGCAGAACTTCATCAGCCAGCGTTCTCTGGATGAAAGCGCCGCGAACCTGCAGGTGGCACAAGCCAAGCTGGCGCTTGCGCGTGCCACGGCGGCGCGCCTGAAAATTGTGGCCCCTTTTGACGGCATCGTCGGCATCCGGCTGGTCAATGTGGGTGACTACCTCAAGGACGGCGCGGATATTGTCAACATTGAAGACATTGAAGCGATGTTTGTGGACTTCAGGCTGCCGGAGCGCTTTCAGAGCAAGGTCAAGCGCGGGCAAACGGCCTTGCTGGACATTGACGCCTTGCCGGGGCGAAAGTACAGCGCGCAAATCCAGGCGATTGATCCCCTGATTGACGCCAACGGGCGTTCGATTGGCCTGCGCGGCTGCATTGACAACCGCCAGCTTCAGTTGCGGCCCGGCATGTTTGCCCGCGTCAATACCATTTTCGGCGTGCGCGACAACGCCAGCGTCATCCCGGAGGAAGCCATTGTTCCGCAGGGGGGCCGGCAGTTTGTCATCAAGCTGCTGGAGGGGCCCAACGAGCAGACACGCACCACCCAGCGGGTGGAGGTCAAGGTCGGCTTGCGCATCCCCGGAAAAGTTGAAATCCTGGAGGGTTTGGTACCAGGTGACCGGGTGATCACGACCGGTCAGCAGCGCGTGCAGCGCGATGGGACGGTTGTCAGTGTGGTCGATCTTGCTGCGGCTGCAGCAGCACCCGCGGCGGCGCCGGGCCGACCGGCAAGCGCTGCCGCCCCTGTGGCAAGTGCGGCCGCCGCGCCTGCTGTCTCCGGCGCCAACCCTTGCGGCACGGTCGTAGCGGAGGCACCTGCTGCTGCCAAACCGGCGCGCAGCCCGGCGGCGCCGCCGGCACGCAACCCCGCCTGAGTGACAGACAGCACCCACCCGGCACGCCACTATGCAACTCGCTGAAATCTCCGTCCGCCGCCCGGTGTTTGCCACCGTGCTGTCCCTGCTGATCGTGCTGATTGGTGCGGTGAGTTTCAACCGGCTGGCGGTGCGGGAGTATCCAAAAATCGACGAACCCGTGGTCACGGTCAGCGTCAGATACGCCGGCGCATCGGCTGAAGTGATCGAGTCGCAGGTGACCAAGCCGCTGGAGGACTCGATTGCCGGAATTGACGCGGTGGACGTCATCACGTCGATCAGCCGGGCCGAGCAGGCGCAGATCTCCGTGCGCTTCCGTCTGGAGAAAGACGCCGATGCCGCTGCGGCCGAGGTGCGCGACCGGACCTCGCGCGTTCGCAACCGGCTGCCGCAGGCGATTGAAGAGCCGGTGATCGCCAAGGTGGAGGCAGACGCCTTCCCCGTGATCATTCTGGCGTTCAGCAGCGACACCATGACCCGGCTGCAGATCAACGACCTGATCAACCGCGTGGTCAAGTCGCGCCTGCAAACCGTCACTGGCGTGGCGGATGTGCGCATCTTCGGCGAGCGCAAGTACGCCATGCGGGTCTGGCTCGATCCCGACAAGCTTGCCGCCTACAAGCTGACGACGCAGGACGTCGAGGACGCCATCCGTCGCAGCAACCTCGAGTTGCCGGCAGGCCGCATTGAATCGCAGCAACGTGAATTCAGCGTCACCTCGCAGACCGACCTGTTCCGTCCGGCGCAATTCGCAGAAATTGTCATCAAGAATGTCAGCGGCTTTTCGGTCAGGCTGCGTGATGTGGCCCGCATCGAGGAGGCGGCTGCAGACGAGCGTAGCGCCGTGCGCCTCAACAGCCGGGAAGCGGTGGCGGTCGGTGTGATCCGCCAGGCGACGGCCAATCCGCTGGTGCTTTCCAAGGGCGTGCGGGAGATGATTCCCCGGCTCAGGGCGGACCTGCCCGCCGGCACGCTGGTGGATGTGGCCAACGACAACTCGCTGTTCATCGACCGCTCGGTGAGAAATGTGTACCGGACGATTGCCGAGGCTGTGGCACTGGTGGCGCTGGTGATTTTTGTCTTTTTGCGCACCTTCCGCGCCTCCATCATTCCCATCGTCACGATTCCGGTCAGCCTGGTGGGCACATTTGCCCTCATGGCATTGGCCGGCTTCACCATCAACACGCTGACCTTGCTGGCGCTGGTGCTGGCCATCGGACTGGTGGTGGACGACGCCATCGTGATGCTGGAAAACATCTACCGGCACATCGAGGAGGGGCTGGACCCGTTTTCTGCGGCGATCAAGGGCGCACGCGAAATCGGCTTTGCGATCGTGACCATGACGGCCACGCTGGTGGCGGTGTATGCGCCGCTTGCGTTTACCCCCGGGCGCACCGGGCGGCTGTTTGTCGAGTTTGCGCTTGCGCTGGCGGGCGCGGTGGTGGTGTCGGGCCTGGTGGCCCTCACGCTCACGCCCATGATGTGCTCACAGCTGCTCAAGCACAACCCCAAGCCCAACTGGTTTGACCGCTCCATGGAGCGCTGGCTGACGGCGCTGGCGGACCGTTATGCCGCGGCCTTGCGCTGGGTGGTCACAACAAGGTACCGGGCGCCTGAACATGAGCAGGGGCCTCGCGGCAAGCTCAAGGGTGCGCTGCTCCAGGCGCGCTGGATTGTGGTGGGCGTGATGCTGCTCTGCGCCGTGGCGATTGCCCTGGTTTTCCCGAGCATGAAGCAGGAGCTCTCGCCGCTGGAAGACCGGGGCACCATTTTGGCCACGGTCACCGCGCCCGATGGCGCCACGCTGGACTACACCAACCGCTATGCGCTGGCACTCGAAAAGATAGGGCAACCCTACAAGGAGTTTGACCGCATTTTCGCCAACGTCGGCAACCCCACGGTGTCGCAGGCCAGCGTGGTCTACCGCACGGTCGACTGGGAAGACCGCAAGCGCAGCACGCTGGAACTGGCACGTGAGATGCAGCCCAAGTTCGCCAGCCTCACTGGGGTCACTGCCTTTCCGATCACGCCGCCGTCGCTGGGCCAGGGCTTTCGCGAGCGGCCTGTCAACTTTGTGATCCAGACCTCGGACAGCTACCAGAACCTCAATCTGGTGGCGCGCCAGATGATGGATGAAATCGCCAAAAACCCCGGTATCCAGTCGCCCGATGTGGACCTGCGGCTCAACAAGCCGGAGCTGCGCATTGAAGTCAACCGCGAAAAGGCCGCCGATCTGGGCGTGAGTGTCGAGGTGGTGGCCAAGGCGCTGGAGACCATGCTGGGTGGACGCAATGTGACGCGCTACAAACGCGACGCTGAACAATACGACGTGATTGTGCAGACCCAGGCCAGCGGCCGCAGCACGCCTGAGGACATTGACGGCATTTACGTGCGTGGCCGCAGCGACACCATGATCCCGCTGTCGGCGCTGGTCAGGGTGCGCGAGAGCGTCTCGCCGCGTGAGCTCAATCACTTCGGCCAGCGCCGCTCTGCCACCATCACGGCCAACCTGTCACCGGACTACTCACTGGGTCAGGCGCTGACTTTCATGGACCAGACGGCGGCCAAGGTCCTCAAGGCGGGTTACACGACCGACCTCAACGGGACTTCGCGAGAGTTCAAAAATTCGCAAGGCGCGCTGGCCATTGTTTTTGTGCTGGCGCTGCTGTTCATCTTTCTGGTGCTGGCCGCGCAGTTTGAAAGTTTTATCGATCCGCTGGTGATCATGCTGTCGGTGCCGCTGTCCATGATTGGCGCCTTGCTGGCCCTCAAGTGGTCCGGGGGATCGCTCAACGTCTACTCCCAGATCGGCCTGATCACCCTGGTCGGCCTGATCACCAAGCACGGCATTTTGATTGTCGAGTTCACCAACCAGTTGCGCGGGCAGGGCATGGACATGATTGAGGCCCTGATCAAGGCCTCGTCACAGCGGCTGCGCCCCATCCTGATGACCACCGGCGCCATGGTGCTGGGCGCTTTGCCTCTGGCCCTGGCCAGCGGAGCGGGCGCTGAAAGCCGCATCCAGATTGGCTGGGTAATCGTCGGCGGCATGTCGCTGGGCACGCTGCTCACAGTGTTTGTGGTGCCCACCATGTACTCGTTATTCGCGCGCAAGAAGGTGCCGGGCGCCAACACTGCCGAAGCGGTGGAGGAACCCCATGCCCACCACGATGGTGAGCTGGTAGCCAACAAATAAGGCGGAGAACGGGGCAGGGAGCTACGCCTGGCGAGCGACCGACCGTGGGGTCAAATCACCCCGTCGAACATCATCACGTCGATATTCTCGCCTGCCGCGACGTTGCCCTGCGCATGGTGCAGCACGATCAGGCCATTGGCCTGCGTCATCGAGCTGAGCACGCCCGAGCCCTGATTGCCGGTGGTGCGCACCTGCGGGGAGCCGTCTTCCCCCGTGGACACCCAGCCGCGCTGGTATTCGGTGCGGCCCGGCTTCTTGCGGATGGGCTCCAGACTGCGGGCCTTGAGCATGGGCGCGGGAGCTGCGGTGCTACCCATCATCTGCAGCAGCGCAGGACGCACAAAAGCCAGAAAGGTGACCATGACTGCAACCGGATTGCCCGGCAAACCAAACAGAACGGCGGTCTTTCCGTTGCTATCATTTGGATAGCTATCATTGCCCGTCATCAAAGGGCGGGTTGCCGATTTGTCTTGAAGAATCCGGCCAACAGCCATGGGGCGGCCGGGGCGCATGGCCACTTTCCAGAAGGCGACGTCACCGAGTTTTTTCATCATGGCCTTGGTGTAGTCGGCCTCGCCGACACTCACACCGCCCGAAGTGATGATGGCATCGGCTTGCGCGGCGGCGTTCATGAAGGCTGCTTCCAGCAGCGCAGGCTCGTCACGCACCACGCCCAGGTCAATCACCTCGCACCCCAGACGCGTGAGCATACCGAACACGGTGTAGCGGTTGCTGTCGTACACCGCGCCTTCACGCGGTGGTTCACCCAGTGAGAGGATTTCATCGCCGGTGGAAAAATAGGCAACCCGCAGAGGCCGCCATGTGCGCACGGTTTTGAGGCCCAAAGAGGCCACCAGTCCAAGGCGGGCGGGGGTGAGCAGCTCACCTTTCAATAGCGCGGGGCGGCCCTGCATGAGGTCTTCGCCGCGCAGCCGGCGGTTGTCGCCTGGCTGCAGGAGTTTGGCGGGAAGGAGGATATTGCCTGCCTCCGCGCTGACAAATTCCTGCGGCACCACGGTGTCCAGTCCGGCCGGCATGATGGCGCCGGTCATGATCTTCACACATTCGCCGCTCTGGACCGTGCCTTGCCAGGCTTTGCCCGCCAACGCTGTTCCAGCCACTTTCAGTGTCAATGCCGTGCCTGCCGCGAGCTGGCTGCCGTCGAAGGCATAACCGTCCATGGCGGAGTTGTCATGCGGTGGAACGTCAAAAGGCGAGACCACGTCGGCCGCCAGTACCCGGCCCAGGGCCTCGAACAACGGCAGCTCCAGGACATCCTGCACTGGTTCGACCAGCCGCGACAAAAATCGCAGCACGTCGGCGGCGGGCAGGGCTTGCGGGTCGTAGCCTTGCAGCTCCGCCGCTATCTGTGCAATGGACCTCACGTTCGCAGCGCTTCGAGCTGATGCAGCTCTGCGAGTGTGTTGGCGTTGAAAAACGCGCGTGGATCATCACCCGGCAGGTTGAAAGGGACCGCCACCGTCCGGTGCTGCGCCGTCCATGCGTCAATTTTGCGGCCCCCACTGGTGGTAAACAGCATCAGGCTTTCCAGCAGCCGGGTGCTGAGCAGGCAAAACACCGGCTGCGCCCGCAACTGCCCATCTTCTTCGGGCGCGGACACCACAGCGATGTCGGCCTTGTCATTGACCAATGCCTGCGCCAGGCGCTCCACCATGTCCTCGCTGAAAAGCGGTGTGTCGCAGGGCACGGTCAGCAGATAAGGTGTTTCGCAGCGTTCGAGTCCGGTGAGGAAGCCCGCCAGCGGTCCGGAAAACTCACCCAGCCCGGCCGCGTCGGGCCAGACCGGCACACCAAAGGCTTCGTAGGCTGCCAGATTGCGGTTGGCATTGATCATGACCTCGCCCACCTGCGGCTGCAGCCGCAGCAGCGTGTGCAGGGCCAGTGGTATGCCATTGAAATTTTGCAGTCCCTTGTCCACACCGCCCATGCGTGAGCCGCGCCCGCCGGCAAGAATGACCCCGGTGATTTCTGCCCCGTCTATGGTGTCGATCATGTACTTCCAGTCTTCCTGGCGAATCTCGTGGTGAGCACCAAGGGTCCGACCCAGTCGGGGCCGCGGAACCGGCTCTGCCGGGCCGCAGGCGCAGTGCCCCCTCGGGGGGCAGAGAGCGACACGCAGTGCGCGAACGTGGGGGCCATATTCAGCCGCCTATGTAACTCATCTCGACGCGGCGTGCGCCATCGCTGCCGGGCACCGAGGCGTCCGGCGGCAAGGCCGCACGGAGTTCCGAATACCGGTCGCTGCGGCCCTGCCAGATGTGGGCCACTGCCGCTGAAATTTGCTCATCGGAGTAGCTGCCATCACGCAGCAATGCACGCAGGTCATGCCCCTGGCTGGCGAACAGGCAGAGAAAGAGCTTGCCTTCGGTGGACAGCCTGGCGCGGTTGCAGTCGCCGCAAAAGGCCTTGGTGACGCTGCTGATGACGCCGATCTCGCCGCCGCCATCCCTGTAGCGCCAGCGCTCTGCCGTCTCGCCGGTGTAGTTGGCGTCAATGGCTTCGAGTGGAAACCCGGCCTGCAGGCGCTCCAGGAGTTGCGCCGAGGGCAGCACCTCGTCCATGCGCCAGCCGTTGGTGGCGCCGACGTCCATGTATTCGATGAAACGCAGCACCACCCCGGAGTTGCGAAAGTGCCTGGCCATGGGAAGGATCTCGGCATCGTTGGTGCCGCGCTTGACCACCATGTTCACCTTGATCGGCGCCAGGCCCACCTTGTGCGCAACTTCAATGCCCTTGAGCACGTCTGCAACCGGAAAGTCCACATCGTTCATGCGGCGGAAAACGGCATCGTCCAGCCCGTCCAGGCTGACAGTGACGCGCTGCAGGCCCGCATCTTTCAGTGCCTGGGCTTTTTTGGCCAGCAGTGACGCATTGGTTGTCAATGTGATGTCCAGCGGCTTGCCGCTGGGCGTCGTCAGCCTGGCCAGCATGCCTATCAGCACTTCCAGGTGCTTGCGCAGCAGGGGTTCGCCGCCGGTCAGGCGGATTTTTTCGACCCCATGGGCCACGAAAATTTTGGTCAGCCGGGTGATCTCCTCAAAACTCAGCAGCGAGCTTTGCGGCAAAAAGGCGTAGTCCTTGTTGAAGACCTCGCTGGGCATGCAATAGCTGCAGCGGAAATTGCAGCGGTCGGTCACGCTGATGCGCAGATCGTGCAGTGGCCTGGACAAGGTGTCAGCCAGCATGCCGGTGGGCGCCTGCAGCTGCGCAGGGATGTGCGGCATGCGCGCTGCATAGCGAAGGTCTGCGAGGGGGATGACTTTTTCGATCATGATGGGGCTACAGGGAGAATTTAACCCATTGCCCGTAAAGGGCGTTCCCGCATGGCCTTGTCACCGACCGGGATACCTGGCCGGTCTAGACACAGCGCGCCCCGTCCACCTCGATACATACCCCGCTGATGAAGGCCGCTTCGTCGCTGGCCAGGTAAAGCGCTGCGTTGGCAACGTCCAGCGCGGTGGAAAACCGCCCCAGCGGGATGCTGGCCAGGAATTTGCTCCGCCTGACCTCGCCCTCGGGGCCGGTGACGGTGCCACCAGCAAACTCGGCCGACAGGCCGGTGTCCGGGTTGAACACCGGGTTGATGCAGTTCACGCGGATGTTGTCCGGTCCCAGTTCGGCCGCCAGTGATTTGGAGGTGACGATCACCGCGCCTTTGGAACCGTTGTACCAGGACAGGCCCGGGCGTGGACGCACGCCGGCCGTTGAGGCGATGTTGATGAAGCTGCCGCCGCCCTGGCTGCGAAAAACCGGTGTGGCGTGCACAGTCGACAGGTAAATGCTTTTGACATTGACCGCGTAGCAGCGGTCAAAGTCTTCCTCGCTGGTCTCCAGCGCCGGCTGGTTGCGGTGCGTCCAGCCGGCGTTGTTGATCATCACGTCCAGGCGCCCATGCTGCTGAACAGCGGCTGCGACCAGCGCCCTGACGTCGCCAGTGCGGGTCACATCGGCAGCAAAGAACGAGGCGCGGCCACCAGCCTCAATGATTTCCTGCGTCACTTTTTCACCCAGGGCCGGGTTGATGTCGTTGACGATGATCCGGGCGCCCTCGGCCGCCAGCCGCCGGGCAATGCCTTCGCCTATGCCGCCACCGGAACCGGTGACGATGATGGATTTGTCTTTGAGTCGCATGCCTGTCTTTCTGTTGCTACTGTTTTTATAGCTATCAATGCTGACGGTTAAAGGGCCGGTGGCCTGATTCACTCAAATGTTTGAGGGGGTCAAGCGACACGTGTACTCCGCCCTAGCCGTGCCGGATGGCCACGGTCTTGAGCGTCGTGAACCCGAGGAGGGCCTCAAAACCCTTTTCCCGACCATAACCCGAAGACTTGACGCCCCCAAAAGGCAGCTCCACGCCGCCGCCGGCGCCATAGTTGTTGATGAACACCTGGCCGCTGCGGACACGTTTGGCCATGCGAAACTGGCGCGCCCCATCGGCGGTCCAGATGCCCGCCACCAGACCGAAAGGCGTGGCGTTGGCCAGTTCTACCGCATGGTCCTCGTCCTGAAAGTTCATGGCGCACAGCACCGGGCCAAACACTTCCTCCTGCGCCAGGCGGTGCATCACCGGCACGTCGCGCAGCAGGGTCGGTGCCTGGTAAAAGCCGGTTTCAGGGGCTTCGTCAACGATCTGGCCTTGCGCCACCATCGGGATGTTGGCCACTTGTGCGTCGCTCAGAAAGTCCCACACCCGCTGCTGCTGGCTCTGCCGGATCAGCGGTCCGACATCCAGGTCCATGGCTGCAGGCCCAACGCGCAGGTTTTCGAAAGCCCGGCCCAGCCGTTCAAGCAGAGGCTCGTAAATCTGCTGGTCCACCAGCAGGCGTGAGCCTGCCGAGCAGGTCTGCCCGGCGTTTTGTACGATGGCGTTGACGATGGCGGGAATGGCGGTGTTCATGTCCGCATCGGCAAAAACGATTTGTGGACTTTTGCCGCCCAGCTCCAGCGTCACCGGGCAATGCCGTTCTGCAGCCACTTGCTGGATCAGCGTGCCTACCGAAGGACTGCCAGTGAAGCTGATGTGCGAGATGCCCGGGTGGCGGGCCAGGGCATCCCCGACCTCATGGCCGTAGCCGGTGACGATGTTGATCGCACCGGCCGGAAAACCCACCTCGGCGGCCAGCTCGGCCACGCGCAGCAGCGACAGGCAGGCGTCCTCCGCCGGTTTGACCACGCAGACGTTGCCCGCCGCCAGCGCGCCTCCCACGCTGCGGCCGAAAATCTGCATCGGGTAGTTCCACGGAATGATGTGGCCGGTGACCCCGTGCGGTTCGCGCCAGGTCAGCACGCTGTAACCATCGAGAAAGGGCAGGGTCTCGCCATGGAGCTTGTCGCAGGCGCCCGCATAAAACTCGAAGTAACGCGCCAGGGCTGCGGCGTCGGCTCTGGCCTGTTTGGTGGGCTTGCCACAGTCGCGCTGCTCGATCAGCGCCAGTTCGTCCGCGTGCTCCGTTACCTTGGAGGAAAGGCGCATCAACAGCCGGCCGCGTTCGGCAGCGCTGAGTTTGTTCCACACCCCGGCCAGGCAGTCATGGGCCGCCTGAACAGCCTGGTCAATGTCCTGCGCATTGCTGCGCTGGATCTCGTCGAAAGGCTGGCCGTCGGAAGGGTCGATGACGGCAAGCGTGCGTCCCGACGATGAGCGCACGCAGGCGTTGGCGATGTAATTGAGTTGCATGCGGCAATTTTGCGCCAAAGACTATTGGCACGCGGCACGCAGGGCAGCCAGATCCACAATCTCGACCACGCCGCGGTGAACCTGAAGCACTTGACGTTCCTGCAAATCCCTGAGGATCTGGTTGGTGGTCTGGCGGGTAATGCCCAGCATCATGGACAACTGCTCCTGCGACACATCGATCATCCGGCGCGAAAGCTGGCTTTCGCGCCACTGGCCATAACCCTCGGCCATCAGCACGAGGCGCCGCGCCAGGCGCTGGGGCGCTGGCAGCAGGGCCAGCTCCTCCATGGCGACGAAGGCAATGCGCAGTTTGTCGGCCATCAGCAGGGCCAGGTCACGCCAATGCTGGGGATGCCTCGCCAGCCAGGCCAGCAGCATTTCCTGGGGCAGCTGCAGCAGGACGCTGGGCTCGCAGGCATACGCATCGTGGGTGCGCGGTGAGCCATCAAACAGGGAGATCTCGCCAAACCAGCCCGGAGGCTCCAGCAGGGTCAACACGGCTTCACGTGACTCGCCCTGCCTGCCACCCAGTCCCGAGATGCGGATGGATCCCTTGACCAGTGCATAGAGCCCGCAGGGCGGCTGGCCCCGCAGGAAAAGCGCCTCGCCAGGGCTCAACTCACGCACCCGCGCCATGTCCATCAGGCTGGCGGAAAGCGCGGGGGCGAGTTGTGAGAACCAGCGTCCCGATTGCAGAACGGCCAGCCAGGAAGAAGGATCAGACATGGGGAAACTGCTGGTTATGTCGGCTTGCCGACAGACGTTGCGCAGGGTAGGCTGTCATCATTATTGCCATCCGATTTGAAGGAGAGCCGCATGAAAACCCTGACCGAGCAGCTGACCCAGTACGCCGCTTACCACCGCGACCCACGCAATATTGCGACCCATTTTGTCGGGATACCGATGATTGTCCTCGGCGTGACCACCTTGCTCTCGGCGCCCAGCCTCATGGTCGGCCCCTTGCCGGTCAACCTGGCCTTGCTGCTGGCATTGGCGAGCAGCCTGTTTTATTTCAGGCTGGACATGCGTTTTGGCATGGTCATGGCGGTGGTCCTGGGCGCCAGTCTGGCGGTGGGTCAATGGATTGCGGCGCAAAACACGGCGATCTGGTTGATGACCGGTGGTGGCTTGTTTGTCGCGGGGTGGGCCATCCAGTTCCTCGGTCATTATTACGAGGGAAAAAAGCCTGCCTTTGTGGATGATGTGGTGGGTTTGCTTGTGGGCCCGCTTTTTGTCGTTGCGGAAGTGGCCTTTGCCCTGAAAATGCGGCTGGAATTGCAGTCTGCCATCGAGGCCGGCGTGGGCCCGGTGCGTGTGAGGAGCACACTGGCAGCCTGACGGGTCCTGGAAGCAGAACAAAAAAAGCGGGAGACTCCCGCGCGGAGACACCATGAGTTTTATTTCCCTCCTGCCCACGCTTTTGCTGGTGGCACTGGCCCTGGTCATGTTCGGCCTGGGCCTGTCGCTTTCTCTGGATGACTTCAAGCGCCTGCTCAATCACCCGCGCGCCGTCGTTCTGGCGCTGGTGCTGCAGGCGGTGTTGCTGCCCGTGGCCTGTTACGCGCTGATCATGCTGCTCAAGGTGCCGCCCGTTTTTGCGGTCGGCCTGATGTTGCTTGCTGCCTCGCCAGGGGGTGTTTCGGCCAATCTGTTCAGCCACCTGTTTGGCGGCAATGTGGCCATGAACATTTCGCTCACCGCCATCAACACCTTGCTGTCCATCATCAGCTTGCCGCTGATTGCCAACTGGGCCATCAACACCTTTGCCAAAACAGGGCAGGTGGTGCCTCTGCAACTGGGCAAGGTGCTTGAAGTCATTGGCGTGGTGCTGATCCCGGTGGTGATAGGCATGGTGGTCAATCGCCGCGCGCCGGGTTTCAGCCTGCGCATGGAGCGGCCCATGAAAATTTTCAGCGCCCTGGTGCTGGCAAGTTTTGCGCTGATTGCCATTGCCAGGGAGTGGGACGCTCTGGTTGCCTCGTTCGCAAGCATCGGCCCGGCGGTGATTGTCTTTAACCTGGTGAGTTTGCTGGCCGGTTATTACCTGTCGCTCTGGGCCGGCCTTGAAAAGTCCCTGGCCACGGCCATCAGCTTCGAGATCGGCATTCACAACTCGACCCTGGCGATCTATATCGCGCTGTCAGTGCTCAACAATTTCCAGCTGGCGCTGCCCGCCGCCATTTATTCGGTCAGCATGTACATCACCGCCACGCTGTTCGGACTGCTGGTGCTCAGACGTTCAGGCACCAGCCAGTGAGTATTGCCCGCTGTTGTCGGCGAGCCAGCGCGCCGACAAGTCCGTCGCCTGCTGGTTCGGGTGAAAGTCCTCGCGGACGTACTCGCGCCAGCTGCTGAAGGTCTGACGCATCAGGCCGCGCTTGCCAAACAGGAAGCTGGATGCGCTTTTCCAGGTGCGCCACTTCCAGAGTGTTCCGTCGCGCTGAAGGTTGTTCACGGTCTGACGCAAGGTGTCGGTCAAAAAGACCAGGGTGATGCGCCGGAACCATTTCACACGCCACTCATGGTTGCCGCCCAGCGCGGTGTACACATCAAAGGCGGTGTTTTTGTGCTCTGACTCTTCGGCGCTGTGCCACAGCCACATGGTTTTCAGGCGCGCTTCGCTGTGGTCCAGCAAGTCGTGGTTGCGCAGCAGCCATTCGGCAAAAATCGCGGTGAAATGCTCGTTGGCAGCGGTGATGGCCAGCGCGTGCAGGGGGTTGGCACCGGCCATGCGTTGCATGTTTTTTTCTGCGCGCGGGGCCCATTCATTGACCAGACCCTGCTTTTCGAGGTGAGCATTGAACAGGCTGTGAATGCGCCTGTGGGTGGCTTCCTGGCCAATAAACCCCTGGACTTCCGCCTGATACTGCTGTTGTTGGTCCGCAGGCATGGCTTTCAGGCCATTGCGTACAGAGTCAATAAAAAACTGCTCGCCGACCGGAAAACTCATGGACAAGGCGTTGAAGAAGGCCGTGCGAAACGCATCGTTGGCGCACCAATGGCGCGGCAGGGGTGTTTGCAGATCGATCAGCAGGCGGCGTACAACAAGTTGACTCACAAGGTTCTCCGGACAAGCGATGGTACCCAGCGGTACCAATAAACGTGACTATAGGTTTGTGCTGTGGTACTGTCAAGTACCAAAGTTAAAAAAGCCAGACCAGGCTTCACCATGAGTATTGAACAGATGTCATCTGCAGATACGCCAGCCAACGCCTACCGCTCGCGCCTGCTCGAAGGCATGGCCCGCAGCGTTGCAGTCAAGGGCTATGCCGATACGACGGTGGCCGACATTGTGCGGGAGGCCGGTGTGTCCAAGCGCACCTTTTACGAATGTTTTGCAGGCAAAGCCGAATGCCTGATCGCACTGTACGAAGCGGCCAGCCACAACGCCCTGAAGATGCTGGGTGAGGCCATAGACCCGGCGCACGAATGGCAGACCCAGATTGAGCGCGCGCTGACAGCCTACCTGGCTTGCATGGCACAAAACCCGGTGCTGATGCGAACGCTGTTTATCGAAATTCTGGGCCTGGGCGCTGCCGGCCTGGCTGCGCGGCGACGCGTCAACCAGGAAATCGCAGGCTTCATGCTGAAAGTCATCAACGCAGACCGGACAGGATGCGAGCGCTGCGCGCCTTTGGATCCGGGCATGGCGATGGCCATTGTTGGCGGCATCAACGAGCTCATTCTGGAGTACATCGAGCAGGACAAAGTGGATGCCCTTGGGGAACTGGTGGGCCCTGCCAGTTCGCTGGTAAGGGCTGTCACGCATACCGCCGTATAGCCGTCGACGTGCTCCCACGCAGCGTAAAAACGGATTGACGGGCCTGGGCATTTCCCGGCTAATAGATGCTCAAGTTTTACTTCCATGCAGGTTTTCTGCAGATCGCGCCAGAGGAGACATGACAATGATTCGACGCAAGCTGGTTGGCCTGGCCACCATGGCGGCACTCGCCGCAACCCTGCCCATGGCCGCCGTTGCGCAGGCCGACTATCCCAGCAAACCGGTCAAGGTCATCGTTCCGTTTCCTCCGGGCGGCACCAGCGATGTCATGGCCCGCATGCTGGCCGACGAGCTGACCAAAAGCCTCAAGCAGCCCTTTATCGTCGAGAACATAGGCGGCGCAGGCGGCACCATCGGTACCGATCGCGCGGTCAAATTACCTGCAGACGGCTACACGCTGATCCAGACCGGTGTCGGCCAGAACGCTGTTGCGCACGGACTGGACCCCAACCTCAAATACAACTCGATGACGGACTTTGTCCATATCTCACAAGTCCACTCCGGCCCGAATGTGCTGGTGGTGCATCCGTCCACGCCCTACAGGAGCGTCAAGGACGTGGTGGCCTATGCCAAGGCCAATCCGGGCAAGCTGGACTATGGCTATACCCACGCGGCCTCGGGCCACATGGCGATGGAACTGTTCAAGCAGACCACCGGCATCTTCATGACGGGCATTCCCTACCGCGGCGGCGGCCCCATGATGACCGACGTGCTGGGCGGAACCATCCCGATGATGTTTATCAATCAGGACGTTGCCTTGCCCCACGTGCGCGCCGGCAAGCTTCGCGCACTGGCGGTCACCAGCACACAGCGCAACCCCTTGTATCCCGATGTGCCGACGATTGCCGAATCGGGCTACAAAGGGTTTGAGGCGTTGTCGTGGTCGGGTATGTCGGTCGCCAAAGGCACACCGCAGCCCATTGTGGACAAGCTCGAAGCGGCGATTGCGCAAGCCATGCAGTCCGACGCCATCAAGCAGCGCATGGGCTCGGTCGGTTTCATCATCCCGGCGCAGGGTGTCAAGCCCTACACGGCGTTTGTGAAGTCAGAGCTCGACACCTGGACGCGGGTGATCAAGACCGCCGGCATTAAACCGCAATAGCCGAGGGAAGCGCTGACAAGACCCCTGCGGCGTGCGACCAGCCGGGCTCGGGCGGTCTGCTGCGTTGAATTTCTTGCCAATAGCCAGCTATTGCCTGCGAAATCCGCCTTGTATTCCATCCCGATCCGGCTGCCGCCCATCCGCAAGGACTTATCAGCGCTTCCCTAGCGCCCCGCGGCTTTGCGCCAGGCGGCAAAATCGTCTTTGGACTGCTGCTCCGTCGGCGGGTAAAGCCCGATGATGGAGCGGCCCTTGAGCACCTCTTCGGTGACAAAGTCCTCGAAAGCCGTCATCTCCACCGCCTCGTCTGCGATCTCGTTGGCGAGGTGGGCCGGGATCACGACCACACCTTCGCGGTCGCCGACCACCACATCCCCCGGAAAAACTGCGACATCGCCGCAACCCACGGGCACGTTGATGTCCAGCGCCTGGTGCTGCGTGAGGTTGGTCGGCGCAGACGGGCGGTGATGGTAAGCCGGGAAAGGCAGGGCAGCAATTTCAGGGGAATCCCGAAACCCGCCATCGGTCACCACGCCGGCGGCGCCGCGCACCATCAGGCGCGTCACCAATATCGAACCCGCCGAGGCCGCGCGCGCATTTTTGCGGCTGTCAATCACCATCACGGCGCCTGCGGGGCATTGCTCAACAGCAACGCGCTGCGGGTGGGTGCGGTCCTGAAAAACGCTGATCGGGTTGAGATCTTCACGCGCGGGGATGTAGCGCAGCGTAAACGCCTCACCGACCATGTTGGGCAGCGTGGCGTTGAGCGGGTGCACGTCCTGGATGAACTGGTTGCGCAGCCCGTGCTTGAAGAGGGCCGTGCACAGCGTGGCCGTGCTGACGGTTTTGAGTTTGCTGGCGGTAGCGGTATCCAAAGGCATGGAAGTCGTGTCCTGTGATGTGTCAGTAAATGTCCGGCTCGCCGATGGGCGCGCCGAACGATGTTTCGAGAAAGTCAAAGTCACAGCCCGTGTCAGCCTGCTGGATGTGGCGGGCAGCCATCCATCCATAACCCCGTTCAAAGCGCGGGGCCTGCGGCTTCCAGGCAGCGCGCCGCAGGGCCAGCTCTTCTTCGCTCACTTCCATGTGGATGCTGCGCGCGGGAACATCGACAGTGATCATGTCGCCGGTTTTCACCAGCGCGAGCGGGCCACCTGTGTAAGCCTCGGGTGCCACATGCAAAATGCAGGCGCCGTAGCTGGTGCCGCTCATGCGCGCGTCCGAGATGCGGACCATGTCCTTCACGCCCTGCTTGACCAGCTTCAGGGGAATCGGCAGCATGCCCCACTCGGGCATGCCAGGGCCGCCTTGCGGCCCGCAGTTGCGCAGCACCATCACGTGGTCGGCGGTCACATCCAGGCTTTCGTCTTCGACGGCGGCCTTCATGGCCGGGTAGTCATCAAACACCAGCGCCCGCCCGGTGTGCCTGAGGAGGTGGGGCGCGCAGGCACTCGGCTTGATGACACAGCCGTCAGGGGCCAGGTTGCCACGCAACACGGCCAGCGCGCCTTCCGCGTAAATGGGTTTGTCCAGCGGACGGATCACGTCGTCGTTGTAGACCTCGGCCCCTTGCAGGGTATCGCCCATGCTGCGGCCGCTGACCGTCATCGCATCGAGCTGGAGGTGGCCGACCAGCCGGCTCATCATGCCGCGCAGGCCACCGGCATAGTAAAAGTCTTCCATCAAATAGGTGTCGCCGCTGGGCCGGATGTTGGCAATGACAGGCACCTTGCGGCTGGTGGCGTCAAAGTCGTCAAGCCCGATGGCGCAACCGGCCCCGGCGCGGCGCGACATGGCCACGAGGTGGATGATGGCGTTGGTCGAGCAGCCCATGGCCATGGCCACCACGATGGCGTTCTGGAACGATGCACGGGACAGCACTTTGGCGGGGGTCCAATCCTCCCACACCATGTCCACTGCGCGCCGGCCACTGTCGGCGGCCATGCGCACATGGTTGGAGTCCACCGCAGGGATGGACGAGGCGCCAGGCAGCGTCATGCCCATGGCTTCGGCGATGCCGGTCATGGTGCTGGCCGTGCCCATGGTCATGCAGTGGCCGTGGCTGCGCGCAATGCTGCCTTCTACTTCTGTCCATTGCGCAGCGGTAATTTTGCCGGCGCGTTTTTCGTCCCAGTATTTCCAGCTGTCCGATCCTGAACCCAGCACCTTGCCCTTCCAGTTGCCGCGCAGCATGGGACCGGCGGGCAGGTAAATGCAGGGCATGCCCGCGCTCATGGCACCCATCAGCAGGCCGGGTGTGGTCTTGTCGCAGCCGCCCATGAGCACCGCGCCGTCGATGGGGTGGCTGCGCAGCAACTCCTCGGTTTCCATGGCCAGCATGTTGCGGTACAGCATGGTGGTGGGCTTGACGATGGGCTCGGACAGCGAGAGCGCGGGTAGCTCGATGGGGAAACCGCCGTTCTGCAAAATCCCGCGCTTGACATCCTCGACCCGCTGCTTGAAGTGGCCATGGCAGGGGTTGATGTCGCTCCAGGTGTTGACGATGGCAATCACCGGCTTGCCGACCCAGTCGTCCGGGCTGTAGCCAAGCTGCATCACGCGTGAACGGTGGCCGAACGAGCGCACATCGTCAGGGGCCAGCCAGCGCGCACTGCGCAGCGATTCGTATGTCTTTTTTGTCATGTCGGTTCCAGGCCTTTCGGCTGCAGTGTGCAGTCTAACGCCGCGCAAAAAAAAGCCCGGTGAACCGGGCTTTTGATGGAAGGGCCTGCGCTTATTTGGCAGCAGACGCGGCAGTCACGGGTGTGGGCGTAGCCGCAGCGCCTGGTGCCTGGGTAGGTGCCGGCGCAGGCATGGCCGGTGCCACAGGCGTGGCCACAGTGGCAGCAGGTGCGCTCATGGCTGCGGGTGCGGCCATTGGCGTGGCGGGTGCTGCGTTGGCCGTGCCGCCGTGAAACTTCATCATCAGCGGCACGATCAGCAGCGCCACGATGTTGATGATCTTGATCAGCGGGTTGATGGCTGGACCAGCCGTGTCCTTGTAGGGGTCGCCCACGGTGTCGCCGGTGACGGCGGCCTTGTGCGTCTCGGAGCCCTTGCCGCCGTGGTGGCCGTCCTCGATGTATTTCTTGGCGTTGTCCCAGGCGCCGCCACCGGTACACATCGAGATCGCCACAAACAGGCCGGTCACGATGGTGCCCATCAGCAGGCCACCGAGAGCGGCAGGGCCCAGCAGCAAACCAACCAGAATCGGCACCACCACTGGCAGCAGTGATGGAATCATCATTTCCTTGATGGCTGCGGTGGTCAGCATGTCGACAGCAGTGTCGTACTCCGGCTTGCCGGTGCCGTCCATGATGCCCTTGATGTCGCGGAACTGGCGACGCACTTCAACCACCACGGCGCCGGCGGCGCGGCCCACGGCCTCCATCGCCATCGCGCCGAACAGGTAGGGGATCAGGCCGCCGATGAACAGGCCGATGATGACCATCGGATTGCTCAGGTCGAAGGTGATGGCCCGGCCGTAGGCCTCGAGCTTGTGGGTGTAATCGGCAAACAGCACCAGCGCTGCCAGGCCGGCCGAACCAATGGCGTAGCCCTTGGTCACGGCTTTGGTGGTGTTGCCTACCGCGTCCAGCGGGTCGGTCACTGCGCGCACTTCAGGCGGCATGTCGGCCATTTCGGCGATGCCACCGGCGTTGTCGGTGATCGGGCCGTAGGCATCCAGCGCCACCACGATGCCAGCCATGCTCAGCATGGAGGTCGCGGCAATCGCGATGCCGTAGAGGCCGGCGAGGTAGAACGACACCCAGATCGCGATACACACAAAAATCACCGGCCAGGCGGTCGAACGCATGGAGACACCGAGGCCGGCGATGATGTTGGTGCCGTGGCCGGTGGTCGATGCCTGGGCAATGTGCTTGACCGGCGCGTACTGCGTGCCGGTGTAGTACTCGGTAACCCACACCAGCGCGCCGGTCAGCACCAGGCCAACCGCGCAGGCGCCGAACAGCGCCATTTGTGTGCCCGATGCCTTGATCGCGTTGTCGGGGATCAGCCAGGTGGTCACGAAGTAAAACGCGATCAGCGACAGGCCACCGGCCACCGCCAGGCCCTTGTACAGCGCCGGCATCACATTGGTCATGCCGGGCGAGGCCTTCACGAAGAAGCAGCCGATGATGGAGGCGATGATGGACACAGCGCCCAGTGCCAGCGGATAAACCACCGCGCTGGTGCCGGCGCCGGTGACCAGCAGGGCGCCCAGCACCATGGTGGCGATCAGGGTCACGGCGTAGGTTTCAACCAGGTCAGCG
>JAKFXR010000021.1 GCA_021731285.1 Polaromonas sp. | reverse complement strand
TGTTCACCGTGCCATGGCCCGGCCAGTCGCTGTACTCGCTCAAGCCGATCAGCACGCACGCCGATTTTGCCGGCACCAAGATGCGTGCCTACAATCCCGCGACTACCCGCATCGCCCAGCTCCTCAAGGCTCAACCGGTGACCATTCAACTGGCCGAGCTCGGGCAGGCGCTCGCCACCGGCGGTGTTCAAAACTTCCTGACCTCCAGCGCCAGCGGCGTGGAAAGCAAGCTGCATGAACAGGTCAAGTATTTCTATCCTGTCAGTGCCTGGCTGCCACGCAACGCGACGGTGGTAAGCCAGAAAGCGTTTGATGCGCTGGACAAGCCCACGCAGGATGCGCTGCTCAAAGCCGCTGCTGCCGCTGAACAGCGTGGCTGGGCGACCAGCGAGAAGCTGGATGGCGAATATATGAAAGAGCTGGCCTCCAAGGGCATGACCATCAGCCCGCCTTCTGACAGCGTCAAGAAGGAACTGGCCGCTATCGGCGACACCATGACAGCCGAGTGGCTCAAGACTGCCGGCCCCGAAGGCCAGGCTGTGATCGACGCTTACCGCAAGAAGTAAGCCGCTTTACGCGGCGGGCGGGTCTGTGCAAGGCAGACCTGCTGGCAGAAAGCCCGCCGCCGTCCTTTCTCTTCCGTTTTTTTTGATCGATGCAGGAGCACGTGATGGGCAAACTCGTCCTGAATTTTTACAAACTGCTGATGGGCTTGTCCTGCGTGGCCATGCTGGCGGCCTTTGGGACAGTCATGCTGGGTGTGCTGGCGCGCGAGGCGAACTGGGACATTCCCGGTCTCGACGCGTACGCCGGGTACGCGATTGCGGCGGCACTGTTTCTGGCGCTGCCCGGCACGCTCAAACATGGCGACCACATCCGTGTGACCTTGTTGCTTGAACGCGTTTCTCCCAGGGTGCGCGGCATTCTTGAATGGTGGTCTCTGGGTGCGGGGCTGGCTCTGGCGGCCTACGTGGCCTGGTACGCGGTGCGGCTGGTCTGGGTGTCGTACAGCACGCACGATGTTTCGCCGGCAGCTGACGCTTCGCCCTTGTGGATTCCGCAGATCGCCATGGCGCTGGGCTGTATCGGATTTGCGCTGTCTTTTGCACACGCCCTGATTGAACGCTGGCGCGGCGGCAGCTTCATTGCTGTGTCGAGCGAAGCCGCCCATATTGAATAAGCCCTGGAAAGAAAAAAATGGACATCGTCATTGCCTTCGGGTTGATCGTGCTGCTCTTTGTGGCGCTGGGATCGGGTTTGTGGATCGGGCTGTCCCTGCTGGCCGTGGCCTTGCTGGGAATGGAGTTGCTGACCCAGCGCCCTGTAGGCGACAGTATGGTGTTGACCATCTGGGGCTCCACCTCCAGCTGGACCCTCACAGCTCTGCCGCTCTTTTTGTGGATGGGTGAAATCCTTTTTCGCAGCAAACTGTCTGACAGCATGTTCAAGGGCCTGGCGCCCTGGCTGGACCGTCTGCCAGGTCGGCTGCTGCACATCAACGTCGTGGGCTGCACCATCTTTGCCGCCATTTCCGGCTCGTCGGCAGCCACCTGCGCCACCATTGGCAAGATCACCTTGCCCGAGCTCAAGAAACGTGGTTACCCCGACGACATTTCCGTGGGCACACTGGCAGGTGCGGGCACGCTGGGTTTGTTGATCCCGCCATCCATCATCATGATCGTGTATGGCGTGGCAGCCAACGTGTCCATCGCCAAGCTGTTTCTGGCCGGCGTGATTCCTGGCCTGATGCTGGCCGCATTGTTCATGGGCTACATCATGGTGTGGGCCCTGTTCAACAAGGACAAGGTGCCGGCAGCTGACGTGGCCATGAGTTTCGGCCAGAAAATCTACGCTTCACGCCACCTGATCCCCGTGGTGTCGCTGATTGTGGTGGTTCTCGGCGGTATCTACAGCGGCATAGCCACCGCCACAGAAGCGGCCGCACTGGGGGTGGCCGGCTCCCTCGTGCTGGCTGCCATTGAAGGCTCGCTGAACTGGAACAAGTTCAGGGAAGGGCTGGTCGCCGCCTGCCGCATCTATTGCATGATCGGCCTGATCCTTGCCGGGGCAGCATTCCTGACCCTGTCCATGGGTTTCATCGGCTTGCCACGGCACCTCGCCGAATTCATTGGCGCACTGCAGCTCTCGCCCTTCGCGCTGATGCTGGGCTTGATCGCTTTCTTCATTGTTTTGGGTTGCTTTCTCGACGGCATCTCGGTCGTCGTGCTGACCATTGCCGTCTTGCTCCCGACGGTGGAAGCGGCCGGTTTCGATCTGATCTGGTTCGGCATCTTCATCGTGTTGGTGGTCGAGATGGCACAAATCACCCCACCCGTCGGCTTCAACCTTTTTGTCATCCAGGGCCTGACCAGGCGCGAGGTGACCTGGATAGCACGCACGGCACTGCCCCTGTTTTTTCTCATGATTCTCGCGGTACTGATTACCTACTTCTTTCCTGATGTGGTGCTGTGGCTGCCACGTCATATGTAGCCAACAGCAAGTAGCCACTTTTTTTAAGGATTTCCCATGAAAAAGCTTTTGATCTCCGCCTTGTGTGCGGTTTCGCTGGGCCACGCTTCCGCCGTGATGGCCCAGACCACCTGGAAACTTGCGACGGGATACCGCGCTGAGTCCTTTCAGACCGAGAATATTTTCAGGTTTGCTCAGGATGTGGAAAAGGCGACGGCCGGGCAATTGCGCATTGAAGTACACCCGGGCGGCACGCTGGCAAAACTCAATGACGTTCGCCAGGCCGTGCATGACGGGAAGGCCGAGGCTGGGGAGACCATCATGTCCAGTCTGGCCAAGGACATTCCAATTGCCGGCGCCGATTCGGTCCCCTTTGTGGTGACCAGCTACTCGGACGCCCAACGCATGTGGGAACTGCAGCGTCCGCTCATCGACAAGCACTTTACCCAACGCGGGCTGAAGCTGTTGTACACAGTGCCATGGCCACCGCAAGGACTTTTTGCAAACAAGCCAATCCGCAATTCTGCCGATTTCAAGGGTACCAAGATGCGTACCTACAACCCGACCACCCAGCGCATTGCCGAGCTGATGGAGGCAATGCCGGTGGACGTGGCCATGGTCGACGTCAACAAGGCGCTGGCCGAGGGTCGCATGGACAACATGATCACGTCGGCAGTCACGGGCGTTGAAAACAAGGTCTGGGGTCCCATCAAGCATTACTACGAAATCAATGCCTGGTTTCCAAAGAATGTGGTGTTCGTGAGTACCAAGGCATTTTCGGCGCTCAAGCCAGATCAGCAAAAGGCTGTGTTGCAAGCGGCATCGTCTGCGGAAACACGAGGCTGGGCCAGGAGCCAGGCGGTGATGCTTGACTCGACCAACGAGTTGCGCGCTCAAGGCATCAAGGTCGAGCGCGCCTCCAGCGAATTGAACGGCGACATCAAGCGCCTGGGCGAGAAGTTTTCCAAGGAATGGATTCGCTCGGTCGGTCCTGAGGCCAACAGCATCTTCATTCCTTACTACACCTCCGCCTACAGCAAAAAATAGTGCATGGGCGGAGCAGGCACCTTGCTGAAGAAGCAGGGTCCCTTGGGCGGAGGAGGAACCGCTACCATTGGATCAACTCACCTGCGTTCGGTGAAGCATTTGAACCTTCCCGGACGAGCAACCGGGGCGGGTCCGTGTCAGTCGCTCGCGTTATGGATATATTTTCGCAATCATGCTTACCAAAACCCAACCCGCTCAGGCCCCATCCCGGGACAAATGGCAATTCTGGATCGACCGTGGCGGTACGTTTACCGACATCGTGGCTCGCAAGCCCGATGGCTCCCTGACCACCCACAAGCTGCTGTCGGAAAATCCGGAGCAGTACCGCGATGCAGCAGTCGCCGGTATTCGCCACCTGCTTGGATTGAAGCCAGGGGAGTCGATCAGCGCCGACGTGGTCGACTGCGTGAAGATGGGAACCACGGTGGCGACCAACGCCTTGCTTGAGCGCAAGGGTGAGCCCACACTGCTGGTGACCACGCGTGGTTTTCGGGACGCGCTGCGCATTGCGTACCAGAACCGCCCGCGCTTGTTTGATCGCAACATTGTCCTGCCGGAGTTGCTTTACAGCGCAGTGGTGGAAGCGCACGAAAGGGTGGCTGCGCAAGGGGAGGTCCTGCAGGCGCTGGATGAATCCCTGTTGAAGGAGGAACTTGCGGCGCAGTATGGAAAGGGGCTGCGCAGCGTCGCCATCGTGTTCATGCACGGCTACCGCTATACGGATCATGAGAAAGCGGCCAAGCGTATTGCCCAGAAAGTGGGCTTCACCCAGATCAGCACCTCGCATGAGACCAGCCCGATGATGAAGTTCGTCAGCCGCGGCGACACCACCGTGGTGGATGCCTATCTCTCGCCCATCCTGCGTCGGTACGTCGAGCAGGTCGCTGGGGAAATGCCGGGCGTCAAGCTCTTTTTCATGCAGTCATCTGGCGGGTTGACCGATGCCCATGTGTTTCAGGGCAAGGACGCGATCTTGAGCGGCCCGGCTGGCGGCATAGTGGGCATGGCGCGCACGGCTGCGATTGGAGGTCATGCCAAGGTGATCGGTTTCGACATGGGCGGAACATCCACGGACGTGTCGCACTACGCGGGTGAGTTTGAACGTGAGTTTGAAACCCAGGTGGCAGGGGTGAGGATGCGCGCCCCGATGATGAGCATTCACACGGTCGCGGCGGGCGGTGGCTCCATCCTGAAATTCGATGGAGAGCGCTTTCGGGTCGGACCACAAAGCGCTGGCGCGAACCCGGGGCCGGCCAGCTACCGCCGCGGCGGCAGGCTTGCAGTGACAGACGCCAATGTGATGGTGGGCAAGATTCAGCCGCGTTATTTTCCGAAGGTGTTTGGCCCCAATGCCGACGAGCCGCTGAGTTTTGATGCAGTGCAAACCCAGTTCAATGAACTGGCCGGGCAGACCGGACGCAGCGCCGAGGTGGTGGCAGAGGGTTTCATCAACATTGCTGTTCAGCAGATGGCCAATGCCATCAAGAAAATATCGGTGGCGCGAGGTTATGACGTGACGCGCTACACCCTGCAGTGTTTTGGCGGTGCGGGTGGTCAGCACGCCTGCCTGGTTGCTGACGCGCTGGGCATGACCAAGGTCTTTGTGCATCCGCTGGCCGGCGTATTGAGCGCCTATGGCATGGGCCTGGCCGATCAGAATGTGATTCGGGAACAGGCGGTAGAGCTCAAGCTGCTCGATAGCGCCTTGCCGAAAATCGCATCCCTGCTGGACCAGCTGGTGGCGACAGCAGAGGGCGAACTGCAGCGCCAGCAGGTCAATGCTGGCGTGATCACCACGCATCGCCGCGTGCATGTGCGTTATGAGGGCAGCGACGCGGCGCTGATTGTGCCTTTTGGAAGGCTTGAAGATATCGAAGCTGGTTTCGAAGCCGCCTATCGCCAGCGGTTTTCGTTTCTGATGCAGGGCAAGGGGCTGATTGTTGAAGCGGTATCCGTTGAAGCTGTGGTGGCGGGAGATGCCCCGGCCGAGCCGCGCCACGCGACGCACGAGCCGCGCGAAGTTCCCCGCCGAGAGACGGTGCGCATGTACTCGGGCGGGCAGTGGCACGATGCGGCCCTGGTGGTGCGCGAAGACCTGCAGCCCGGTGACATCATCTCTGGCCCTGCCATCATTGCGGAAAAGAATGCGACCACGGTGGTGGAGCCGGGCTGGGAGGCCGCCTTGACGGCTTTGGACCACCTGGTGCTGGACCGGCGGACCGAGCGTGCCATCAAATTTGCAGCAGGCACCAAGGTGGACCCTGTGTTGCTGGAGGTTTTCAACAACCTCTTCATGAACATTGCGGAGCAGATGGGTCTTCAACTTCAGAACACCGCTTACTCGGTCAATATTAAAGAGCGGCTGGACTTCAGTTGCGCGCTGTTTGATGCGGCCGGTAACCTCATTGCCAACGCGCCGCACATGCCTGTGCATCTGGGTTCCATGGGGGAGAGCATCAAGACGGTGATTCGTGAGAACGCCGGCAAGATACAGCCCGGTGACGTGTATGTACTCAATGACCCGTACCACGGCGGCACCCACCTGCCGGACATCACGGTCATCACCCCGGTCTACCTGGGCTCTGGCCAGGAGGTGCCGACTTTCTACGTCGGCTCGCGCGGGCACCATGCCGATGTGGGGGGCACCACCCCCGGCTCCATGCCGCCATTCTCTACCCGGATTGAAGAAGAGGGTGTTCAGATCAACAACGTCAAGCTTGTCGAGCGGGGTGTGCTGCGTGAAACCGAGATGGTGGCACTGCTCAAGAGTGGGCAGTACCCGAGCCGCAATCCCCAGCAAAACATGGCTGACCTGAAAGCGCAAATTGCCGCCAACGAGAAAGGCGTGCAGGAGTTGCGCAAAATGGTCGCGCAATTTGGCCTGGATGTGGTGCAGGCCTACATGGGGCATGTGCAGGACAACGCCGAAGAGTCGGTGCGCCGGGTGATCACGCGGCTGAAAGATGGCAAGTTCACGCTGCCGCTGGACAACGGTGCGCAGATTCAGGTCGCAATCAGGGTGGACACGAAGAATCGCAGCGCGGAAATCGATTTCACAGGCACCTCGCCCCAGCAGACCAACAACTTCAATGCGCCGACTGCGGTATGCATGGCGGCGGTGTTGTATGTGTTCCGCACCCTGGTGGACGACGACATTCCCTTGAATGCCGGTTGCCTCAAGCCGCTGAATGTCATCATCCCCGCCGGTTCGATGCTGAACCCGAATCCTCCCGCTTCCGTGGTGGCAGGCAATGTGGAAACTTCTACTTGCATCACCAATGCGCTTTACGGCGCGCTGGGGGTGATGGCGGCCAGCCAGTGCACCATGAACAACTTCACCTTTGGCAACGAAAGGCACCAGTACTACGAAACCATCTCGGGTGGCTCCGGCGCAGGCGGTCAACTCGATGCGGACGGGAAAATTGCCAAGGGCTTCGACGGTACCTCGGTCGTGCAGACCCACATGACGAATTCACGGCTGACCGACCCGGAAGTGCTGGAGTTCCGCTTCCCGGTGCGGCTGGAAAGCTACGAGATTCGCCCCGAGTCAGGTGGCGCGGGGCGCTGGGTGGGTGGTAACGGCGGTGTGCGGCGCGTGCGGTTTCTTGAGGCGATGACGGCCAGCATTTTGTCCAATGGCCGAAAACACGGCGCCTTTGGCATGGCTGGCGGCGAGCCCGGACAGGTGGGGCGCAACCTGGTGGTGCGTGCCAACGGCAAGATCGAGACGCTGGCTCACATTGGCCAGGCGGAAATGCAGGCGGGCGATGTGTTTGAAATTCACACGCCAGGTGGCGGCGGATTTGGTGTGGCCTGAGCCGGCCGTCTGCAGATCGCCCGCCATGGAAAAACATTCCCGTATTCAGCGCTGGTTTGGAACCGCAGACGCTTGCGAATCGGATGCTGCGCCTGACAGTCAGACGCCGCCGGCCGGGCCCGACCTGCGGCCCATTCGCAGCGCCATGACGCTGGCCATGGCCCCCTGCACCGAGAGCCATCGCCTCAGGGCAGCGCTGCGGATCGAGCTGGCGAACTCGGCCGTGGAACTGTGGCTGATACGCGCCGACGTCTTTCAGTACCTGGCGCAGGACCTGGGGCAGAAGGCCGCCGCGCAAGAGATCACACGACTGGATCCCTTGTTCAAGGGTTTGGTGCCGGAGCTTGCAGCGTGCCCTGGAAGTCCTGACAATCGGGCGCATGAGCGACACCTGCACTGACAATTACCGCTTATTGGCCCGCTACAACAGCTGGATGAACCAGCGCCTGTACGCCGCCTGCGACACGCTGGGGGACGAGGGGCGCAAACAGGACCGGGGCGCCTTCTTCGGTTCTGTCCACCACACACTGAACCACCTGATCGTCGCTGACCTGATCTGGCTGCGCCGCTTTGCCCAGTGCGGCGTGGATCACGGCATCAGCCTCGCCAGCCTCAACCCACAGGTGCTGGACCTGCCGGTGGGCAGTCAGCTCGATACCGTGCTGTTCGACGACTGGCAGGCATTACGCGCCAGGCGCGAACAGCTGGACGCTGCCATTGAAGCCTGGGTGGCGGACATGCCCGCAGATTACCCACAGTTCAACATGACTTACAGCAACACCAAAGGTGTGCAGCGGGAGCACCCAGCCTGGCAGGCGATGACCCATTTTTTCAATCACCAGACCCACCACCGCGCCCAGGCAGGGACTCTGCTTGTGCAGGCTGGTGTTGATGTGGGCGTGACCGACCTGATTGCGCTGGTGTAAAGCTGTCCAGGCTCGCCCCCAAACAAAAAACCCGCCGATGGGCGGGTTGCCGAGAGCTTGAAAAGCCTACTTCTTGGCGGCGCTGGCAGCGGGCTTCGGAGCGTCGGCCTTGGCGCTTGCCTTCGCATCGGCTTTGACTTCAGCCTTGGGCGTCACCGCGGCTTTGACATCCTTGGCGGTTTCCTTGACAGCGTCTTTGGTCGCAATTGCTGCGCCCTTGACTGCGTCCTTGGTGGCAACCGCCGCGTCCTTGGCTTTCTCGGTGACAGGCTTGTCTGCTTTCTTGTCTGCCTTGGCATCTGCTTTTGCATCCGCTTTGGCGGCGGCTGTGGCTTTGTAGCTGGCGCCATTGACGGTCATGCCGGCTGCGGAGAATTTCTCGGCGCTGTCGGTACCGACGCCTTTGACACGTGTCACGAAGTCATTCCAGTCCTTGAAAGGGGCTTTCTTGCGCTCGGAAAGTATCAACGCCGACTTGACCGGACCAATGCCTTTGATGCTGTCGAGTTCAGCCGAAGTGGCGGTGTTGACGTCGACGGCGGCGAAGGCCATGGCGACATACATGCTGACGATGAAGGTCAATAGCTTTTTAAACATCAGGAAGCTCCTCAATTAGGTATGGTTTTTGAATCACGTGAGCCATCCTGATTTTCAGGATGTCCGGCATTTAACGGCTGCGCAGCTTGGGGGGTTGACCGCTACAGTGGTCAAGCCTATAGAGTAAAACCCGCATTTTGGGGTTTAAGCGCCTTTGCTTACGCCTCTTACGAGTGAACGCATGTAGGCCGCTACGCCGGTTTGCACGTCCGCAAACGCATGGTTGCAGCCTGCAGTGCGCAGGGCAGACAAATCGGCCTGGGTGTAACTCTGGTACTTGCCCACCAATGCCGTGGGGAACCCGATGTACTCAATCAGCCTGGCTTGCAGCGCTTGTTCCAGTGTCAGTGGTTTGTCCATCTGCGCCTCGCGCAGGGAATTCACGACGCTGAGCGCCACATCATTGAAGGGCTGCGCTTTGCCTGTGCCAAGGTTGAAGATGCCGCGGGCCTGCGGATGGTCAAGAAACCAGAGATTGACCGCCACCACATCATCGATAAATACGAAATCACGCATCTGCTCGCCGGCAGCGTACCCGTCATGCGCGTCAAACAGTTTGACCTGGCCCTCGGCACGGAACTGGTTGAACTGGTGAAAGGCGACGCTGGCCATGCGGCCTTTGTGCTGCTCCCGCGGTCCGTACACGTTGAAATAGCGAAAGCCCGCGACCTGCGTCGTGGCGCCTGAAAAGTCGGCTCCGATGTCGCGCCGGAGTTTCTGGTCGAACAGCAGCTTGGAGTAGCCGTAGACGTTGAGCGGCTTTTCGAACTCTGGCGACTCACGGAAGGTGTCGGAGCCACCGTAGGTCGCGGCCGACGATGCATAAAGCAGGCGAGTGCCGCGCTCCTGGCAGGCGGCAAACAAGTCGCAGGACAAGGTGTAATTGTTGTCCATCATGTACTTGCCATCGGTTTCCATGGTGTCGCTGCAGGCACCCTCATGAAAGACCGCCTCAACGTCGCCAAACGCGCCTTCGGCAAACAACTCATAAAAATCATCCGCGTCGATGTAGTCGGCAATCTGCAGGTCTGCGAGGTTGCGGAATTTGTCTCCCTCGGTCAAATCGTCAACCGCGATGATGTCGTCGATACCTCTGGCGTTGAGGCCCTTGACGATGTTGGCGCCTATAAAGCCGGCGGCTCCTGTAACCACGATCTTCATTGAAACAATTCTCCGTAACTGACGGTTGCGGTACCGAACTTGCCGACCACAACGCCACCCGCCCGGTTGGCTACAGGCACGGCATCCCTCAGACTCATCCCGGCTGCGGCCATGGCGGCGAGTGTCCCGATGACGGTGTCACCGGCGCCTGTGACGTCGAACACCTCGCGTGCCAGCGCCGGCACGTGCAACTGACCCTGCGCATCGAACAAGGTCATGCCTTCTTCACTGCGGGTGAGCAACACGGCCTGCAGCTTCAGTGTTTCCCGGAGGTTTTGTGCCTTGACCTGTAGTTCTGCCTCGTCGCGCCACAGGCCGATGACCTGCTCAAGCTCCGCGCGGTTGGGGGTGATGGCGCTTGCATTTTTGTATCGGGAGTAGTCCGACCCCTTGGGATCGACCAGCACCACCTTGCCCGCTGCGCGGGCTGCGTCGATCATGAGGGCAATGTGTGCGAGGCCACCTTTTCCATAGTCGGAAAAAAGCACCGTGTCGTGGCCGGGCATCAGTTTGGCGAATTCCGCTCTTTGTGAGGCCAGCACTTCATTTTCGGGAGTACTTTCAAAGTCCAGACGCAGCAACTGCTGCTGCCGCCCAATCACCCGCAGCTTCACCGTTGTTTTGAGTTGCGGGTCGCGGCCAAAGCAGGGTTTGATTCCCGAACCGGTCACCAGCGCCTCCAGTTGATGGCTTGCCTCGTCGTGGCCCACCACACTCAGCAGCGAGGCCTGGGCCCCCAGGGTAACGATGTTGTAGGCCACATTGGCGGCGCCGCCCATGCGTTCCTCCTGACGTGTCACCCGGACCACCGGCACGGGCGCTTCCGGCGAGATGCGGTCCACCGCGCCATACCAGTAGCGGTCCAGCATGGCATCGCCGACCACCAGCACACGGGCTTTGGCGAGTTCTTCAGCAGATGGCGCAATAGGTGATGTCATGATGAGCAGATCTTATTCAAGTGGCCGCCGCGGATCCGGCTCTGCCGGGCCGCTGGTGGCCGCCCCCTGCAAGGGGGAAGGTGCTACACGCAGTGAGCATCCGACGGGGGTGTTCATAACTCTTCTATGCGCCGCGCCGGATAACTGTCCCAGGCCTGGCATCCGGGGCAATGCCAGAAGTGCTGGGTAGCCTCAAAACCGCAGGCCGCACAGCGGTAGCGCATGAGGGGTTTTGTGGCCTTGTCCAGGGCGCGCTGCAGCAGCCCGTGCTGATGCGGGTTGCCCAGCTCTTCTGCGGCGATCCACCTGGCAGCCGCCACCAGTGACGCCTCGCGCTCGAGGTGCTGAATGTAGTGATCGCGTGGCGCTGCAGAATTGCTGTCCAGCTTGATGATGGCTTCAACCACATCGATGGACGGCATCTGCGCATAGCTGCGTTCAAGGGCAGCGAGGGCTGCGGCTTGCTGACCACCCTGTTGCGCCACGTTGCCCAGCAGGCTGGCCGCCAGCGGCATCGCCTGAGGCGCGGTGTCCTGCAATTTGAGCAAAGTGGCAAAGGCATCCTGGTTGCGGCCCAACTGGCTTTGCAGTTTGGCCAGATCAAGTTGCGGACGCGGGGAGGCGGGCGCAATTCGGGCTGCCTGCTGCAGGCTGTCTTCGGCTCGCGCCGCATCGCCCGATGCGGCGGCGGTCAACGCCTGCTCGCACAGGTAGTGGGCTTGCCGGGCGCTGAAGCTGCCATGGCTGGCGCTGTCGAGTTTTGCAGCGATTTCTGTGGCGTGCTCCCAGTCGCGTGAGCGTTCGTAGATAGACAGCAGCGCGAGCCGGGATTCCTCTTCGTAAGTGGTACCTTCAAGTTTTGTCAGAGCGATCTCGGCGCGGTCGAGCAGGCCGGCTTTCAGGAAATCAAGCGCCAGCGCATGCTGTGCGCGATCGCGTTCGGGTTGGGTCAGATCACCGCGTGACATGAGGTGCTCATGCACGCGTACCGCGCGTTCGTATTCTCCGCGGCGGCGAAACAGGTTGCCGAGCGCAAAGTGCAGCTCCGAGGTGTCGGGGTCGTTCTGGACGGCTTCGATGAATGCATCGATCGCCTGGTCCTGCTGTTCATTCAGCAGGAAATTGAGGCCGCGAAAATAGGCTTTGGGCGCTTGCCGGTTTTCGATGCGAAGTTGCCTCAGGTCCAGCCGTGACGCCAGCCATCCCAGGGTGAAGGCGACCGGAAACCCCAGCAAAACCCAGGTGAAGTCAAATTCCATGGTGCATGGTGGAAGGATTCTCGCCAGCGTTGCCCGGGGGTTGCTGATGGGAAGGCGCTGCCTTCCTCCACCAGCGCGGCATCATCATCAGAATGCCAGCGGCCAGACCGGAGGCAAATGTGACCAGCACCACCAGCACCAGTGGTGCTTGCCATTGCGTGCCGAAAAAGAAATTCACGGAAACGATTTGCTGATTGTTCAGCGCGAAGGCAAAAAGCGTAAAGAAAATGGCTGCCTTAAGCAGCCACATCAGGTATTTCACTGGAAGTCCCCTTGTGGTCTGGCGATTGTAGCGAGACCACTGGGCCAGGAGTCCAGGCTTTCGCCGTCCAGACCCTATTTCGGCTTGGCCGTCAGCATTTCCTCGGTCCGGGTGTCCACCGCTTCGCGCAGTGCCTTGCCGGGCTTGAAATGGGGCACGCGTTTTTCCGGAATGGCGACACTTTCACCGGAACGCGGATTGCGTCCCATGCGCGGCGGACGCCGGTTGATCGAAAAACTGCCGAAACCGCGAATCTCGATCCGGTGCCCGCGCACGAGCGCGTCGCTCATGGCGTCAAGTATTGTCTTGACGGCATATTCGGCATCGCGGTGCGTCAGCTGGCTGAATCGGGCTGCCAGTTCTTCGACTAGATCGCTTCGGGTCATAAAAATTGGGGGACAGAGAAATGGCGTGCTGTTCCGCAGAGCAGGCACGCCATTTCGCGGGGTCCTGATTACTTCTCTGCGTTGTCCATCTTGGCGCGCAGCAGTGCGCCAAGGTTGGTCAGGCCGGCGTTGTCACGCGAAGACTGCTGGCTCAGGGAGGCCATGGCCTCCTGCTGGTCGGCGTTGTCCTTGGCTTTGACCGACAGCTGGATGTTGCGGGTCTTGCGATCCACATTCACCACAACGGCCGACACTTCGTCGCCTTCCTTCAGCACGTTGCGCGCGTCTTCAACGCGGTCACGGCTGATTTCGCTGGCGCGCAGGTAACCAATGATGTCTTCGCCCAGATCGATCTCGGCGCCTTTGGCATCAACCGTCTTGACCTTGCCGGTCACGATGGCACCCTTGTCGTTGATCGACACGAAGGTGGTGAACGGGTCGGAATCCAGTTGCTTGATGCCCAGGGAGATACGCTCGCGGTCGACATCGACAGCCAGCACGATGGCTTCGACTTCCTGGCCCTTTTTGTAGTTGCGCACGGCAGCTTCGCCGGGCTCATTCCACGAGAGGTCAGACAGGTGCACGAGGCCGTCGATACCGGCAGCCAGGCCCACAAAGACGCCGAAGTCGGTGATCGACTTGATCGGTCCCTTGACGCGGTCGCCGCGCTTGGTGTCCTGTGCAAACTCTTGCCATGGGTTGGCCTTGCACTGCTTCATGCCCAGACTGATGCGGCGTTTGTCTTCGTCGATCTCCAGGACCATGACTTCAACTTCGTCGCCCAGGGTCACAAGCTTGCTTGGAGCCACGTTTTTGTTGGTCCAGTCCATTTCGGACACGTGGACCAGGCCTTCGATACCTGGCTCGAGTTCGACAAATGCGCCGTAGTCGGCGATGTTGGTGATCTTGCCGAACAGGCGGGTAGCCTGTGGGTAGCGGCGGTTCACGCCCATCCACGGGTCGTCGCCCATTTGTTTCAGGCCCAGGGAAACACGGTTTTTCTCGGTGTCGAATTTCAGGATCTTGGCCACGATTTCCTGACCAGCTGTCACCACTTCGCTTGGGTGACGCACACGGCGCCATGCCATGTCGGTGATGTGCAGCAGGCCGTCAATACCGCCGAGGTCCACAAAGGCGCCGTATTCGGTGATGTTCTTGACGATGCCCTTGACGGCAGTGCCTTCTTTCAGGGTTTCCATCAGCTTGGCGCGTTCTTCGCCCATGCTGGCTTCGACCACAGCACGGCGTGACAACACGACGTTGTTGCGCTTGCGGTCCAGCTTGATGACCTTGAATTCCATGGTCTTGTTCTCGTAGGGAGACAAGTCCTTGATGGGGCGGGTGTCGATGAGCGAGCCGGGCAGGAAAGCGCGGATGCCGTTGACGAGGACGGTCAAACCGCCCTTGACCTTGCCGCTGGTCTGGCCAGTGACAAATTCGCCGGATTCCAGGGCTTTTTCCAGGCTCATCCAGGAGGCGAGGCGCTTGGCCTTGTCGCGCGACAGCAGGGTGTCGCCGTAGCCGTTTTCGACCGAGTCGATGGCCACGGAGACAAAGTCGCCGACCTGGACTTCGAGTTCGCCCTGGTCGTTCTTGAATTCTTCGAGGGGGACATAAGCCTCGGATTTGAGTCCGGCGTTGACAACAACGTGGTTGTGATCGATACGAACGACTTCAGCGGTGATGACTTCACCGGTACGCATTTCAGAGCGCTTCAGCGATTCTTCGAACAGGGCGGCAAAAGATTCAGACATTGATTTTCCTAGTCCACAAAACAGGATTCCGACAGCACCATTGCTATCGTTTTTAGAGCTGACTGTGGCGGTTGTGTGCGGGTGACCGCGGTTAAGTTACATGTTCCTGCTGACCGTGCACTGGCGTGCGCTGTTGGTCAGAAGGGCCGGGTGCCTTGCCACCAGTCAAGCACCTGAGTCACCGATTCTTCAATCGAGAGCAGGGAGTTGTCCAGCAGCTTGGCGTCTTCAGCAGGCTTTAAAGGCGCGGATTGACGCGACATGTCACGTGCATCCCTGGCCTCCAGATCCTGCTGAATCCCGGCGATTGTAGCCGAAATTCCCTTTGAAATCAACTGCTTATGCCGGCGTTCGGCCCGTTGCCGGGCGCCGGCCGTCAGATAGACCTTCAGGCCCGCATCGGGAAAAATCACCGTGCCCATGTCCCGGCCGTCTGCCACCAGGCCAGGCAGCTGCCGGAACCGGTGCTGCAGGTTCACCAAGGCCAGACGCACCAGGGGCAGGGCGGAAACCCGTGAGGCATTCATGCCGGATTCTTCGGTGCGTATGGTTTCGGTGACGTCGGTGTCGGCCAGGTAGACCTTGCCGTCGGCGAAGCGGACCGGCAATTGCCGGGCCATCTCCGCAATGGCCGTTTCCTGCGCGGGAGCAATGGCCAGACCCGCCTGCATGGCCGCCAGCGCGGTAATGCGGTACATCGCGCCGGAATCCAGGAAGTGGTAACCCAGCCGCCGGGCCACCACCGCCGCGACCGTGCCTTTGCCCGAGGCTGTCGGGCCGTCGATGCAGATGACGGGGATCCGGGCGGGCTCGGCCTCGACCACCGAGAACAAGGCTTCAAAATAGTCCGGGAATGTCTTGGCGACGCACTGGGGGTCCAGAATCCGGACCGGCAACTGCGCCGGATTGAAGGCGGCCAGCGAAAAACACATGGCCACCCGGTGGTCGTCATAGGTGTGGATGGGCGCAGTTTGCCACCGGGCTGGCGGGGTGATTTTGAGGTAGTCAGCGCCTTCTTCAACGCTGGCGCCGAGCTTTCTCAACTCGCAGGCCATGGCCGCAATGCGGTCGGTTTCCTTGACGCGCCAACTCGCGATATTGCGCAACACGGTGGTGCCATCGGTATACAGTGCCATCACGGCCAGCGTCATCGCGGCATCGGGGATGTGGTTGCAATCCAGGTCAATGGCCTTGAGCGGCCAGGCTCCGCGTGTCACCCGCAGGGAGTTGGGGGTGCTTTCGATCAACGCGCCCATCTGCCGGGCGGCTTCGACGAAGCGGATGTCCCCCTGAATGGAGTCTGAGCCAATCCCCTGAATATTTATGCCATTTTGGCCTGTAGCCCTTGCTGCAATTGCGCCTAACGCTATGAAATAGCTAGCGGTTGATGCGTCGCCTTCCACATGGATTTCGCCTGGCGAGCGGTACTGGCTCCCGGCCGGGATAATGAAGCGCTGCCAGTTGTCTGCGCCCAGAGGACGCGTGATCCCGATGCCAAAACGGGCGAGCAGGTTGAGGGTGATTTCAATGTAGGGTTTTGAGATCAGCTCGCCCACCACGTCGATACAGATATCACGGCTCGCCACCAGCGGGAGCGCCATCAGCAGGGATGTCAAAAACTGGCTGGAGACGTCTCCGCGTACGCGGATGGGTTCTTCAAGCTTCAGATGGCCGGGACGAAGCCGCAGAGGCGGAAAACCCTCGTTGCCGAGGTAGTCAATAGCGCAGCCCAGTTGCCGCAGCGCATCGACAAGGTCGCCAATGGGGCGTTCGTGCATGCGCGGGATCCCCGACAGCTCGAAGTTGCCGCCCAGCAGCGCCAGTGCGGCCGTGAGCGGACGCATGGCCGTGCCCGCGTTGCCCATGAAAAGTTTTGCCTGTTTTTCCTGCAGACGGCCACCCAGGCCTTCGATGACGGCCGTGTCACCACGCTGCTCCACCGAACAACCCAGCTGCCGGAGCGCTGCCAGCATCACTGCAGTGTCGTCCGAGGCCAGCAATTCGTGAACGGTGGTGCGGCCCTGGCTCAGCGCGGCCAGCAGCAACACCCGGTTGGAAATACTTTTGGAGCCAGGAAGACGGACGTTGCCACCGGCTCCCGCCAGTGCCGGGATGTCCAGGAACGGGTTGTCGAACATGGACAGCGGCTACTTGGTGAAGGACTTCTGTGAGCTGATTCGCCAATTGGCGCGCGTGTGGCTGGCCTGTTCTATCAATTGTTCCAGTGCCTCGCCGCTCCCGCTGGCGATCAATTTCTCCAGCGCTTGCAGCGTGGTCTGGAAGATCCTGGATTGCTCCAGCAGCTCTTCCTTGTTGGCGATCAGCACGTCCCGCCACATTTTGGGGTCGCTGGCCGCGATGCGGGTGAAATCGCGAAAACCGGGGCCTGCCAGGGACAGGTAGTCCTTGCCCTGCGCCTGGCCGGAAATGCTGTTGATCAATGCAAAGGCGATCAGGTGCGGCAGGTGACTCACTGCTGCATATGCGGCATCGTGCGCCTGCGGCGACATTTTGACCACGTGGCAGCCCAGGGCAGTCCAGACGTCCACCGCCTTCTGGAGCTGAACCGTGAAGGTGCGCTCTATGGGCGTGAGGATGACCTGCTTGCCGGCGTACAGGTCGGCATCTGCGTGCTCGACGCCGGAGACTTCCTTGCCGGTGATGGGGTGCGCCGGAACGAAACATCCCAGATGGTCCCGCAGCACACGTCTGGCCGCATCCACCACATCGCGCTTGGTGGAGCCGACATCCATGATCAGCGTGGTGGGGCTGACCAGATGGCGGATGGCCTTGAAGGAAGCTTCTGTCGCCGACACCGGAACTGCCAGCAGCACAATGTCGGCCCCAGAGACCGCCAGCAGAGCGGAAGGCGCTTCAACATCAATGACACCCATCTGGCGCGCGCGCTCGGTGGTGGAAGGGGACTTGCTGTAGCCGACGACGCGCTTGACAAGTCCGGCGCGTTTGAGTGCCAGCGCGAACGACCCGCCCATCAGGCCGCAGCCTATCAGTCCAAGCTGTTCAAACATGAGTGGGTGCCACGGTTATTGTCATTTGCTTTATTGTCGCTTCAATCGCCTGCGGGGTAGGTTCCGAGTACTTTATAAAACGCGCAAAGCTGCTGCAAGTCCTTGAGGGCTGCCGCTACATGCGGCTGCGAAGGATGGCCCTGCAGATCGATGTAGAAGAAGTACTCCCACTGGCCGGACCGGGCAGGGCGCGATTCAAAGCGTGTCATGGATACACCATGAACTTTCAGGGGCACCAGGATGTCATGGACGGCGCCTGGCTTGTTGGGAACGGAAACGATCAGGCTGATGCAGTCCTTGCCCGAAGCCTGCGGGGCAGCCAGTGTCTGCGGCAGGCATATCACCGCAAAGCGGGTGCGATTGAAGGCGTCGTCCTGAATGGCGTGGGCGGCGATGTGAAGACCGAACTCGGCCGCCGCCCTTTCGCTGGCGATGCCTGCCCAGGCCGGGTTGGTGGCAGCGAGCCGTGCGCCTTCGGCATTGCTGGAAACAGCGCGGCGCTCCGCGTTTGGCAGGCGGGTGTTGAGCCAGTCCTGGCACTGTGCCAGCGCCTGGGGGTGGGCCAGCACGACTTCAATACCGTCCAGCGATGCGGTGCTGCGCAGGAGGTGGTGGCGCACCAGCAGGCTGACCTCGCCGACGATGTGCAGCGGGGAGTTGAGCAGCAAATCCAGTGAGCGGGTGACTACGCCCTCGGTGCTGTTCTCCACCGCAACCACGCCAAATTCTGCGGCACCGGATGTGGCCGCGTGGAATACGGCATCAAAATTGGGGCAGGGCACGTGTTCGATGCTGGAGCCGAAAAACTGCACGGCTGCCTGCTCGGTGAAAGTGCCGGCAGGTCCCAGATAGGCGACCCGCTGCGGCGCTTCAAGCGCACGGCAGGCAGACATCACTTCTCGCCAGATATGGGAAATGCTCTCACCTGACAGGGGACCGGGGTTGGCTGTCTGCAGTCCATGGATGACCTGCGCTTCACGCTCAGGGCGAAAAATCGGCGAACCATCCACGCGTTTGAGGGCGCCGACTTCATTGGCAAGCGCTGCGCGCTGATTCAGCAGGACGAGCAATTGCTGGTCCACTGAATCGATGCGTTGGCGAAGCTGCAGAAGGTTTTGAGTCATGGTGTACGAGTATCGGCCAGCAATGCGCGGATGAGGTGCCGCGCAGCAAGCGGCGCTGTCGCTCCCGGCTGGGATCTTATTTTTTTGCTGGCGCCCTGCCTGCAGGTGCAGCAGGGGCGGCCGGGCCAACTATCTTTTCCGCTGCGGCATCAAATTGCTTGGCGCGGGCCTGGATGTCGGTTTGAGTGATGTCCACCAGTTTTTTCACAAACGCACTGACCAGGTCCGGCGTGGCGGCCTTGTACTTGTTGACCACGGGGGACTCGAAAAAAGCGACCAGCTGGCGCAGCTCGTCAGCAGTGAACTTTTCCATGTAGGCCGGCACCAGCGCTTCGCTGTTGGCCTGACCCACTTTGGCGGTAATGATCCTGTTGGCATCGGTTGCAAATTTGGCCAGTTCCGCATTGATGTCTTCAGACGCCTTGGCCTGCCGGGCTTTGGGTACCGTGGTTTCAAACCGTTCGGTCCAGGTCCCTACCAGGTCTTGCGCGGCGCCGTTGACCAACTGGCCGACAAGGGCGTCCAGGTCCGGTCCTTGCTGCAAGGCCACTACTTTTCTGGCCCATTCCAGTTTGGGATCGGCCGTTTGGGCATAGCCGGACGCGGAAAAGGTGAAGCCTGCAACAAGCAGGGCGCTGATGATTTTGTTCATGAATTGGTTTCCGGGTTGGAGGTAGAGGCAGGTGTGCCTGAGTCGGTGTCGGTATCGTTATCGTCGAGGGTGGCGTCATTTTCCACGATTCGTTGCAGACCGCTCAACTGGGAGCCCTCGTCGAGGCCAATCAGTGTCACGCCCTGAGTAGCGCGGCCCATTTCGCGGATCTCGCTGACCCGGGTGCGGACCAGCACGCCCTTGTCGGTGATCAGCATGATCTCATCGTCCGTATGAACCAGCGTCGCAGCAACGACCTTGCCGTTTCGCTCGCTCTGCTGGATGGCGATCATGCCCTTGGTGCCGCGGCCGTGGCGGGTGTATTCCTGGATGGAGGTGCGCTTGCCGAAGCCATGCTGCGTCGCGGTCAGCACGCTTTGCTGCTCGTCCTCGGCGACCAGCATCGCAATGACGCCCTGGCCGTCCTCCAGCGTCATGCCGCGTACGCCTCGCGCGTTGCGGCCCATTGGGCGAACGTCGTTCTCATCAAACCGCACGGCTTTTCCGCCGTCCGAGAACAGCATCACATCGTGTTGACCATCGGTCAGCGAAGCGCCGATCAAATAGTCGCCATCGTCCAGGTCAACCGCGATGATGCCGGCCTTGCGCGGGTTGCTGAATTCGTCCAGCGCGGTTTTCTTGACTGTGCCCATGCTGGTGGCCATGAAGACGTACTGGTTGGCAGGGAAGGTGCGCTTCTCGCCTGTCAGTGGGAGCACCACCGTGATCTTTTCGCCTTCCTGCAAGGGGAACATGTTGACGATGGGCCGCCCCCGCGAGCCGCGCGAGCCTGCAGGGACTTCCCAGACCTTGAGCCAGTACAACCGGCCGCGGTTGGAGAAGCACAGGATGTAGTCGTGCGTGTTTGCAATAAACAGCTGATCGACCCAGTCGTCTTCCTTGGTAGCCGTTGCCAGCTTGCCGCGGCCGCCGCGTTTTTGTGCCCTGTATTCGGACAGGGGCTGGCTTTTGATGTATCCGGTGTGGGACAGGGTGACCACCATGTCGGTCGGTGTGATCAGGTCCTCGGTGCTCAAATCAAAGGAGCTGTGCTCGATCTGGCTGCGACGCAGGCCCAGCTTGGTCTGGCCGAATTCCTGCCGGATGACCGACAGTTCTTCGCCGATGATGGTCGAGACGCGTTCGGGCCGGGCCAGGATGTCGAGCAGGTCGTCGATTTCCGCCATGACTTCCTTGTATTCGGCGACGATCTTGTCCTGCTCCAGACCGGTCAGGCGCTGCAGACGCATCTGCAGGATTTCCTGGGCCTGGGTTTCGGACAGGCGGTACAGGCCGTCGCTGCCCATGCCGAAGTCCTTTTCCAGTCCGTCCGGGCGGTAGTCGTCGGCATTGACCACTCCGCCGTCCGCCCGGGTGCGTGTCAGCATCTCGCGTACCAGACTGCTGTCCCAGGGGCGCAGCATCAGCTCGGCCTTGGCGACAGGCGGTGTTGGCGCGTTGCGGATGATGGCGATGAAGTCGTCGATGTTGGCCAGCGCTACGGCCAGGCCCTCGAGCACATGGCCGCGCTCGCGCGCCTTGCGCAGCGTGAAGACCGTACGCCGCGTGACCACTTCGCGGCGGTGCGACAGGAAGACCTGGATCAGGTCCTTGAGGTTGCACAGTTTGGGCTGGCCGTTGACCAGCGCCACCATGTTGATGCCGAATGTGTCCTGTAACTGCGTTTGCTTGTAGAGGTTGTTGAGCACCACTTCAGGCACTTCGCCGCGCTTGAGCTCGATCACCAGGCGCATGCCGGACTTGTCGCTTTCGTCCTGGATGTGGCTGATGCCCTCGATTTTTTTCTCGTGGACCAACTCGGCCATGCGCTCCTGCAGGGTCTTCTTGTTGACCTGGTAGGGGAGCTCGTCGACGATGATGGACTGGCGCTGGCCCTTGTCGATGTCTTCGAAGTGGCAACGGGCGCGCATGACGACCTTGCCGCGGCCGGTCCGGTAGCCGTCCTTGACCCCATTGATGCCGTAGATGATGCCGGCGGTGGGGAAGTCGGGCGCCGGAATGATTTCCATCAGCTCGTCGATGCTGGCCTGCGGGTTTTTCAGCAGGTGCAGGCAGGCGTCAACCACCTCATTGAGGTTGTGGGGCGGGATGTTGGTGGCCATGCCCACCGCGATGCCGCCCGAGCCATTGATCAGCAGGTTGGGAATGCGTGAAGGCAGAACCAGGGGTTCTTTTTCACTGCCGTCGTAGTTGGGGCCGAAATCGACGGTCTCCTTGTCGATGTCGGCCAGCATTTCCTGGGCGATTTTGGCCAGGCGGATTTCGGTGTACCGCATGGCAGCGGGGTTGTCGCCATCCACGGAACCGAAGTTGCCCTGGCCGTCCACCAGCATGTGCCGCAGGGAGAAATCCTGGGCCATCCGGACGATTGCGTCATAAACCGACTGGTCGCCATGCGGATGGTACTTGCCGATCACATCACCGACGATACGGGCGGACTTCTTGTAAGGACGGTTCCAGTCATTGTTCAGCTCGTGCATCGCAAACAGCACCCGCCTGTGAACCGGTTTCAGGCCGTCCCGGGCATCGGGCAGCGCGCGGCCCACGATCACGCTCATCGCGTAGTCAAGGTAGCTGCGCCGCATTTCCTCTTCAAGACTGATGGGCAGGGTTTCTTTGGCAAACTGGGTCATGAGAGGCCTGAATTGGATTTTGCGATGCGCGCAGGAGCTAAGCCTGCTGATTTTAAGGCCTGAGCCGGGCCAGACGGGGTGTGGCACTCCCGCAACAAAAAACAAAGTTTCTCGATTCTGTGTCGGACGAAGCCTCCACCAAGCTTGAACAGTGAATGAGCTATGGCACAATAACTGTAACGCTTTGAGTGATGGTCACTTAACGGCGTGTATTTAATTCGCAGCGAGTCTGCGGCTTTTCTCTAGAGGAGAACCATGAAGAAACTCAACAAAGTGGCAATGTTGTTTGCTTCCGCAGCGCTTGCAACCGCCGCTGGTGCACAAACAATTGACAACTGGAAAAACGGCACTAA